>CALLIL010000037.1 GCA_938009755.1 uncultured Marinomonas sp.
ATGGCTGGGGTAGCAGGATTCGAACCTACGCATGACAGGATCAAAACCTGTTGCCTTACCGCTTGGCGATACCCCAATAATCGAATTATGGTGGCTATGACTAGATTCGAACTAGTGACCCCATCATTATGAGTGATGTGCTCTAACCAACTGAGCTACATAGCCTTCGTCTAATGGCTGGGGTAGCAGGATTCGAACCTACGCATGACAGGATCAAAACCTGTTGCCTTACCGCTTGGCGATACCCCAATAGACCGACACAAAAAACAGCAAATACAAACTGATCTGCTGTCTCTGTGGCGCGATATTATTCATATAACCCGTTAATGGGTCAAGTGTTTTTCTTAAAATGTTTGGAATTGATTAAACATTAAAGCGGAAATGCATGACGTCACCATCTTTTACGATGTAATCCTTGCCTTCTAAGCGCCATTTACCAGCTTCCTTCGCGCCGCTTTCCCCTTTATATTGGATGAAATCGTCATAACTTACGACCTCAGCACGAATGAAGCCTTTTTCAAAGTCCGTATGAATGACACCAGCGGCTTGAGGGCCTGTTGCGCCTTGTTTGACTGTCCAAGCTCGAACTTCTTTTACGCCTGCTGTAAAGTAGGTCTGAAGGCCGAGAAGTTCATAGCCTGCACGGATAACGCGATCCAGCCCTGGTTCTTCCATTCCCATTTCATCGAGAAACTCTTTCATTTCCTCAGCGTCTAACTCAGAAATTTCAGCTTCTAGTTGGTTGCAAATTGGCACTAACATAGCGCCTTCAGCTTCAGCAATTTCACGTACTTGATCTAGATACGGATTATTCTCAAAGCCATCTTCTGCCACGTTCGCAATGTACATGGTTGGCTTGGTCGTTAAGAGGTGCATTGCGCGCACTTCTTTCATTTGATCGTCAGAGAAAGACATGGAGCGCACAGGAAGGCCATTTTCTAAATGTTCTTTGATGCCTTCAAGGAAAGCTTTATGCGCTATGGCTTCTTTGTTGCCGCTTTTTGCGTTTTTGCCTGTGCGAAAAATTTGCTTATCAACGGATTCAATATCCGCAAAAATCAGCTCAAGGTTAATGACTTCAATATCTGCTTTAGGGTTTACATGGTTTGAGACGTGAATGACATTTTCGTCTTCAAAGCAGCGAACAACGTGTGCAATGGCATCTGTTTCGCGAATGTTGGCCAAAAATTTGTTGCCCAGACCTTCGCCCTTTGACGCACCTTCAACCAAGCCTGCGATATCAACAAACTCCATTGTTGTTGCTAGAACTTTTTCAGGCTTCACGATATCAGCTAAAGCGTCTAGGCGAGGATCTGGCATCGCGACAACGCCTGCGTTTGGCTCAATGGTACAAAATGGGAAGTTCTCTGCACCGATTCCTGCTTTGGTTAGTGCATTGAATAAAGTGGATTTACCAACGTTAGGTAAGCCAACGATGCCGCAATTAAAACCCATAATGAGATTCCTAAAATAAGTAAGTGGTTATGCTTTGAAGCTGTGTAGCTGGTTCATGACAGGGCTTAAGTTGCCTCTGACAATATCCTCTACATAGCGCAATGATTCATCAATTGTTTTTTCTATCTTAGTGTAGTCGTCTGGTGATGCTTTTTTTAATACATAGTTAGCCACTTGGCTTGCATGACCGGGATGACCAATACCGATTCTAAGTCGTCCAAACTCTCGGTTGTTCGCGAGTCTAGCGATAATGTCTTTGAGTCCGTTGTGTCCGCCGTGTCCACCGCCTTTTTTTAATTTAACCGTGCCAGGCGGAATGTCTAATTCGTCATGAATCACAAGGATTTCTTCAGGAAGGATTTTATAAAACTGGTAAACGGCTTGAACCGCTTTACCGCTTAAATTCATATAGGTGGTGGGAATGAGTAAATAGCATTCTTCACCAGCTATATGAACTTTGCCAAACAGGCCAAAGAACTTTTTTTCAGAACGAAGAGAGCATTGGCTCTGTTGAGCCAATGCTTCGATCCATTGAGCGCCAGCATTATGGCGAGTATTTTCGTATTCGTTGCCAGGATTACCTAGGCCGACTAATAATCTGAAACTTGCCACAATGCTGCCTTCAATGAATTATCTTATCGTTTAGACTTACCAATACGAGCGATAGGTTGGTTATGATCTTCACCTTTAAGCAAAGCAACCAACTCAACACCTTTAGGCAGTGTTACGTCAGATAAGTGGAAAATTTGATCAATTTGGCCATTGATTGCATCAATGATCAAAGCTTCAGGCAAGTCAGCTGGTAAACAACGAACTTCTGCAAGTTTTGATTCGATAGTCAAACGACCACCTTGCTTACTAACACCTTCACTTTGAGCTGCATTGATGAAGCTTAGAGGAACGCGAGTAGTGATTGGTTGATCTTTTTGAACGCGCTGAAGGTCCATGTGCATTACATCGCCTGTTGCTGGGTGGCGTTGTAGTGCTTTAACAAGAAGTTTCTCAGCTTTTTTGCCATCAACAGATACTTCTACTAAGCCTGTTAAGAAACCTGGAGTAGACACTGCTTTTAGCAATTCGTTATCTTTGAAAGAGATTGATTTTGGAGCTGATTTACCACCATAGATAACGGCTGGCACTAGGCCTTGGTTACGAAGGCGGCGGCTCGCACCTTTACCTTCTTCAGTACGTGCTACGGCATTAATAGATAATGACATGATATTTTCCTAATAATAATAAAGTTTGTGCCCAAAACTGCGACCCGTTCCGAGCGTATGTGTTTGGATTAGGCCCCAAACATGGCACTGATAGACTCTTCGTTGCATACACGACGAACAGCCTCCGCCATAATGTCAGACATCGACAACTGGCGTATTTGAGGGCAATTAAGCGCCTCTTGTGTCAATGGGATAGTATCAGTCACAACTAACTCATCGAGCACAGAATTCTTAACATTTTCAATGGCTTTCCCTGATAAAACAGGGTGAGTACAATAAGCCAGTACTTTTGCGGCGCCGTGTTCTTTTAAAGCTTTTGCTGCTGCACACAATGTTCCACCTGTGTCACACATGTCATCAACTAACACACAGGTTTTGCCTTCTACATCACCGATCAAATGCATAATTTGAGCTTCGTTCGCTCGTGGGCGACGTTTGTCAATAATGGCTAAGTCGGCGTCATCCAGCATTTTTGCGAAAGCTCTGGCACGGACAACACCGCCTACATCAGGAGAAACAACACTGATGTTTTCGTAACCTTGTCTTTGCAAATCATCCAGTAATAATGGTGTTGCATAAACGTTATCAACAGGAATATCAAAAAAGCCCTGAATCTGATCCGCGTGTAGATCCACCGTTAATACTCGGTTGATTCCTACCGCAGATATCATGTCGGCCACTACTTTTGCAGTGATAGGTACACGCGCAGAACGTACTCGACGATCTTGGCGAGCGTAACCAAAATAAGGAATAACCGCCGTTACACGAGCGGCAGAGGCTCTACGTAACGCGTCTGCCATGACAATCAATTCCATTAAGTTGTCATTACTTGGTGCACAAGTTGATTGAATGATAAAAACGTCTTTACCTCGAACGTTTTCATTGATTTCAACTGCAATCTCTCCGTCGCTAAACTTACCAACGGTCGCATTTCCCATTGGTAGCCCTAAACGTCGTACGACTCTACGGGCAAGTTCAGGATTGGCATTGCCGGTGAAAACCATCAACTTTGACACAGTGTATACCTTTGTAATTTATAGCGATGACGATAAAGTAATAAACAGCTTTTAGCGTATTGCGTCAGCTTGATTTTGTTCGATCCATCTCGTTAATGCATCGTGAGTCGGAGAGGTGTTACAACCTCGACAAATCCAGCTTTCCCATTTATCTGGTATGGCTTTTTGGAGCCGCTTGGCATCGTCTAAATGCTCTACTGCCAAAAACAAGCAAGCTCCCGTTCCAGTTAACTTTGCGTCACCATGACTTTTCAGCCATAAATACGCTTCATCAACCTCGGGATTGTGCTTTCTGACGACATTTAAGCAGTCATTATGCCCACCCAGCTCTAAAGCGTGCGACATTTTGATGGGAGGGGTGTCTCTTGTCAAATATTTATCGGTAAAAATTTGACCAGTTGAGACATGGCAGTTGGGTTTTAGGAGAACAAAATAAGGTGTTGGCGGTTCAACTTTTCTTAGCTGCTCTCCAACGCCTTCGGCAAACGCAGAAAACCCTCTCACAAAAACAGGTACATCTGCACCTAAAGTAACGCCCAGCTGAGCGAGTTCGTCAAGCGAAAGGCGGCATTCCCAAAGGGTGTTTAGTGCTAATAATGTCGTTGCTGCATTTGAACTTCCACCACCGATTCCACCGCCCATAGGTAATTGTTTTTCTAAGGAAATGTGAATGCCTAGTTGAGCATTTTTTCGATAAGGTTGAAGCAGTTTTGCCGCTTTATAAATGAGGTTGTCAGCCGTAGGAACGCCGACAATATCGGGTGTGATATTGATTTGATTGTCATGCTTGAGAGTGAATTCGAGGTTGTCACATAAATCGATAAACTGGAAAAGAGTTTGCAATTCGTGATAACCATCTTCTCGTCTTCCAGTGATGTGCAAAAACAAATTTAATTTGGCAGGAGAAGGGAGTCGCATAACGTTATTGAATCGTCCATTGGTTAATAATCAAATTCACCTTAAAAGGCGGGTTGGAAACTTGCATCTTACGCGGCAATAACAACCCATCCACTTCAGTAAAGCTAGAATAGGTGACCAACCAACCGTCTTGTTTGATGGTTTCTGGTAATTCTGTCTCTGGATCAAGTGTGATCTGAGCCTTTGACGTTGGAACTGTGGTTGAATCAGAAGGCGCCACTAAACCGCGAATCCAATAGGTGACTTGTTCCACAGGAAATTCCCAGCCCAGCTCTTGATGTAATAAGGTTGCGGCATTGTCGCCTTTGATTTCTGTGTCTTTATACGCCAATGTCACAACGCCATCATTGGTCTGGTCTAGTTTGGTTGCGCCTTGCCCAAAAGGACCAACAATTTTTAATGCAAAGGAGTTTGGATCTGTTTGCCAATTGAAGTTGCCTGAAATAGCATCGTCAGATGTTCGAATGCCAACGCGGCCGGATGTTTCCCACTTCTGTATGGCGTCGATACTTGTTGGAGGCGGAGTTGTTGGTCCTGACGGCTTCGAGCTGCAAGCGCTAAGAATAAGTACGATAGCAGAGATAAAAAGTGCGCGATAAGTCATGAAATATCATCCTGTCGTGTTTCATTTCGCTGTTGATCTAGTAAAGAAGGGGAAAGCCGATTAATGGTTTCTAATAGTAAAGGAGAGTCTGGTTGGCTTTCTAGTGCCATTTCCCATATTTTAGTCGCTTGTTTGTAGTGGCGTTGTTTCCAAAGTGACTCTCCGTAATGGGCTGCAATTTCAGCATTTTGTAGCATAGTCCATGCTTTCTTTAAAAAGTAAGACGCTTGTTCTAGTTCACCTTTCAAAAAGTGCCCCCAGCCTAAACTGTCTATAATCGCAGGGTCGTCTTCGGCCTTTTCATAAGCCGATTCGATGTACGACATGGCTTCATCTATACGCTTGGTTCGTGTCAAAAGGGTATAACCTAGAGCGTTAAGGTATTGAGGATTATCGGCCTCTTTTTGCAATAAAATTTTTAATTCGGTTTCCGTTGTTTGCCAATCGTCTAATGCTTCCGCCAACAATGCTTTTCTGTAACGTAGGGCGTTTGACTCAGGCAGTGCGTCAGATGACCGAGCAACCAAATCATAAGACAACGCCAAGTTGCCTCGGTCTTCATGGTATTGGCCCGTTAAGATCGCCTGTTCTGGTAGGTTTTTTCGTAATGTCCTGCTTAATACCACATCGTTGATTATGGCTTCTTGGTTCTCATCATAAAGCCACAACACTAAATGGCGAGTCGCCCGAGATCGAAGGTTACCGTCAACCTGGTTCATGATTTTTATAGCGTCGGCTTTATCGCCTAAGTCAGCCAGTGAAATGGCGGTGAGGTATTTCACTTGATTGGCTAACCCCAATTGGTTTTTAGGCAAGCTCATGGCAATCGCTAGCGCGTATTTTGGTTGCTTATGCTCTAGTAATGTACGCATGGCATTAATACCCACTTGTAGCTGCTCTTCTGTTTCAAAGTTCGCTTCTTGGTAGACGTTGACGGCTTTTTCAACGTTGTCATTTTCAACGAGAAAGTCTATCAGTGGAATGATAATGCGAGTGTTCTTTGGAAAAACGTTTGCCGCGCTAAATAAGGTGCTAATGGCGTCTTCAAGTGCACCAATGTTTTTTTGACTGAAGGCTAAAATTAAATGCAGAGCTTCACTTTTGTCTGTGTCTGCTCTTGTAAAAAGTTGTTCCGATAATTGAATGGCAGATTCATACTGTCCCGCAAGCAATAAAATATGCGCATGGCTGAGTTGTATATATTGATCATGCTGATATTCGATGGGTAACGCAGCAATTGCGTTTTCTATGGTTTTAACTTTATCGCCGTCTCTTATGTTGTCTTCAAGGTAAAGGGGAAGAAAGCGCAAAGAGGCATTATGATCGATGGCATTCATTAAGGTTGTTGCGACATCACTGTCTCTTTGGCCATTGGTTAATACTTGTATTTTTAATGAGTAAGCTTGCTCACTTGATGGTTCAATAGACAGCCACAAATCGGAGCTTTGCTCTATGTATTCATTGTTTTGCGCAGCAACGGCAATTTTCGTTAATCTGGATACGAGCGTAACGTCACGCGATGTTTTGGCTAATTCATAAAAAGGTTCAAATGCTTTATTTGGACCTTCTCTTTGGAGTGTGAATTCAGCTTCAAGGAGTGCTTCAATTTGATCTGCAGGCGTTTGGGATGGTTGAGCGTCTTCTATAGCAAGGTTTGTTGTGTCGCTTTTAATCGTATTTTGGTTACAAGCACTGAGAAGTGGTGCACTCAAGAACACAGCAAGCAGGAAGACGCACTTTCTGTTAAGAAACGCAGCGTTACCTTTTTGTTGGTTCGTTAACGGTGATGGCATGTTTTTTCTCGGTGCTAAATTCATATGACCCTTATGGTATCGTTCGCAGCGCAATATGTCAGTGACAACTATAAATTAATCCTATTACTTTTATTGAGTGAATGGGGTGCGAAAAAAAGAGGATTTCTCGTATAATGTGTCTTCTTTGTGTAAAGAGCCATGTTGAAGCTGCGCTTTATCGTGTGATGTCCTAAAATCTCGGTTTTTGAGAAGAGTCCTGAATGCCACTAATTACTGTCGGTGTAAATCATAAAACCGCTCCCGTTGCGATACGTGAGCGAGTGGCTTTTGCGCCTGAAAAAATGATTGAGGCTTTGTCTTCTCTTATCTCTGCGAAAAAAGCCAATGAGGCTGTGATTGTTTCTACTTGCAATAGAACAGAGCTTTACTGTTCAGTGGAAGATTTAGAAAAGTCTGATGACGTCGTCGAATGGTTGAGCGAATATCACGGTCTTGATGTCGCCGATCTTGCTCAATATTGCTACACACACCGTGATGATGACAGCGTTCGGCATGTGATGCGCGTGGCATCTGGCTTAGATTCATTGATTCTTGGTGAACCACAAATATTGGGGCAAGTGAAATCTGCTTATGCCGTGTCTCAAGAAGGCAATTGCCTTGGGCCTGAGTTAGAGTCTCTATTTCAACGTTCTTTTTCGGTTGCGAAACGCGTTCGAACCGATACGGCCATTGGTGAGAACCCCGTTTCGATTGCCTTTGCTGCAGTGAGTTTGGCGCAGCGTATCTTTGCCGATATCCGTAATAGCACCGCATTATTGATAGGCGCAGGACAAACAATAGAACTGGTTGCTCGTCACCTGAAAGAAAATGGCATAAAGCGGATTATTGTTGCTAATAGAACCTTGGCTCGTGCAGAAACGTTGGCGAACGAATTACATGCTGAAGCCATTATGTTGGGAGATATTGGTGATTATCTCTCCCAGGCCGATATTGTCATTTCCTCAACAGCCAGTCAGTTACCGATTATTGGTAAAGGTATGGTTGAGCGTGCGACAGCGAAACGCCGACATTCTCCAATGTTACTGATTGATATAGCCGTGCCTCGAGACATTGAGCCAGAGGTTGAAGACGTTAAAGACGCGTACCTTTATACGGTTGATGACCTTCATTCCGTGATTGAAGAAAACGTCAGAGCAAGGCAAGATGCAGCAAAAGCCGCTGAGCAAATGATAGAAGAAGGTGTCGATGCCTATCGACGCGTGGTTGAATCTCGAAAAGTCTCTGACCTTATTGTGGCCTTCAGACAATCGGCAGACGACATAAAAAATACAGAATTAGAGAAAGCACTGAAAGGCCTTGAAATGGGGCAAACACCGGAGCAAGTGATCAATAAACTGGCTCATGGTTTAATGAATAAACTCATACATGCACCGACTCGATATCTGCGAGACGCGGGAGCCGACGCAGATCAGGATGCATTAACAATTGCCTCAAATGTATTGGGCATTTACGAAGAAAAAGACAATTAAAAAATGAAAGAATCGATTAAGTTAAAGTTAGAAAGTTTGTCCGACCGTTATGACGAATTGGCGGCGTTACTCGGTGTTGCCGAAGTCATTATGGATCAAGATTTGTTTCGTGCTTACTCAAAAGAATACGCCGAACTTGAGCCTGTCGTAAAATGCTTCAATGAATTTCAACAAATAGATGAAAATATTGCTGAAGCTGAGTTGATGATGAATGACGCGGACCCAGACATCAAAGAAATGGGCGTCGAAGAATACAAAGCTGGTCAACAACAAAAAGAGGACCTGCAACTGGTTTTGCAAAAGCTCTTGTTGCCGAAGGATCCAAATGACTCGAAAAACGTTTTCTTGGAAGTGCGTGCTGGTACCGGCGGAGACGAAGCATCTATTTTCTCTGGTGACTTATTCCGTATGTACTCCCGTTACGCTGAAACGCAACGTTGGAAAGTAGAAATTATCAGCGCCAGCGAAGGCGAACACGGCGGTTATAAGGAAGTCATTGCTCGGATTGTTGGCGAAGGCGCGTATTCTAAACTGAAGTTCGAGTCGGGTGCTCATCGCGTTCAGCGCGTACCTGCCACTGAATCCCAAGGTCGTATTCATACGTCTGCTTGTACCGTGGCTGTGATGCCAGAAATGGACGAAGTGGACGATATTGTCATTAATAAATCGGATCTTCGAGTGGATACGTTTCGTGCGTCAGGTGCCGGTGGTCAGCACGTCAACAAAACCGATTCTGCAATTCGCCTTACGCACATTCCGACTGGTGTCGTTGTCGAATGTCAGGAAGAGCGTTCTCAGCACAAAAACCGTGCGAAAGCCATGTCGCTATTGGCGTCTCGTTTGTTAGCAGCGGAACAAGATAAAGCGGCAAGTGAGCAATCGGAAGCGCGTAAGTCTTTGGTGGGTAGCGGTGACCGTTCAGAACGTATTCGTACTTATAATTACCCTCAAGGTCGAGTAACAGATCATCGCATCAACTTAACCTTATACAAGCTAGATGAAATCGTTGCTGGTGATGTGGATGTATTGATTAATCCGCTTGTGAACGAATTCCAAGCTGAGCAGCTTGCCGCTTTAAGTGGTGAGAATTAATCGTCCATGCGAATTGATGAATTATTAAAAGGCGCTTCAGAGCGCCTTACTTTTGTCTCAGACACAGGCCCATTAGACGCTCAGCTTCTTTTGGCTCATGTGCTCGATGTGCCCACTTCGTATTTTTATACTTGGCCTGAAAAACAGGTTGAAGTGACGGTTATTGAAGTCTTTGAGGCTTTGCTTAAGCGTCGTGAAAAGGGCGAGCCTGTTGCTTATTTGTTGGGTCACCAAGCTTTTTGGGCGTTAGATATCGAAGTGGCGCCGTGCACCTTGATTCCAAGAGCAGACACAGAGCGGCTGGTGGAAGTTGCTTTGTCGGTAATGGAAGAGGGAAAAACTGTACGCATTTTGGATCTCGGAACAGGAACAGGCGCGATTGCTTTGTCGCTCGCATCCGAGCTGCCAATGTCTAAGGTGATTGGCGTTGATTTAGTTGATGAGGCTGTTGCCTTGGCGACACGCAATGCGAAAAGAAACCGTATTCAGAATGCCGAATTTATACAAAGCAGTTGGTTTGATTCGTTGGAGAAAACAGAGCGGTTTGATCTGATTGTCTCGAATCCACCTTATATAGACCCAGAAGACGAACATTTGTCCCAAGGTGACGTGCGCTTCGAGCCAAAAAGCGCTTTGGTTGCAGAAAACCATGGTTTGGCGGACATAGAGCATATTATTTCGGCGGCACAAGGTTTCCTTTTACCCAAGGGGTATTTGATGTTTGAGCATGGTTACGATCAAGCATCTGAAGTCCAGAGACGCTTTATAGAAGCTGGGTTTGTTAAGGTGGAAAGCTTTCAAGATTTGGGTGGCAATGACCGTGTGACGATTGGTCAGTGGGTCTGACCAATCGGTTCTTTGGTGTTTTATTTCTGCGGTTGAGCGCTTTCAGGTCGAATGAAAATTGGTGCGTTCGCAGTGGATTGAGTTGGATCGTAGCGGTAACCTGCCAAATCAAATTTTTTCAATTCGTCCAAGGTTTCGCAACGGTTTTCAATCAAGTAGCGAGCCATTAATCCTCGCGCTTTTTTGGCATAAAAACTGATTACTTTAAATTGTCCGTTTTTCTCATCGAGAAAATTTGGGCTGATTAGTGTGGACTTGAGCTTTTTCGTATTCACCGCTTTGAAGTATTCATTAGAGGCAAGGTTGACCAGTAACTCATTCTCTTCTAATGCGTTATTCAATTTATCGACGATAATGTCTCCCCAAAATTGATAAAGATTGGTGCCACGCTCGTTCTTCAATCTTGTGCCCATTTCTAAGCGATAGGCTTGCATTAAATCGAGAGGTTTTAATATGCCATATAAACCGCTAAGGATTTTCAATGATTGTTGAGCGTATTCCATGTCGTCTTGACTCAGTGAATAAGCATCTAAGCCAGTGTAAACATCGCCCATGAAGGTGTAGACTGCAGGTCGACTGTTGTCTTGGGAGTGCTCTTTTTGCCATTCTTGATAACGAGAGACATTCAGTGTGGCAAGTTTGTCGCTTAGCTTCATTAAACTGGCAATGTCTGCAGGAGTGTAAGGCGAAATGGTGTTAATAAGCTGTTGAGCGTCATCAAGCAGCTCAGGCTGACTGAACGCCTTGTAAGTTGGCTCAGATGTTAAGTCCAGAGTCTTTGCTGGAGAGATTAAAAATTTCATAAGTTTCTCATCGGCATGATTAATAGGTTTATTAAAGATTATCCATGGAGTGTCGATAAATATCTAGACAATGCTTTGATAGAGAAAATTTATGAAGAATAATTTGATACAATTTCCGACCTCTTATAAAGTCAGTGCTCAGCGAGCAAAAACATTAGAGCAGACTGATGAGCTTAAGGCACTTCGTGCGGCATTCAATCGTGCAACAGCGGGTTGGCCACTGGAAGACGCTGAGTTACCTGAAAACAATAAAATCTACGGCAGTTTGAAAAAATAACCAATGTTGGTTTTTTTAGGGCTGCTTTTAAAAAGGTCCTAATTTATGCTGCGTTTTGTTGTACGCCATTCTCTATTACTGGTGTTTCTCTTTGCTGTTCTAGGTTTTCTTTTACCGTCTTTGTCTCTTGCTTTTTTCCCCGTATTGCCTTTTATCTTGTTTGCTCTTATGACGTTTACCTTGCTTGGAATGAAGCAAAATGCGCTCATCAAACAACTGTGTGGTTTGTCTATTTGGGTTTATGCCATGCTGCATTCGTTGTTTTTTATGTGTCTGATTGGTGTCATAGGTTGGCTTTTATCGTTTGAGCAAGATCTTTTATTGGCCGTTGTTGGCGTGGCAGCGACAGGTTCTTTGTTTGCAACACCTGCGATTGTTCGAACGCTCGGTTTTGACAGTATGCAAGCCATGGCGATGACAATAGCCACCACTCTTTTCTTACCTGTTGCCATTATCTTGACCTTATTTTTCTTTCAAGCAGGCCAAATAGAGCTTGATTGGGGGAGCTACATAACACGCCTTATTGTGTTTATCTTTGGGCCAATGATGTTTTCTTTTGCTGTGCATTCCTTTTTTTCAGAAGAAAAACTCAACCGTTTTTTAATCAAGGTATCTCCTTACACGATTATTTTAGTGTTTGCGTTTCCGTTCGGTCTGATCGGCAGCTTCAGAGTGCTGTTTGATCAGAAGCCTGCTGACGCTTTGCAGTACTTTATTGTCGCAACGGGATTGTGCCTTTTATTCTTTTTTGTGGCTTATTTATGCTTCAGGCATAAGGGAAAAGAAGAGGCGCTGACGGCGGCTATTACCGCAGGGAATCGTAATGTATTGCTGACTTACAGTGTAGCAGGAGTATTACTTGGCCCCGCCTTTTTACCTATGGCTGGGGCTTTACAAATTCCCATGTCTTTATTACCAGTGATGACTCGTTGGCTAAATCGAGTTATCAGGAGGTAAGAGTAGACAGTGTGCTATAAAAGTATTTTATATTTGTTATAGCTATATAGTCATCTAGAATTAAGGTTACCATCATTAATTTATACCATGGAACTCTGCCTAAAAGGACGCCATCAATGCGTAAAAACACTCCGATTACTTCTCAAGAAAAAACTTTTGAAGAGCATGTAAAACTTGTTTCCACAACCGACCTAAAAGGCATCATTGTTCATTGTAATGATGCTTTTACGGCGATTAGTGGCTTCAAAAAAGAGGAGCTAATTGGAAGTCCCCATAATTTAGTACGTCACCCAGATATGCCAGAAGAGGCGTTTCAGATTATGTGGAATACCTTGAAAGAAGGTAAGGCATGGATGGGATTGGTAAAGAACCGCTGTAAAAATGGTGATTTTTACTGGGTAGATGCTTATGTAACTCCTGTTATGGAAGCTGGAATCGTCGTTGGTTATGAGTCAGTGCGAACAATGCCAAGTCGAGACGATGTGTCGCGAGCAGAAAAAATCTACCAAGATATTCGTAAAGGGAAACGTGTTTTACCTAATAAGTTGATGTCATGGAAAGTGCTTTTACCTTGTGTTGGTGTACCATTGTCAGCGGTCGCAGCCAGTGTTGACCTAAACTACGGAGCAGGTGTTTTAGTGGCGAGCAGTTTAGTAGCAAATGGTCTGTTTCTAATGGAAAGTGCGAGCTTGAAAAGCACGTTAAAAAAACGCCTTTCTACTTCTTTTATGCATCCTCTTGCTGGTGTGACCTATTCAGATCGTGCTTTAGATACAGCGACATTAGATGTTGGTGTTAAGAGTTTGCTTTCACGTATCGATGCGATTTTGACCCGTTTTGAAGATGAATCATTAAAGGTTTCAGAGCAATCGAATATCGGCTTAAATCTTACCCTTGAAACAGAAAAAAGTATGGTGAGTCAGCAGCATGAAACGCAAGACGTCGCGGCTGCAATGCAAGAAATGACGGCTACGATTAACGAGTGTTCACAGCATGTGGTGCTTACCGCAGACAGTGCAAAATCGTCACTTCATTCTGCAGAAAGTGGACAATCCATATTAGACGCGACTCGAAACTCTATTAGTCAACTTAGTAATACCGTGAATGATATTAGCCAAACGGTTCAACAGCTAGCGGATCACTCTGAGAAGATTGCAGAAGTGGCGCAGATTATTGATCAAATTGCAGAGCAGACAAACCTTCTTGCATTGAATGCTGCGATTGAAGCGGCACGTGCTGGTGAGCATGGTCGAGGTTTCGCGGTCGTAGCCGATGAAGTACGCCAACTAGCGCAAAGAACGCAAGCTTCTACGCAAGACATTCATCATATTATTACGACATTGCGAGGTGGCGCACAAAGTTCAGTGGACATCGCTCGTCAAGGTAAGAATGAGGCGACATTAGGCTTGGAAAAAATTGCTGAGATGGAAGCGGCATTTGAAAATATAGTCGGGGAAATTTCGAGTATTACCGATATGTCTATCCAGATGTCTGCCGCGATGGAGCAGCAGGCTCAAGTGTCGGAAGACATTAACCGTCAAGTGGTTCGTATTTCTGACCTTTCAATAGACAGCTCAGAGAAATCGGGTTTATTAAGTGTGAGCATCCAAACCTTGCAGAAAGTGTCAAACAGCATGCATGATTTAATTGTTCGGTTTAAATAAATACTTTTTCATTGCGGTTTCTGACAAAAAAAGCGGCTGTTTATGGCCGCTTTTTTTATTTTCATGAGGATTTGAATTAAGGCAATGGTAATGGTTTTAAACGGTTACTTGCTTGATTCAGATTAACCATAATCAGTTCTTGGCTGGCTTTGGTATCGCCCATGGCGTTTAGCAATCGGCTCAATTCTGGTAAGGCTTCGCTTTGATTATCAAGAGAAAAAGCTTGTTCGTAATAATCTCTCGCTTTTCCCCAGAACATCATTGCTTGAGATAGACGTCCACAAACAAGATACAAGTTCGCGCTGGCAGGCTCTTTTTTTAACCACGCTTCACAGTTGGCTAATAACTTTTTAGGGTTTTCTTTGGTCATGTTTCCGTATTCATAAATCAAACCTTCAGACCATTTTTTATTTAAACTGTTGCGAATGAAATGTTCTGCTCTGTGGTCATCGCCAAAGTGAATTAAAGTTTGAGCATAGAGTAAGGCCATTTCATCGTCTTTGGATAAGGTGTCTAGCTTGTTCCAGAGATTTTCTACTTCAACTACTAATTCTTTCTGGTTTTGGCCTAGCTTACTGCGGAATTTAATTTTATCTAATAAAGCAAGGAAGGCGTTACGCTCAAGCTCCAGCATATTGTCTTCATCAAAAATGCCGTCTTTCTTCAGTATTGGTGTCAGTGTAAGAAGAGAGTCCCAATCTTTTAGCTTCGTATAAACCGTGACTAACATCTTAATGATTTGTTTGTGCTTTGGTTTTAATTTTTGAAGTCGTAACAATGAGGCAAGGGCGCTTTCATAATGGCCTTGTTTCATTTGAATTTGGCTCTGGGCAAAGCCAATGGCAAACTCGGCTTCAGGCGTCGATTTATGAGCAGAACGCAGTAGTGTGGCGGAACGTTCATGTTCGTCTTGTTCGCTGGCGGCGTAGGCAGCACTGATGTAATTAATTAATGGGTAAGGAACTTTCTCAGCGCTGTTTTTGAGCAGCTTTTCTGCTTTATTCCAATTGCCACCAACCAATTCCAGCATGCCTCGAATGGTGTTTCGAGAGGCTCTTTTATGAGCCAAATTATCGGTAATTTTAGCGATTGAATTGCCTGGCCTTAAGGTGATGAACAAGATGCGCTTTGTCCAACTCATGACAAATAAAGTAATCACAAGGGCAAGAATCAGCACCCAAAAGCTGGTTTCTACTTTGACGCCATTATAAGCAATCAATACGTAGCCACTGTCTTGGCGCATCAGTAACCCTAATACGCCACCAACAGCCATCATAATAACCAGTAAGAAGAGGAGTTTTCTCATTGCTCATCTCCTGTTGTTTCCGCTGAGGCTTCACTTTGCTCGCGTTTGTTCCAACTCTTCATTAATGATGTTATAGCCAATAATGAATCTCTTGGTTGCGGTAGCTCTGGCGCGGGGTTTATTTGCTGCATGTTTGACAGTGTTTGTGTGAATGCAATCACGCTATTGGACTGAGTGTCGAAGTGTTCTGCAATGGCATTTTCAACACGAGACAGAGCGTGTTGATAAATCACCTTCTCTCGTTTGATTAATGACACTTGTGCAATGTCAATTTGCAGTTGTAAGCCCGTGATGAGCTCTTGATATTCCGCTGGCGGCAATAAGGCTTTAATGGGTTTGCTGTCGTAGCTAATGACCACTAATGAACGAAGCCCTGACCATAAGCTGTCCAGTGTTGACTGAGTTTCATCTGTGTCTGAATGTGTTGCATTGTCCGTTGCGTTATTACCTGCTTGCCATGCCTGAGAAGGTTCTCTTTGTGGTAGTTCCGTTACTCTGTCATAAAGGGCATTCAAGGTGAGATAAGCGCCTTCTAAATCAAAGTCACTTGTGGCGTCTAATGCCTGCATGTCTTTCGCCAGTGCTTTTCTGGTCGCAAAGGTAATAGGGTCTTTGAGTTCATTTAATATGTCGTCAGCACTGGACAATAACGTCAATGCGCCGGCTGTGTCTGATTCAAGCAGTAAGCGCTGATTGGCGAGGCGGATAAGGTATTCTGCTTCAGCAAGCTTCCAGTCTTCTTTGGTGGTGTTGTCTAATCGGTTAAGCTTTGCATCGAAAGACGCCAATTGAGCCGCTTGATTGGTTTGCGCGGTGGCGATGATAGCGTCTTGTGACTGTTTGCTGTTGTTTAATATGCTGACTTGGGATGCGAGTTGCTGCAGTTGAGATTGGCTTAATGTGCTCGCACTCAATGCATTGCTTAAACGGTTTTGTTGGCTAGATAACCTTTCAATGTCTTCACTCAACGTGTTTTGAAGACTTTGATAATATAGCCAGCCACTTAAGGCGACTGCGGTCATAGAAAAAAGTAAAGAGAAAGCGATGAGCCATTTTACACTCGACGTTTTCTTGTTTGTGGTGTTGGCTTTTTTTGAGTCTGAACGATTGGCTTTTTTTACGGTAGAAGCCTTGTCTGTTTTGTTGGTGTTGGTCTTTTCTGGTTTGGCATTTGAAGCCGTATCGGATGGCAGAGAATCCGTTTTGACTGTTTCAGGTGTGGAAGCGTGAGTGTCAGTTGTTTGATCCGGCTCTTGAGTGTGCTTAGTTTTCTCTGTCATTCTATTTTCCTGTGTGACATTCAGTCGCTTTGATTAGAGTATTATCGTCAGCGCCATATGCGCATGAAGCGTTTAACCAGCCTAATTCCTTTGCTTGATCATTCACTCTGACACTGGGCGTGAGTATCGGAAGTGTTTTCCAGTCTGGTTTATACTGTTCTGTGTATTCTGATAAATTTATGAGATTGTCGCCACTGGTTACCCATATTAAATCTATATCGGGCAACATGAAAAAGGTTTGAGCATGATATTCAGGTTTTTTTCGCTCATACAGTGAAAGATAACTGACTTTTGCGCCTTTTTCCTCAAGTTTGTCACCAAGTGTGGTTCTGCCTCCGATTCCCCGAACAATGAGAACTTTCTGATCTGTCATTTTGACAGGTTTCATCCATTCTAATAGCGCTTCACTTGTGTTTCCTGGATTTGATAGCGCAGGAATGCCTTCGTTAATCAATGTTTGCGTAGTGCCTTGACCAATACCAATCCAATGAACTTTTTCTGGCAGCATTGGCCAGCATGTGTCTAGCCAATCCGCAGCGAGCCTTGCGGCGTTTTTGCTGACAAAAATAACATAATGAAATTCATCAATATTGAATATTTGTGATTGTATTTTCGCCTTATCTGCTGGTCTGTCTAGCGCTTTGATTTCGAGCATTGGCAAAGCAATTGGTTGGGCGCCTAATGCCGTAAGACGCTCACAACTCAATGTGTTTTCTGGCTCTGGTCGTGTGATGAGGATATGGCAGTTTTGCACTTAATTGTTGTCCAGTTTATTGGTAAAGAGCGTCGAGGATTTTATCTGCGCCGCGGGCGAGCAAATCTTCAGCCAATTCAATGCCTAATTCTTTTGCTGAACTCTTATGGCCACGGATTTCGCTTTGAATCATGACTTTCCCGTCAGGGCTGCCGACCAAGCCGCGGAGCCAAATGTCGTCGTTGTCTAATATAGCGAAACACGCGATAGGCGCTTGGCAACCGCCATTTAATCGTTCGTTGACGGCTCGTTCTGCAGTGACTCGAATGGCCGTTTCTTCATGTTGTAATGGAGCGAGCAATTGGAACGTTTCCGTATCATCGCTACGACACTCAATGCCCATAGCGCCTTGTCCGCCAGCGGGAAGGCTTTGTTCCGCCGACATTTTTTGACGAATTCTGTCTGGCATCTCTAAGCGAAGAAGGCCGGCTGTGGCAAGAATAATAGCATCGTATTCGCCATTATCTAGTTTACGTAAGCGAGTGTTCACATTGCCTCTGAGGTCTTTGATGACAAGGTCTGGGCGGTTCATTCGTAACTGACAAGAGCGACGTAAGCTTGAAGTGCCAACCACACTGCCTGCAGGTAATTCATCAATCGAAGAAAAGTGGTTTGATACAAAAGCGTCAGTTGGGTCTTCTCGCTCACAAATAACCGCCAAACCTAAACCTTCAGGAAACGCCATTGGCACGTCTTTCATTGAATGCACGGCGATGTCTGCTCGACCTTCAAGAAGCGCGGTTTCAAGCTCCTTGACGAACAAGCCTTTACCGCCAATTTTTGATAAGGGCGAATCTAAAATCTGATCGCCTTTGGTCGTCATACCGAGTAATTCAACAGTTAGCTCTGGGTACAGTGATTCGAGTTGTGCTTTAACGTTTTCGGCTTGCCAAAGGGCAAGTTGGCTTTCTCGTGTGGCGATGACAATGTTGTTTTTCACAATATTTCCCAATCAATGAAGTGACAGAAGAAGGATGCAATTCTTCGGGAGTGCGTATCGCCTTATGATACTCCCTAAGCCCGTGATCGTCATCCTTGATGCTTTATAAGTGGCCGCGCTTAAGGTAATCTTGGCAGCTGATTGAATTTTGTCTAGGAACCAATTGAATGACTGATACTAATAAAACCACAAACCAGCAATGGGGTGGTCGTTTTTCTGAGCCTGTTGATGCTTTTGTTGCACGTTTTACCGCCTCTGTTGAGTTTGATCAACGCATGGCAAAACAGGATATCCAAGGCTCGATTGCCCACGGCAAAATGTTAGCAAGCGTCGGTGTGTTAACAGAAGAAGAGCGTGATCAGATTATTCAAGGTTTGACGGAAATCGAACAAGAAATTGCCAATGGGGAGTTTGAATGGTCGATTGAGTTAGAAGACGTGCACATGAACATCGAAGCGCGCCTGACTCAAAAAATTGGTATTACAGGGAAAAAACTTCACACTGGACGTTCTCGTAATGACCAAGTGGCGACGGATATTCGCTTGTACATGCGTGATGAAGTGGATTTTCTTCTTGAAGAAGTGACTCGCCTTCAACAAGGTATTTTAAGCTTGGCTGAAAAAGAAGCCGACACCATTATGCCTGGTTTCACTCACTTGCAAACCGCACAGCCTGTTACTTTTGGTCATCATTTGATGGCTTGGTACGAAATGATGCAGCGTGATTATGAGCGTCTTGTGGATTGCCGTAAGCGCATTAATATTTTGCCTCTTGGTGCCGCTGCGCTTGCCGGAACCACTTACCCAATCGATCGTAATATGACGGCGGAATTGCTTGGTTTTGAACGTCCAACTTATAACTCTTTGGATTCCGTAAGTGATCGTGATTTTGCTATTGAGTTTACCTCAACAGCGTCGATCATCATGATGCACATGTCTCGTTGGGCAGAAGAAATGGTGATGTGGGCGTCTGCTCAATTTAACTTTATCTACTTACCAGACCGTTTTTGCACAGGTTCTTCGATTATGCCGCAGAAGAAAAACCCAGATGTGCCTGAATTAGTGCGTGGTAAAACAGGTCGAGTTTATGGGCATTTGATGGGCTTGCTAACACTGATGAAATCTCAGTGCTTGGCTTACAACAAGGACAACCAAGAAGATAAAGAACCTTTGTTTGATACGGTTGATACTCTAAAAGGGTCGTTGCGTGCGTTTGCCGATATGATTCCTGCTATCGAGTCTCGCAAAGAACATATGTATGAAGCGGCTCGTCGTGGTTTTTCTACAGCAACGGATTTGGCGGATTACTTGGTTCGTCAAGGTGTGGCTTTCCGTGACGCTCATGAAGTTGTTGGTAAAGCAGTTGGCTATGGCGTTAAAGAAGGTAAGGATTTGTCAGAAATGACATTGGAAGAATTGCAGTCTTTTGGCGATATGATTAAAGCGGATGTGTTTGACGTATTGACCTTAGAAGGTTCTGTTGCCGCGCGTGATCATGTTGGTGGAACGGCGCCAGCACAAGTCTTGAAAGCAGTTGAGCGAGCGAAGGTAGAATTGGCTGCTCGTTTCAGCTAAGACTGGCTAAATTTATAACTCTACGAATGCAGAGTTATAGCAGGCAATGCAAGACGGCGATTTATTCGCCGTTTTTTATGTCTGACTACTTTGGGTATTTTTTCGACCGAGGGTTGGGAAGCGGCTGGTGTCAAGGTATACTCTCTTTATCAAAAAATAGAAGAGATAAGATGATGTCAAAGTGGTTGTCAGTATGTATTTTTGCGGTGTTATTAGCAGCTTGTGGAAACAAAGGTGCGCTTTATTTGCCCGAAAATACTGAGCAGACACAACAAGAATCATCTTTATAACGGAGAGAACTTTTGGACTTTTTTAATTACTCAGATCAAGTGTTGCATGCAGAAAATGTGGCCTTGTCTGATATTGCAAATCAATATGGTACACCGTGTTACGTTTATTCTAGAGCAACATTAGAGCGTCACTATAATGCTTATGCAGAGGCGTTTGCGTCACATCCAACGCTGATTTGTTATGCCGTGAAAGCGTGCTCTAACATTGCGATTCTTAACGTCTTAGCTCGTTTAGGTTCAGGTTTTGACATCGTCTCTGTTGGCGAATTAGAACGTGTTCTGAAAGCGGGTGGCGATCCAGCTAAAGTGATGTTTTCAGGTTTGGGTAAACAAGCTGGTGAAATGCGTCGTGCGTTAGAAGTTGGCATACATTGCTTTAATGTGGAATCTGAAGCTGAGCTGTATCGTTTGGATCAAGTAGCAGGTGAAATGGGCAAAAAAGCACCTGTGTCTTTGCGCGTTAATCCAGATGTAGACGCTAAAACGCATCCTTATATTTCTACCGGTTTGAAAGAAAACAAATTTGGTATCGACATTCAAGATGCGGTTCGTATCTACAAGATTGCACATGAATTACCGAACTTAAATGTGATGGGCGTTGATTGTCATATCGGCTCTCAGCTAACTGAGCTTAAGCCGTTCCTTGATACGTTTGATCGTTTGATTGGTTTGGTTGATCAGCTTGCGGAAGAAGGCATTAAAATTAAACATCTTGATTTGGGTGGCGGCTTAGGCGTTCGTTATCGCGATGAAGTGCCGCCATCGCCAGCCGATTATGCGGCCTTGCTGTTAGAAAAAGTAAAAGGGTTGGACGTTACTTTGGCGTTTGAACCGGGTCGCTCTATTGCTGCTAATGCGGGTGTTTTATTAACACAAGTTGAGTTTTTAAAATGTAATCCGCACAAAAACTTCGCCATTATTGATGGTGCAATGAATGATTTGATTCGTCCTTCTTTATACAGTGCTTGGATGGACATTGTGCCTGTCTCTTTGTTGCCAACGCCGGAAGGGAAGCGCAGTTACGACCTAGTTGGACCGATTTGTGAAACCGGTGATTTTCTTGGTAAGGATCGTGAGTTAGATATCCAAGCAGGAGATTTATTGGCGGTTCGTTCTGCTGGTGCGTACGGCTTTACGATGGCATCAAATTACAACAGCCGAAACCGTGCGGCAGAAGTCATGGTTGATGGTGATGCAACGCATTTAATTCGCGCTCGTGAAACCATTGAGCATCAGTTAGCTGGTGAGCAAATATTGCCAAATTAAGGAGCCCATTGTGTTATTAAAATTTACAAAAATGCATGGGCTTGGAAATGATTTTGTGGTGGTTGATGCGGTTTCTCGTAAGGTGTTTTTTAATAAGCAACAAATTGAGAAATTAAGTGATCGCAACTGGGGAATCGGTTTCGACCAGTTGTTGGTGGTTGAGCCACCTTCTAACCCTGATATGGATTTTCGTTATCGTATTTATAATTCAGACGGTAGCGAAGTTGAGCATTGTGGTAATGGTGCTCGTTGTTTTGCTAAGTTTGTACTAGACCGTGAATTAACCAATAAGCACATTATTAATGTCGAAACGAAACGCGGCGCGATTCAATTGCGAGTGATGAATGATGGCTTGGTGACGGTGGACATGGGTGAACCAAGCTTTATGCCGAATGATTTGCCTTTTACGGCCGATGTGTCTGACTCTTTGTATAGCCTTATGGTGGAAGAGGAAGAGCTTTTCATCACGCCTGTTTCTGTTGGTAATCCGCATGCTGTTATTAAGGTGGATGAATTGCTTGATGAACAAGTGGCTAGAGTAGGTCGATTAGTCGAGTGTCATGAACGTTTCCCGAATAATGTGAACGTGGGTTTTATGCAGGTGATTAGCTCTGAAGAAATTAACCTTCGGGTCTATGAGCGTGGCGTTGGAGAGACTCAGGCTTGTGGGACTGGTGCTTGTGCGGCGGTCGTTGCAGGCATTAAGCAAGGTTGGCTTTCACCTAAAGTGACGGCACATTTACGTGGTGGTGATTTGCATATTGAATGGCAAGGTGAAGGTTCACCTATTCTTATGACGGGGCCAGCTGCGAAAGTATTTGAAGGCCAAATTTACTTATAGAAGATATATTATGAAAGAAGAGGAAGTCGCTCAGTATTTATTGGAGAATCCTGAATTTTTTGTTCAGCATTCTGATGTGTTAGAAAAGCTGACGCTTCCTCATCCGATTAACGGTAAAGTAATTTCTTTACTGGAATATCAGGTCGAAACGCTAAGGCGCTCTGCGGCGAGTTATCAAGGTCAATTTGAAAAGCTGATTGATGTTGCTCGTGAAAATGAATCCACGATGCAAAAAAGCCGTCGACTTATTTTAGCTGGCTTAACATGTGAAACCGTAGACGATTTCTCTGTTGTCATTAGTGATATGGTTCGAGATGATTTTGCCATAGCTCATCATACTTTAGTGTTGTTTGAAGATTTAACCGATAGTTCCGTTAGGTCGCATCAGATTATTGATGACGATCCTTTGCTCTCTCATACAGCAGGGTTTACGGATTGTTTCTGTGGTGTCCTGCCAGATAATGAAATGCAATATCTTTTCTCTGATGCTGCAGGTGCTATTCGTTCAGTCGCTGTGTTGCCTCTTCTTTCTCGTGCTGGTGGCGTGGTGAATAAGCGTGGCGTTCTTGTGCTTGGTGCGAAGGATGCATCTGCCTTCGATAAAGACAAAGGTGTGCTTTTTTTACAGCATCTTGCAGATTTATTGAGCGCTATTCTATTAAGGCTACTGCCATGAGTGTTTTAGTGACGTTTGATTTGGATAACACTTTATGGGACGTCGATCCTGTTATTGTTAGAGCTGAATATGCCATGGAATCTTGGTTTGAAGAGCGGTTTCCTGGCTTTTCTGATCAATTTACTTCGGCAGAGCGAGATCTATTTAAAGCCCAAATATTAAAGAAGTGCCCTGAAAAGGCGAGTAACCTTACCGCGCTTCGTTTGGATATCTACTTGTTAGCACTAAAAAAGTTTGGTTTGCCGTCTGAAGAGGCTAAATCGGTTGCAGAGGCTGCCTTGGCGCACTTTTGTGAGTGGCGTCAACGTGTTGATTTGTTTCCTCATGTTATTGAGGTGTTAGAGTCTCTCTATCAAGATTTTTCTTTGGCAGTGATTACGAATGGCAATGCGGATGTCTTTCATCCATATATTGGATTAGGGCAATACTTTGAATTTGCTGTTCGGGCTGACCGGATTGGTGTGGCGAAGCCAGATGCTCAGACTTTTCTTCATGCGGCCAAATTAGCCAAGCTTGATGTGTCTCAAATTATTCATATTGGAGATCATCCTGTGGATGATGTATTTGGTGCGGCAAGCGCAGGTGCTAAAAGTGTTTGGTTCAACCGTCATGGAGCAAGGCGCTGGGATGAAAAGTGGGGAAGCCACTCTAATGCTGAAATTCATTCATTGTTAGAATTACCTACGGTGATTTCCTCTTTAGTTGGATAGCCTTTCTCTATTGTTTTAATTGAAAGATACCGATTCTTACCCTATTAATTTAGTGATACACTACGCCGTATTCAATGTTTAGAAATAACCTTTCAAGGAAATTATTATGAGTGATAACACAATTCAAATTACTGATGCTCAATTCGCTGAAGAAGTATTGAATTCAGATATTCCAGTTGTTGTGGATTTTTGGGCGCCTTGGTGTGGTCCATGCAAAATGATCGCCCCTGTTTTAGAAGATGTTGCTGCTGAATACGCAGGCAAAGTAAAAGTTGTTAAACTTAATGTCGACGAAAACCAAGAAACTGCGCCAAAGTATAATGTTCGTGGTATTCCTACATTACTAGTAGTGAAAGGCGGTGAAGTGGTTGCGACTAAAGTCGGTGCTGTCTCTAAATCTCAATTGGTAGAGTTTGTTAACGGTGCAATCTAAGTGTTGGCTTAAATTGTGATGTAGCAAAATCATGTTATAAAAAAAGCAGCCAGTGGCTGCTTTTTTTGTTTTAACTGTACTAATTGTTTAGTGATGCTAGCTTTCTGGCGAAAGCTGGTGAATGAGAGTTCGACAGCGTTGCCATTATTTGTTTCGCGTATGGTAAGTAGGTCTTTAAGTCTTTTTTAGGCATTGGGTCGTCATTTGGCAACTTGACTGTTACTGGGTTTTTGTGGGTGCCATTTATTCTAAACTCATAGTGTAAGTGAGGCCCTGTTGCCCAGCCAGTTTGCCCAACATAAGCGATAATTTTTCCTTGTGAAACGGTTGCGCCGCGTCTAATTCCTCTTGAGAAGCTTTTTAAATGTGCATACAGGGTTTGATAGCCTCGACCGTGGTCAATGATGACCACATTTCCGTACCCTGTTTGTTTTCCTGCAAAAGACACTTTCCCGTCACCTGCTGCTTTAACTGGTGTGCCGCTGGCTGCAGCATAGTCTACGCCTCGGTGAGGACGACTTGTTTTAAAAATAGGGTGTAGCCTATTTGGGTTGAATTTAGAGGATATTCTGGTGAAATCAACAGGGGTTCTGATAAAGGTTTTTCGCATAGCTAGGCCATCAGGTGTGTAGTAATGAGAGCCGCGTTGTGTTTTGTATCTAATGGCTTGAAAGGTGCGTCCGTTGTTGATGAATTGCGCTGCGATAATATTGCCATTGCCAATTTTTTCACCATCGAGAAATTTTTCTTCGTATAAAAGGCTTAGTCTATCGCCTTTGCGAATGTCTAGGGCGAAGTCTATGTCCCAGCCAAAAATGCTTGCGAGTTCGATTAAGAGAGATTGCTCTATGCCTGACTTAAGCCCATCTACAAAAAGAGAGCTATTAATTTCAGCTTCTTTGTATGTTTGTATCACGTCTGGAGTGCGGTGTTTCTCTGTTCGATTGAAACCTTTGTCGTCGCGTTCAAATGTGACGCTGTTTAGTTTGTCTACGACGAGAGTGAGTTTTGTTAATTCGCCAGTGTTTTCATTTTTGGTAAAAGTGATCGTTTGTCCTGGAAGCATTCTCACCAGAGATTTTTGTTTTTTATCTGCTTGCGAGACTTTGTAGATGTCTTGGGTTGATATGCCTTCATTCGTTAATACTTTTGAAAGGGAGTCGCCAGTTTTGATTTCTACTGATGTGTCTACGTAAGAAGGTGGGCTGTTTTTTTTACGTAATGCTTCAGGTGTTGGTAAATCGTATATTGAAGAGAAGGTGTCTGGTTTGAAATCTTTAGGGATTGCCTGTGCTGTCGGTGTGAGTTCTTCAATGTCGGCAAAGGTCAGCTCTGATTGATCGATTTGTTCAAATCTCGCTTCTAATGAAATCGCGTTATTGGTTGTTTCCTTTTGAGGAAATGCAATCAGTACAATGGCAAGAAAAAGGCAAACTGCTGCAATAAGTAATAAATGTTTGGCTGGTAAGAGTTTGGTCAAAATATATACCTAAAAAAATCTTTAATAAAAAGCCTTATAATCCTACCAATATTACTTTTATAATTGAATGCTTTATAAGACAAACTAACTAAGATATGGATCAAGATAATGACGGTAAGTAGTAAAGATCTTTTGAATGACTTGCAAGCTCGTGGACTTATTGCCCAAATGACGGCAGAGGAAGAGCTAAAGAAACATCTCGAAGATAGAAGTCGTACGCTTTATTGTGGTTTTGATCCAACCGCAGACAGTTTGCATCTTGGACACCTTGTTCCTTTGCTTGTTTTAAAACGTTTTCAAGATGCTGGGCACAATCCTATTGCATTGGTCGGTGGTGCAACAGGTTTAATTGGAGACCCAAGTTTTAAAGCGACAGAGCGTCAGTTGAATACGTCTGATGTGGTTGCTGATTGGGCAGAGAAAATTCGTGGGCAAGTCAGTCAGTTTGTAAAGTTTGATGATGTACCTAATCCAGCTAAGGTTGTTAATAATCTTGATTGGGCTGGTGAGATGAGTATGTTGGATTTCCTGAGAAATGTCGGTAAGCATTTCTCAGTTAATGCCATGATTAATAAAGAATCCGTGCAGCAGCGTCTTAATAGAGAAGGTGCGGGTATTTCTTTCACGGAGTTTTCTTATGCTTTGTTGCAGGGAATGGATTTCGCAGAATTGAATCGTACTTATGATTGTACTATTCAAGTCGGCGGAAGTGATCAGTGGGGTAATATTGTTGGTGGGATTGATTTGTCTCGTCGTCAAAATCAATCTCAAGCATTTGGTCTTACTGTGCCTTTGGTGACTAAATCAGATGGTACTAAGTTTGGTAAAACAGAATCTGGTGCGGTGTGGTTGGATTCGAATAAAACCAGTCAATATGCTTTTTACCAATTCTGGATGAATACAGCAGACGCTGATGTTTATAAGTTCCTGAAATTCTTTACCTTCTTAAGCCTTGAAGAAATTGATGCTATTGAAAAGGCTGACCAAGAAAGTGCTGGTAAACCAGAAGCTCAATCTATCCTTGCCCGTGAAGCAACTAAATTAGTGCATGGTGAGGAAGGATTGCAAGCAGCGGAGCGTATTACAAAAGCCTTGTTTAGTGGTCAAGCGGATGATTTGAGTGAGCAAGACTTAGAACAAATTCAATTGGATGGTTTACCAAGTAGCTCTTTACAAGGAATTGATTTGACGGCAACGCCGCTAACATCTCTTTTGGCGGATGCTGGTTTGGCTGCAAGTGGTAAACAGGTAAAGGATGCATTGCAGCGTAATTCTGTCTTTGTTAATGGGCAGGCAAAAGGTCTAGAAGATAATATGGCAGCAGAAGCCATTTTTGCTTCAGTTAATGGTTATTACAGTAAGTACTTCTTAGTGAAATTAGGTAAGAAAAAACACCATTTATTTGTTTTGTAAGCGGACTGCGTTTAAAAAAAAGGGGGGTGGCCGAAAGGTTACTCCCTTTTTTTGCTTTTATGCATAAAAAAAATTAAAAAGTGCTTGCGTTAAAAATCATAGGTTGTATTATACGCCCTCGCTGACACGGACAGGGCTTAGCATCTTAATTAAGTTTAAGAGGTTGAGTGGCTTAAGTGGATTAGCAACGCTCTTTAAAATAGATAATCAGATAATTTGTGTGGACGCTCGCTGGGGACTTCAGAAGATCGACATTTATGAGCTTAGGTTTGTGGATGAGCGATCAAAAAAAATTGAAGTCTTATGAAACGTCTACATATTAATTCGCTTTATGTTGGTTTGGCATCTCCCAAGATGTTGGATCGATTAAGTTATAGTTAGTGTAAATGAATGAGTAAGCAAACTTTTTAACTGAAGAGTTTGATCATGGCTCAGATTGAACGCTGGCGGCAGGCTTAACACATGCAAGTCGAGCGGTAACAGGGGAGCTTGCTCCTGCTGA
>CALLIL010000038.1 GCA_938009755.1 uncultured Marinomonas sp.
GTCTTGACCCCTTCAATCCAGCTGTAGCCTTTTTCTTCTAATTCAAGCGCCAGAGATTTGTCGCCCGACTTTACAATTTTTCCGTCGGACAGTACATGCACAAAATCCGGAACCACGTATTCCAATAAACGCTGATAATGGGTTACCAGCACTATCGCGCGGTCATCGGCACGCAGAGTGTTAACACCATGTGAGACGATTTTAAGTGCATCAATATCTAAGCCAGAATCTGTTTCATCCAGTAATGCCAGTGTTGGTTCGAGCATTGCCATCTGCAGAATTTCATTACGTTTTTTCTCGCCACCGGAGAAACCTTCATTGACCGAACGTTTAAGAAATTTTTGTTCCATTTCAACCAGCTCGGCTTTTTGTTTGATCAGTTTTAAGAAATCACCCGCGCTCATTTCATCTTGACCTCGATATTTGCGTATCGAATTGATGGCAGCTTTGAGCATTGCCATATTACTGACGCCTGGAATCTCAACTGGATATTGAAAGCCAAGAAAAATGCCTTCACAGGCTCGTTCATCTGCCTCCAACGCACTCAAATCAGTTAAGGTATCGCTTGTCGAACTACGATACTCAACCGTGCCCGAGGTAATTTCATAGCCATCACGGCCTCCAATAACATTACTTAAGGTGCTTTTGCCAGCGCCATTGGGGCCCATAATGGCATGTACTTCTCCTGCTTTTACCTCGAGATTAAGCCCTTTAAGAATAGGCGTGCCGAATACGTCAGCATGAAGGTCGGTGACTTTTAAAATGGTTGTCATTATGTGTTCTCTGTAAAAAATTTATATCAGGTATTTGCGAAGAAAGATTAGCCAACCGCGCCTTCTAATGAGATGTCGAGTAGTTTTTGAGCTTCAACCGCAAATTCCATTGGTAATTCGCGGAATACTTCTTTACAAAAACCGTTAACGATCATTGATACAGCCGCTTCTTCAGATAAGCCTCTTTGTTTCAAATAAAACAATTGGTCTTCTGAAATTTTTGAGGTAGTTGCTTCGTGCTCTAGATTAGCGCTCGGGTTACTCACTTCGATATAGGGGAAAGTGTGTGCGCCACAACGGTCACCCATGAGTAAGGAGTCGCATTGCGAAAAATTACGCGCGTTATCAGCGCCTTTAAGTATTTTTACGAGTCCGCGATAGGTGTTTTGGCCGTGGCCTGCTGATATGCCTTTCGAGATAATCGTGCTTGAGGTATTTTTACCCATATGGATCATCTTGGTGCCAGTATCCGCTTGTTGCTTATTGTGCGTAAGTGCAACCGAGTAAAACTCACCAACCGAGTGGTCGCCTTGCAACACCACGCTTGGGTATTTCCAAGTAATGGCAGAACCCGTTTCTACTTGCGTCCAAGAAATTTTCGAATTATCACCTTTGCAAACGCCGCGTTTAGTCACAAAGTTATAAATGCCACCTTTACCGTTTTCATCGCCCGGGTACCAATTTTGTACCGTCGAATATTTGATGTTGGCGTCTTTGTGTGCGACTAACTCTACCACTGCAGCATGCAATTGGTTTTCATCGCGTTGTGGTGCAGTACAGCCTTCTAGATAACTGACATGGGCGCCTTCCTCTGCAATGATCAGAGTGCGTTCAAATTGACCTGTGTTCATTTCGTTGATGCGAAAATAAGTCGATAGCTCCATCGGGCATCGTACACCTTTAGGAATGTAAACAAAGGAGCCGTCGCTGAACACAGCTGAGTTCAAGGCCGCATAGTAGTTGTCTTGCACAGGCACAACACTACTCAGGTATTTTTTTATTAATTCTGGGTGTTCGTGCACCGCTTCCGAGATAGGCATAAAAATAACACCGGCCTTGGATAAGGTCTCACGAAAGGTTGTGCGTACAGATACGCTGTCGAACACCGCATCAACCGCGACATTCGCCAGCATTTTTTGTTCCTCGAGTGGAATGCCTAGCTTTTCATAGGTTTCCAATAACTTAGGGTCAACCTGGTCAAGGCTGTCTAGTTTTGGCATCTCTTTAGGCGCAGAGTAATATGAGATTGACTGAAAATCGATTTTTGGATAATCGATTTGCGCCCACTCAGGCTCAGGCATTTTTTGCCATCGACGAAATGCTTTAAGACGATACTCGAGCATAAACTCAGGCTCATTTTTTTTCGCGGAAATCAGTCTCACAGTGTCTTCATTTAAGCCAGCGGCAATAGTGTCTGACTCAATATCCGTGACAAAGCCTTCTTTGTACTCGCGTTTTACAAGTTCTTTAAGATCTTTGTTTTTTTCGTCGATGTTTTGTTCGATTGCCGTTGACATGATTAGCCGCCTATCGTGATTGGGATATCCCCAATTTGAGTTACATTCTGTTGTGTTGCTTTGGTTTGTACGTATTTTGATCTAACCAAGGCACTGAGTTTCTTACTGTCGAGAAAATCAAAAAATTCTTGGCTTAAATTGCTCCATAAGCCATGCGTTAGACACGGATCTACATCATTGCACTTTGTGCCATTACCGCAGGTCATATTAATTTCCTCGTCAGCGGCAATTAATATGTCAGCTAAAGAAATGTCAGTCACTGCTTTTGCCAGGCGATAGCCACCTTTAGGGCCACGAATCGAGATAACCAGCCCAGCTTTACGTAAACTGCCGAAAAGCTGTTCTAAATACGCTAACGAGATATTTTGACGGGCAGAAATTTCAGCGAGGGTGACGTAATCGATCTTAGCGTGTAAGGCTAAATCCATCATCGCGGTCACCGCATAGCGGCCTTTTGTGGTCAGTTTCATCGGT
>CALLIL010000039.1 GCA_938009755.1 uncultured Marinomonas sp.
CCATTTAGTTTGGAATTTATTTAAGTTTAGCTGTAGAGCGTATTTATAATTTAAATCATGGAGCAGACTTTTACCCTAAAGGGCCACCTTGAATGGTCGATTTTAAGCCAGCAATAATATTGTCACCTTTCTCGGTTCTCAATTCATCATACCAAGCTTGTGTTTCTGTCATGTCTTTTCCGTGAGTAACATCACAACGTTTACGCGCTTTTAATACCAAATCTGCAGTACGGTCTTTGCGTTTTGATTCATAGCTTTTTAGTGCACTGTGAATGTCTTTGGTTTCGGCAAAACATTGTTCTAATACAACTGAGTCTTCCATTGCGGAACAGGCGCCTTGACCAATGTCTGGTGTGGTGCTGTGAGCCGAATCTCCCAATAATGCAATATTGCCTTTTACACAGGTGTCGAATGGTGTGATGTCATGGATTTCAATTCGGTTAGTAGTATCTGGGTTAATAGCATCAATTAACGTTTGGACAGGCTTTGCCCAACCTTTGAAGTAGCCTTTGAGGTCAGAAGTGACTGTACTTCTGTCTTCTTCCAAGCCCAATGGCAATGGTACATCAAAGAAGAAATAAAATTGTCCGCCAGCAATGGGCATAACAGAAACACGTTTGCCTTCACCGACAAAGGTCGTCCATTGGTCAGCAGGGGCGATGTTTGTGTCGATATCAACGAGGCCATTCCAGTTTACGTAGCCTGCGTAACGGCGTTCTAATTCTTTGCCTAATACATGAGAGCGCATAACAGAACGAGCGCCGTCAGCCGCAATCATCATATCGCCTGTTGCGCTGCTTCCATCCGTAAAGTAGGCGGTGACTGAATTGCCTGTTTGATCGACTTTTTCGATGCGCTTACCGAATTGGATAGTATCTTTGCCCCAAAAGTCGATCATTTGGTCTTGTATTTTTGCTCTGGAAACAGGGCAAGGGCGCTCATTAACGGCTTCAAGAAGAGGCTTTAGACTGAACTGAGTCATGATGTCGCCAGTAAAGGCGTCTTGGTACGCGAGATTGTGCATTGGCCCACCAAGTTCGTCCATTATGTGGCCCATGCCAAGGTGTCTCATACACTTAACACCATTCTGCCAAATAGAAAGAGCGGCGCCGACTGGTTTGATTTCTTCTACTGCTTCAAAGACTTCGCAGTCGATTCCTTGTTGTTTTAAGGCGACAGCCGCTGACATTCCACCAATGCCTGCGCCGATAATAAGTGCTTTCATGTCTGTTCCTTTCTTTGTGTTTCATGTCTATGTTTAGAGAAAAGCAATTTATAGGCCATGAAACAAATGATTCATTTAGTTTTTTTTTTGAAACCTTTGTTTTAGAGACCTTAGCATTAATTTTGTTGTTTGCCCAAATGAAAGCACCCAGCTTTGACTTGTATCAAAAACTGGATGTCTGCGCATATTTGGTGCGTTTTAAATGCTTAGCTGCCGCGGTATGTGCTGTAAGAATAAGGTGAAACAAGGAGTGGTATATGGTAATGAGCGTCTTCGTCATTGATCCCAAAACGAATAATAACAGTGTTGAGGAAGCTTGGTTGTGCAGAATCTATTTCAATACCTTGCTTTGCGAAGTATTTGTCAATATCAAACTCCAGCTCATAGACACCAGCTTTAAAGTCGTCACCTTCAAGCAAAGGAGCATCACAACGTCCGTCGTCATTTGTTAGTGTAGAATGAATCTGTTGACGTTGGCCGCTATCGTCTTGCTTATACAAGCGAACTTGTACCGCATTGGCTGCAATGCCTTTGGTTGTATCAAGAATATGAGTGGTTAAGTAGCCCATGATGTTTCCTTAACAAATGATAAGTGGTGAAGCGTTTGCATAAAAAATAGTGTCCGTTATTTAGGTGATTTTTTATGCTGTATTTTCTATATGATAAAGTAATGAAAAAATTGTTTCATTACTGTTTTTACATGTAACATTTGTTTTATTTATTACGATAATAATACGTTAAATCTTAAAGCCTTATTCTGGAGATAAACCATGCAAAATCAACAAGCTGTTTTTGACTCATTAAATCAAGCGGATTTTATTTCTGTATTTGGTGGCATATATGAACACTCGTCTTGGGTTGCAGAACAAGCTTGGCATCAAAAAGAACAACACCCTCAAGGTTACTTTGATGATATCGACACACTCAAACAAGTGATGAAAGGTATTGTGGATCAAAGCAGCGATGAACAAAAATTAATGTTGCTTCGTGCGCATCCTGACCTTGCTGGTAAAGCGGCCTTGAGCGGCACCTTAACCAATGAATCTAAAGCAGAGCAAGCGGGCGCGGGTTTAGATCAATGCTCGGAAGAAGAGTTAGCGCACTTTCTACAATTAAACGATGCTTATCGTAGTAAATTTGGCTTTCCCTTCATTATGGCTGTGAAAGGCGCAACGAAAGAACAAATTTTATCTGGGTTCGAGGAAAGAACACCGAACGATTTAGAAACAGAGTTTAATCGAGCCATTAATGAAGTGCATAAAATTGCAGGCTTTAGGTTGGCAGATTTATAGATACACGAGATTGAGTGTATGAATGGTCAGATCACATCTTGAGATAAATTAAGGTCTCTTTTCATTAAGAGAGACCTTTACTCTTTCTTATCAAAGAAAAATCATCGGCAACGTCGTGAGCAACAATAACCCCATCAACCAGTTGAAGTTACGATGAAAGATCGGATTTTGTAGTTTTTTTGAAACCAGTTTACCGATTGTAATCCACATAAAAGTACCGGGTAATGTCATGGTGTTAAAGGCAATCAAGCATATTAATGCAGAAGGCCAGAAAAGGTCGCCTGTTAGTGTAAATACAGAACTTGCTGTAACCAGCATTGACCAAGATTTTGGATTAATGGCTTGAAAAAGCATGGCCTCTTTGATGCTCATCGGTTGTAAATTACTTTTCGGATCATGAGGTTTGGACAAAGCAATTTTGGCCGACATATAGACAATATAGCCTGCTGCAATAAAGGTGAACAGATCATGTAACACAGGCCAGTGTTTGAATATTTGGCCTAAGCCTAACAAAATTGCAATGTGAAGTACTGTCATACCAATACGAATGCCTAGTACGTGAGGTAAGGTTTTCCTAATACCAAAATGAGCGCCAGAATTGGCCAATAAAATATTGTTCGGGCCAGGTGTTAGCGTGGCGACAAGGCAGAACAAAGCAAGAGCTGGCAAAATCTCTAATAGAGCAGGGTTCATTCAATACTCCAGATACGTTAATGAATGGTTCGAGGTTTTATTGATTGTATCAATACAATTAGTTGGTTATTGTATATGTAAAGATTCTCACACAACCTGAATGTGGGCAATTTATTTATTGTTATGGGTACAATTATGAAAATAAGTAAAAGCGACTTTGATCAAGCCTGTGTGTCTCAACCAAAGTACAAGGCGTTGGGGTTATTAATTGAGCAAGCTATTTTGGCTGGAGACTTACCAGATCAACAAAAACTTCCCGCGCAACGATGGCTTGCAGACGAATTAGTGATCACCCATGGGACGGTTACGAGAGCGTACGATCTACTAGAAAAAAAGGGGTTGGTGATTGCCAAGTTAGGTGCAGGAACTTATGTAAACTTTCCACTTTCAGAGACATTAGTCGACAATAGCATTAAAGAGTACGATTTTGCGTCCAGTATGCAGCCAATGTATGGACAGCAAGCCTTGGTGAAAAATGCATTAAATGAATTAGCTGAAGACCCAAACGCGGTTCAAGATATCATGACGTATGCGGCGCAAGGTGTGCAAAAACACAAGACGATATTTGCAACTTGGTTGTTATCGAAAGGTATTCATATCGAGGCTGACGATATGGTATTTACCCAAGGTGCGCAGCAAGGTATTTATACCAGTTTGCAAATATTGACTCAGGCAGACGACTATATTTTACATGAGTCCATGGCGTATCCGGGCTTCTTTCGAGCGGTTGATGCTTGTCATTTAAAGCCTTTGCCTGTTCCTATCACACCGACAGGTTTGGATTTGGATGCATTAGAAAACTTATGCAAAGAGTACAAACCAAAAGCCTTGTACATTACGCCGAATATGCAGAATCCGACTAACGTACAGTACACTTCTGAAACCTTGGCCAAAATCCTTGCTCTAAGTCGTCAATATGGCTTTTATATTATCGAAGATGATGTGAACTATTGCTTACCAGAAAACTGGCGAACGCCGTTACAACAACAAGCGGCAGATCGTGTGTTTTATGTGTCGAGTCTGTCTAAATACGTAGCGGGCGGTTTGAGAGTGGCGTACACCTTAGTGCCAAAGCAATGGCAACAAGCGTTTAACCTCAACCTTCATAGTCAATGTTGGATGGTGTCTACCATGAATATTGAAATAGCCGCACGCTTTATTATGAAGGCGGATTTTCAAGAGAACCAAACTTTGTTAGCCAATGAAATGCGCTATCGGCAAGCGGCGTATCAAAAGCTGGCAGAGAAAAATGGATTAGAAATAAGGCGCGGCGGTTTAAATGTTTGGGTGCTTTTACCGGACAGAATCAATATGAATCAATTTAATGGTTTTTGTACTGCTCGAAACATTAAGATCAGAACGGCGGATTTATTCTGTCATCCTTCTTCTATTCAACAGGCTAAAAACGGACTTCGAATAGCGTTAGGTGGTTTGAATACTCGATCTGAATTTGATGAAGGCTTGGTAATGTTTGAAAAAGCGTTCGTTGAATTTAATAATCAACAAGATGTGATTATTTAAATTCGATTGAGGCTAGAAAACAGCATATTAAAAGAGCGAGATAAGGGATGATGTTTATTTATTTCATGCCATGTTTATAATGGTTTTGTTCACATCATAAACAAATAAGAAGCACTCATGCCCTCTATTATTTATATTGCTCATCGTATTATTTTATCCTGCGTTTTATTGGCTTATTGTGTTTTGGCGCAAGCTGAAACGGTTAAGTTTGTCCGTGATTACACTTATAACGCCAGTGAAAATGACTCGAAAGTCAGTGCAAGACAAGCCGCTTTAGAGCAGCTTCAGCGTACCGCAATCGAGGAAGTGGGTATTCAGGTTCAAGCCAGTTTCACTAATATTGAAACCTTTAGCCAAGGCGAAATGGAACAAAGTGTCTTGTCGAACTTCAAAACCTTCTCTCAAGCGGTCACGAAAACCAAAATACTAGAAGAGAAATGGAATGGAGAAACCTTTTATTTAAAAGCAGAAATAGAAGTTGATCCAGAAGGCATAACCTCAGTAATGAATGGATTGTCTACGGTTGAAATCAGTCCAGAAGAGCAGTGCGCCATCGACAAAGACAAGGTTCTTACATTATTGAAAAAGCCTGCGGACAATATCCGTAATCAAGTCTTGGTTGATATGGCGCTAGCGTCTCATTTCGATACGGATTGTCATGAATGGCAATTTTACATTTTGAGTGCTTTAACAAGAAACACGCTTTACCCAGTGGAAGGCTACCAAGCGTTTCTCTTCAGTGAGTTAGAAACCATTCCGGTCTCAGATGGTTTAGTCACGCTAATGTCTGAATCTTTGAAATATACCATGGCGCACAACGACGATCTTTCTTCTAAAGAATGGGAGATCATGACCAAGGTTATGCATCGTCTTCAGAAACCTTATATTGCTCGATTCCTGCGTTGGTTGTCTGAGATGAAAGGTGACAAATACGAACCTAAAATCAACCACATGATTCGACTTGCTGCTGAAGGAAAGGTCGGTTTTCCTGAGTCTCTTAGCAAAGAAGACATGATAGTTATGGCCATTAAGGCATCACAGAGAGAGCACCCGAAATTCACATTGGAGCTGTATTTAAACCACTCCGAAGCACTGTCTGATCGTAATGTCCTCGCGCCTATTCTTGTTAACGTATACAAAATGGCGCATGAGAATATTGGCAAAATAGACAATGCGGATGCGGATCTTACTGAATTATCCAATGACGCTGTCTATCTCTTTTTAGAAAGCAACGAGATCGAAAGCCTTAATAACAGTGCGCAACGCGCTTTGTATGAGCTGCTGAGACCCTTGATCAATGATAGAGAAGACAAGGATTATCAATATCTTAAAGACTTACTAAAACGTTATCCCAATACATTTGCGAAATTGGTTGAGTCTCAAAATATTCATGCGTCGTATAAGAACCTCTTTCTATTGAAATATAATTTGCCCGCGGTGAATCTATGTTCGCCAGAAGAGTGTGCAAAACAAGCTCGTGATCGTGATTTAAATGTGTCGGAGCAAAACACCTATTTAGACTATTTGGTAGCGTATGGAGACAGAGCAAAAAGCGCAGAAAAAGACATTGTTAGGCTATTTGATCGCGCACAGTCCATGACGAGCTCTGCCAACCGAACACACAGAAAAACGGCCCTTATTAGGATTTTAGGCAATATCCAAACCACCGATGACAAAGCGCTGGCATTACTTATTTCCAGCTTGGAAGACTTTGATTACAAAGTCCCTAATGTCGCGATAGACACGTTGGCGGCCATAGGTCAGCCTGCTTTTAACCTAATGAAAGCGCGTTTTTCTGATGCAGAAGATTTAAGCAAACGCCGAATGATTGACGCCATGGGAAAAATGCCTCTTTTTGAAGGGCTTTTGGACTATTTGAAATCCATACCTGAAGATGACTACTACCGATTTGAATTAGAAGATGCCATTGAAAACGTAGAGGATCAGGTTTAATTCTTTAACTTTATATCTCATTATCTTGTGACCAAGAAACGTTCAGTGTTATCGACTCATTGTATTCATACTAAGAACGGTAAAGCGAAATTCCTTCCATTCCCAGCCCCAAGGATGACGGTTATTAGGGAAGCTGTTGTGCCCTAAATGTTCGTAGGTATTTCCTTGATATTCATAGCTCATATAAATAATAAGGGGGGATGTTATACCTTCTTCGAGGACGGTTATACGAATGATGGTCAAATCGAATCTTTAATCCATTCTCAAGTTCAATGGTTTGATTTATCTGTATTGCAATCGTTAACAGCATGCTTATCTTATGTCCACGTTTATAGCTTTGTGGTTGTTTTTTTACCAATGGTAGAGTAATTGACCTTACACAATTTAGAGCGATATCAAGCTAAAACTCGTTTAACGTTCTTTGTACTAATTCCCTGTCTCTTACTTCCTTGTAAGCCGCTTGAGAAATCTCGCCGCGTTCTGCCATGCCTTTTAACTTCGCTAATTGGCGGTCAAGACGGTCTTCGGTGTCTACCGGCATTTGGTTTGGCCAGTCGTTATCATCATGGAGAGACAATAGATGCGCTTCTTTCATGCCGTAGCTGGCGAATTCGTAATTCAAATCATGGTTCAGCTTGCGAATGAGCCTAAAAAGCAACTCCACTACTAGTAAACCCAAGAAGGTGGCGAGTGTGTATTTTTCGGATGAAAGGCTATAAGCCTAGTAAACGAGAACAAGGTTCGCTATTTGGATCAGTGAAACTAGCAAGAAATACATTTTAGATTGGTATTGGCGAGTCAGGTTTTTGTTTTTTTCTTGTGACGTGTGAGCGGCTTTTTGATCTTCTTCAGATAGCTCTGATATTTCTTCAATCTCGCTTGTCTCTATGATTAAACCAAGGCGGTCTACATCACTGGCAATGTAACGAAAGAGCTGAATTACACCGATAATAAACAGGCTTAATAGTGCTGCTTTATAGCCAAAAAAGACAAAAGTTGAGCCCAGTAATAGAACATATAAGGCAATTACACTGATGTATAACGTGCCTTTCCATAGTTTGCGTAACTTTAACGAAATGTCATCGAGTGATCTTTCTTGTGTCATTTTATTCGCTCTACTTTTGATTGGTTCTTCTCGCATTAATAAGCTATTCGAGTAGGAGCCTCGAATAGACTGACTATTATAGTGATTAATAATAAACAGGTATATCGCCATGAATTCAAATGTTGAACAGCTGTTCAGAAAGCTTTTAGTCTATTTCTGGTAATAGCTGTCTCGCTTCTGGTATGAGTCGCTTTCCTGTTTCTGTTATGATGAAGAAAACAATAATATAACCTTTCTGAATTGAGGCATTCTGCCCATGTTGTATCTTAAAAAACTGTTATCTGTATTGGATTTCTCTGCCTTAAAGCACACTCAATATCGTCATTACTTTTTTGCTTCTTGGTTTTCTACGCTCGCTGTTTGGATGGGACGATTCATGTTCGGCTGGTTGGTTTGGGAACAAACGGAATCCTTTTTCTGGGTGGGAATTATTAGCTCGGCGTTGTTGATTCCAACCTTGATCATCACGCCATTTTTTGGGGTTGTGTCAGACCGTATTGATTTACGAAAGGGCATGTTGATCTGGCTTTCTTGCCAATCCTTTATTGCTTTTGTGGCGTTTTGCCTTTTTGTCTTTTTCTCTCCGAATTTGTTTAGTCTGATTTCATTGGGGTTGATTTTTGGCTGTGTGGCGTCTGCGGGTTCGCCGTTGCGTTTGTCTTTGATTCCTCGATTAGTGGATCAAGAAACCTTGCCGAATGCGGTTGGTTTAGGAGCCATTATATTTAATTCGTCTCGGGTGATTGCGCCCGCCATTGCCGCTGCGTTATTAACCATCATTGCTCCAGAATACATCTTTCTTATCAGTGCGTTGTCTTTTGCGGTAGCGGTACTGTTTAACACTCGCCTTAGCGCTTTACCGCCCGCGAAGCGCGAGAAGAAACAGAGTAAACTGGAAGACTTAGTAAAAGGCTTTCGCTTTGCTTATCAATCAGAATTTATTCTATTAATGCTCTTAATGACCTTGGTAAACAGCCAAGTAGGGCGAGCCTTAATGGAACTCTTACCAGCATTATCAGGTACTTTCACACAAGGTCAGCCACATGATTTGGCTGTTTTGACGGCTTGCTCTGGCGCAGGTTCGATTCTTGGGGCTTTATTTATTGCTCGTCAAAAGGGTGAGAAACAGCGACTCATGAAACTCATCATGGCAGCCATGTTGGGAACCGCTCTGACCATTGCGCCTATTTTATTGGTACCGCCGGTTTTCATTCTTGGTGGATTAATCTGCCTTATCAGTTTGTTGATGACCGTCATTGGCACAGGTTCACAAATACTGATTCAGCTCTCTACTCATAATGAAATTCGTGGACGAGTGATGAGTATTTGGATCATGATCGCCCTTGGTGGCCCAGCGGTTGGTGCTTTCCTCATGGGCGCTGTTGCTGAGTTTATTGGCTTTAATCTCATGCTGGTCATCATGCTGACGTTAGCATGTGTTGGTGGATCTTGGCTCGGATTGAAAAAGACACAATTTTAAAACCCATGTTCATCGCTTTCTAAAATTTGCTTAGCGACACCATGATAACCTGGGTATATTCTTGATGTTCCATACCCCATCTTTTCAAGAATTTTTAAGCCTTTTTTTGCTTCTTGATACGGCAAAATGAATTTTTTTAATAGCGTTTGGTTGCTTTTAGCTTCATCTAAAATTACTTGATCAAGAGGCTTTCTCTCAACAACTTGAACTAAGTTTTTATCCATAAGTAGCTTTGCCGCTTCGTGATTACTTAGTACTTTTATAGGACATAAGGTGAAAAGCCCTTTTTGCGAGTTTATATTTGGGTTTGATGAATAATGAGGTGTAATGAAATCAATACTTATTCTATGTGTCGTTGGTTTTAAAAAAGCAATTTCATCTTTATTTAGAGCCCAAACGGCTAGATTTTCTTTCTTTTCTTTCGAGTCTAATGAGCCTTTTATTGCAAAATAGAGAGCTACGTAAGGGTCATAACTCCAATCTAATAATCTAGTTGGAATGCCATAGTGCTGGGCTAACGCTGCTGTCTCGTATAAATCCTCAGGAAGCCAGATAGTTTGGCTATTACTTAAGTTGAGATTCATATCCCATGTTTGAGCGAGTGTTTTTCTCAAAGTATTGGATTTAGGAACCTCTAGTCCTTGGCGATCGGCCAATTTATAAAAATTTCTAAGGAGTTGAAATTCATAACCTATTTGATGGTGTAATTGATCAACAAGTTTGTAGTCAATGTCGGGGTTACCGAATTGATAGTAGCGCCATAATTCTGGTATGTGACTCTTTCGTAAAGCACTTGGAATCAGCTCATATGATTCGTGAGAGTGGCCTCGAAATATGAAACCTCGTAATTCCTCTTGATTATTCCATGGTGCTAAATAATTAAAAAAATCAGATATGGATGCGAAAGATTGGCTTGTTACTATATTTTCCATGCTTTTAAACTTCCTTATATTGATGGCTACAATTACTATTTCTGCCGTGCTGCGAGCTTCTTATAGATAGCATCTTTATCTCGCTTACCGATGGCGAGCACATAAATTACGATTTCATCGTCTATCACTTCATAAGCCAATCGATAACCTGATGTTCTGAGTTTTATTTTATAGACAGCATCATAACCACGAAGTTTGGATGCTGGAACATGAGGGTTGTTCAAGCGCTCTGCGAGCTTTTTCTTAAATTGCGCTTGTATCGGTGGTGCTAATTTACGCCACTCTTTTAACGCTGCAGGTAGGAACTTAAGCTTATAAGTCATTTAGGCTTACTTCTACCGCTTGGGACAAGTCTGCTCGGCGTTCGGCAACCATCTTAGATAGTTCAATATCGTCGATTACTTCCATTAAGTATTCGTACGTTTCTGCAGGTACTAAATAAGCCGCAGGCTTGTTGTGATTGAGTATAGCAATGGCTTCGCCATCAGCTTCATTCAATAGCGCGGTAGGATTTTTCTTTAATTCGGAAATGCTAGCGGAGTTATTCGCGAATATTTGTCTCATGATTTCACCTAAAAAGAGCTTTATTTAGTGCTTATTTTAGATCTAAGTTTTACTTTTTGCTATCTTTTAAATTCAGAGGTATGAAGAGCGAGAGTACAAAAGCGTGTTTTGTACTTTCGGTGAAGAGGTCGGCTGGAATTTTGCAAAGAGATAAGTGCCTAATAGTTATTAGCGAAATAGAAAATAAAATAAAGTTTGTACGATTGGTCAAGTTTTTGCATAATCTAATCAAAGAATTTTGAGGAGAGTGCTTTGAAGTTTGTACTGAATGATGAGCTGATAGAAGATAATACCTTGCCTAGCGACTTTTCTGCGCTACGTTATTTACGAGAAAAGCGCGGTTTAACGGGCACCAAAGAAGGCTGTGGTTCGGGTGACTGTGGCGCATGTACGCTTCTTGTTGGTGCATTGGAAGAAGGCGAGTTGAAATATTCCACGTTTAACTCTTGTATTACGCCTGTGCAATCGCTGGACGGAAAACACGTTGTTTCGGTGGAATATCTTTCTGATGCGGACAAATTGCACCCAGCTCAGCAAGCCATGGTGGAGCATCACGGTTCCCAATGTGGTTTTTGCACACCGGGCATTATTCTCTCCCTCGCCAGCCTTTATGAAAACAGCCAAGCCTCTGATAAAACCATAGATCGCGAATCCGTTTGCGATGCCATTTCTGGTAACTTATGCCGCTGTACTGGCTATCGCCCGATTATTGATGCGGGTCTTTCGATGGGCAAAGAATCCGCATGGTCAAGCCTTGCGGACAACACAGAGTCTGTCAAAGCCAAACTCGCCAGTTTGCAAGGCGATGCAAAAGCCGCCAACAATTACTTTCAGCCTCAAACGCTTGCCGAATTCTTAACCATCAAAGCGGATCATAAAGACGCTACCTTGGTTGCGGGCGGAACGGATTTGATGCTGGAAAACACCCAACGTTTCCATGACTTTGGTGTGCTGATTGATGTCTCTCAAATCAATGAATTGACCAAGATTGAAGACAACGGCACCCAATTGACTATTGGCGCGTCGGTTACTTACAGCGAGCTAGAGCAGTTCAGTAAAACCCGTTATCCGCACCTTTATCACCTTCTTGAGCGCATTGCTTCTCGCCAAATTCGCAACCGCGGAACCATCGGCGGCAACGTGGCGAACGCCTCTCCAATTGCGGATATGCCACCCATTCTATTGGCATTTGATGCGGACATTCAGATCATTAGTTTGGATGGCAGCCAGCGCACCGTTAGCATTCACGACTTTTACCAAGGCTACAAGCAAACCGTTTTAACAGAAGGGGAAGGCGAAGTGATTGCGTCTTTTACCATGGATTTGGCCACATTAGCGGACTTCCATCGTTTTTATAAAGTGTCCAAACGTATGGAAGACGACATTTCCAGCGTCATGTTAGCGACTCGTTTTGCCGTGACAGAAGGCAAAATCAGCGACCTTCGTTTGGCCTTTGGTGGCATGGCAGCCACACCGATTCGAGCGAAAAAAGCCGAAGCCGCTTTGCTCAACAGTGACGTGAATGACGAGCAAGCCTTGTCCAATGCCTTGGCGATTCTCAAAGACGAATTGACGCCACTCAGCGACATGCGCGCCAGTGCTCGTTACCGTTCTGACATGGCGTGCAACTTAGTGCGAAAAGCTTGGTTAGAATTGAATGGACATTCGATTCCGACTTTCTCTGGTCATCCAGTGTCAGACGCTTCCCTCGGTTATGAACTGACGTCCAACACCAGCCAAAGTGCTCAGCAAGGAGGAGCGTCTCATGCGTAAGCTTCCAAACGATTTAACCATACAAAAAGACAATGCCAAGGTCGCTGGGCAAACCTTTAACAACAAACTCAAACAACCGATTCATGAATCGGCGAAAAAGCACGTAACAGGCGAAGCTATCTACATTGATGACATGCCAGAATGGCCAAACGAATTGCACGTGGCGACAGGTAAATCCACCGAAGCGCACGCAGACATTGTCAGTATTAATCTGGAAAAAGTGCGTGCTTATCCGGGTGTGATTGACGTGATTGTGCAATCGGATATTCCTGGCGAAGTCGACGTGTCGCCTGTATTGAGTGGTGATTTGCTCTTAGCGGGCGATTTTGTGCATTATATTGGTCAGCCTATTTTTGCGGTGGCCGCGACCAGCTTTCGTGCAGCGAAACAAGCGGTGGAATTAGCGGAAATAGAATACAAAATCCGCGAAGCCACCTTGCATCCGAAAGAGTCTTTAGCGCGTCAAGAGTTCGTTTTGCCAACTCACACGATTTCTTGTGGCGATGTGTCAGCGGCCATGGCGTCTGCGCCTCGTAAGATCAAATCTGACCTGTACATCAAAGGCCAAGAGCACTTTTATTTGGAAGGGCAAATCAGTGTCGCCACACCAACAGAAGACAACGGTGTCGTGGTTTACGCCTCGTCTCAGCATCCAGCGGAAGTGCAAAAGCTGGTGGCAAAAGTGCTTGGCGTGCCAGTAGGGCAAGTCTTGGTCGAAGTGCGCCGCATGGGCGGTGGGTTTGGCGGTAAAGAATCTCAAGCAGCGGTATTAGGTTGTATGGCGGCGGTGTTGGCGATTCGTAATCGTCGCCCAGTAAAATACCGAATGCCGCGCCAAGACGACATGGTGCAAACAGGCAAACGCCACGACTTCTGGAACAGCTACGAAGTGGGCTTTTCAGAGGAAGGGGAAATTCTCAGCGCCGAATATGACATGGTCGGTAAATGTGGCTGTACGGCGGATTTATCAGACGGTGTTATCGACCGCGCCATGTTTCATGCGGACAACGCTTACTTCTTACCCAATGCTCGCATCAGCGGTTATCGTGGTAAAACCCACACGGTATCGAACACGGCTTTCCGTGGTTTTGGTGGGCCAAAAGGCGTATTGCTCGCGGAAACTGTAGTGGAAGAAATCGCCTGCTCTGTGGGCAAAGACGCTTTGGATATTCGCAAGCTCAACTGTTATCAAGATGGAAAAAGCAAAACCCCTTACGGCCAAGAAGTGGACGAAAATGTCTTGCTGACGCTGATGGAAGAATTAGAAGAAAGCTCGGATTATCGTGCTCGTCGTAGCGCCATTCAAGCATTCAACAAGCAAAGCCCATTTGTGAAAAAAGGCTTGGCGCTGACGCCAGTGAAATTTGGTATTTCCTTTACCTCAAAACACCTTAACCAAGGTGGCGCTTTGGTTCACATTTACACGGATGGCAGCGTTCACGTGAGCCATGGCGGAACGGAAATGGGCCAAGGTTTGTACACCAAAGTCGCGCAAATTGTCGCGAAAACCTTTGGCATTGACTATCAGCGTGTGAATGTTGGTTCGACTCGTACAGATAAAGTGCCGAACGCCTCGCCAACGGCCGCGTCGGCTGGGACGGATTTGAACGGCATGGCAGCACTTGATGCAGCACAAACCATCAAAGTCCGTTTGCAAGAATTCGCCATGGAACACTTCGGCATCGCAGCGGAGGAATTCGCTATTGAAGACGACACGGTTTCCCTTGCAAAAGAAACCATGAGCTTCCCAGAATTCGTAAAATTGGCTTACATGAACCGCGTGTCACTTTCGTCTACGGGATTCTATAAAACACCGAAAATCGGCTACGACAGAAAAGCCGCCAAAGGTCGCCCTTTCTTGTATTACGCCAATGGCGCAGCGGTCGCAGAAGTGGTTGTCGATACTTTTACGGGAGAATACAAAGTCACTCAGGTGGACATTCTTCATGATGTGGGCGCTTCCATTAACTCGGACATTGATATTGGCCAAATCGAAGGTGCGTTTGTGCAAGGCATGGGCTGGCTCACGTCAGAAGAATTAAGTTGGGATGAAAAGGGCAGAATCACCACCAATAGCCCAGCTAACTACAAGATTCCAACGTCGGCGGATGTGCCAGAGAAATTCAATGTGAAGCTGTTCGATCGCGCCAACAGTGAAGAGTCGGTTTATCGCTCCAAAGCCGTGGGCGAGCCACCGTTAATGCTGGGTATTTCCGTTTGGTGTGCATTGAAAGACGCTTGTGCTGCCATGAGCGATCACACATTCTCGCCACCTTTGTCTGTGCCAGCCACGCCAGAAGCTGTGTTCTACAGCATGCAAGCGGCGAAAGAATTCAGTGCTGGCGCTGTATTAAATTCTGAGAAGAGTGTGAAAAGCCTTTAGGGAGGTCTGTTTATGATGTCATCAATGAGTTGGATTCAAGCCTTAGCTGAAGTGGAAAAAGCAGGGCAAGCGTGGGTGATTGCCACTGTCATCGGCACTCAAGGTTCAGCGCCGAGAGAATCGTCTAGCAAGATGATCATCACCACGGATCACACCTTCGACACCATAGGCGGCGGGCAGCTGGAATACGCTGTCTGCCAAAAAGCCCGAGGCATGTTGGAAGGAGAGCACACAGGCGTATCTCACTTGTTGGAGCATTTCCCACTCGCTGCGAAAACCAACCAATGCTGTGGCGGTTCGGTCAGTGTATTGCTGGAATACTTCCCAGAACCCGCAACGAAAATCACCATCTTCGGTATGGGACATGTGGCGTCTACCTTGGTGAATGTCTTAGGCAACATGCAAGCCAAAGTGTCTTGGATAGACAGCCGCGACAACCTTGCCCAAGACCAAGAAGTGAAAGGCTTACCCGCCAACGTCACACCATTTTTATACGAATCTATGTTGGATCACGTAGAGAAAATGGGCGCAAACGAAATCGCCCTTATCATGACCCACGACCACGCACTGGATTACCAACTGACCGAAGCCTTACTGGACCGCAAAGACTGCCGATTCATCGGCCTCATCGGCTCCAAAACCAAAGCACTACGATTCCGTAAACGCCTCGCCAGCGCCTCATTCAGCCAAGCCGAAATCGACTCCGTTCACAGCCCAGTTGGTTTACCTGAAATCGCAGGCAAAAAGCCCTTCGAAATCGCCATCTCCATCTCCGCACAAATCATCCAACTCACCCAACAAGGGCTACCAGAAACCAAAAAACGCAGCGGCCTCACTTGGAAAGAAATCAACAACACCCTAAAACAAAAAACCGTAGGTCACGATGAGGGAGGAACGACCGTAATCTGACATCTATCAAGTCTCTTCCCTTTTTTCCTTCAAGGGGAGGACGGAAGATGAGGTTGTGTCTTGACCCAGAACAGCGCAGGAATTATTTGAAAATGACATTCCTCCTCGAAACTTTACTCTATAAAAGAGCCGCCTACCTCGTCGGAATGTCATTTTTCAAACGCCTCACATCGTAGGTCACTATGAGGGAGGCATGACCGTAATCTGACATCTATCAAGTCTCTTCCCCTTTTTTCTTCAAGGGGAAGACGGAAGGTGGGGTTGTGTCTTGATCCAAACCAACGCGGGAATCATTTTTCAAACGCCTCAGACCGTAGGTCACGATGAGGGAGGAACGACCGTAATCTGATATTGAAAACACCGTTTTCATTTTCTACAACATCCCTTTGTAGGTCGAACTTTAGTTCGACACTGGAAATCTTAATCAACCCGCGCTACATTAACGCCCTAACGGAATTAAATGAAAGAGACTTACGGACGCTTTACCTATTATGACCCCTTTCTTTTTATTTCATTATTTAATGTTATTTTGATCCCAATTATTGAAAATTTAGCAGAATTTGATTGTGTCTCTTAAGCAAGTCGAAATTATTTTTTACAATACAGACGTTCGAAAATGTTCATTAATCCGGTCTTGTATAGATTTCAATTGTTCAAGTATCTCTGGAAATGAATGTGGTGGTGTGAAAAACATTCCTCCTTTCACTGCATTCTGATGGTCTTTTTCAATTGCAATACGACGTTCTTCATCGGGTATTAATAAAAGATTACCAGAAAGAATTGCCTCATAATCAACACCGTTGCTAGCCCAACGGTGTTTCTTTATTTCAATCACATCATTTCTGGCTGCTTCTGAATTTAAAGGATCAGCAAAACTTATATTCAACAAGCAATGCACATCATACCAGTGCCTAGCCAGCCTATCTGGGTTAGGCGAACTATCTTGAGTGCAAAACTGATGCAAGGCTGTTAATTTTTCCCATAAAATATATTCGGCCTGATAAGCGCTGACTTGTGCATTCGGTAATACTAATTGTTCTAGACCTGGTGTATGTCCCAAGTAACAATCGACAGCAATAGTATTTGTTGGTTTTCCTCTATTTCGACCACCAAATTCAAGAAGGATGTGATCTAACTGATAATCGTGGGTTCCTTTTGTCATACGAGGAAAGTGGATATTAATTTTCTCACCACCTGAATCACCTTCCATTTCAGCGTATAAGCCTTCAATATTATACTGAGATAGACGTTCGTTAATAATAACAACTAGGTTTTCGCTCCAAGTTTGTAATTGCTTTTGCTGGGTTCTCCTAAATTTTTTACTTTGACTTGGATTTTTGGTGCTTTGGATCCACGCGGCTAATTCTTCTTCCTCGGTGTGCCCTGATAAATCAGCCCAATGAATAGATAAATCGATATCTTCAGAGAAACGTGAAATGGCTTCCCAACATTTGCTTAATGCAGTTCCACCTTTAAATGCTACTGAAAGTTCTCCTAACAGTTTCTCATCGTAGAGAAGTCGAAGAATTTCAGTCACCCAAATATCTTTTTCTAAAAAATTAGCGGCAAGTCCTTTAGGGTGATGTTGGGCGCCGATAGTAAATATGTTAGCCAGCTCTTCATGTCTTGATTTATCCGAATAGAGTTCAAATATATTCATGATAAAAGGCTACGCTCTACGCTTTCGAGCTTAGTCTTCCACGCGGTTAGCAGGGCATTTTTCTGTAATTTGGAAATAACCTTTAATGCTTCGCTTTCGGTTAACTGTAACCGAGCTAAAGCATTCTTTAATGATGATTCTGAAGTATGTTTGTGAGATAGTGCTAGTAGTCCTCTAAACAATGCCCCTTCAGGTTTGTTTTCCCATTTAAGTTTACTTTTTGCGGTATGCTGCACCTGTACCACTTCATTACCAACCTTAAACTCGCGAGTTGGCCCTGTTGTCCAGTAGACAGATTTCATCGGTGCTTGTGTTTGCATTCCTAACCTGTAGGCGGCTTCTAGTCCTTGAGGAACCATTTTGTAATGGTGTTTTCGTGCCCAAGTTTTAGCAACTTCTTCAGCTTTGGCTGTGACCTTTATTGAAGGAATGCTCTTGAGAGGTTTTGGACGAGAGTATATTCCTTTAGCCACACGAACAATTTTTTCTTCTTTAGCTAAACGACTCATTGCTTTTTGTACAGATGTCGTTGTACCTAAGGAGTAAAAAACCTCGATAGAAAATGGAGTACCTCGTTTCATACGAGATACTCGATTAGCGACCAAAACTGCAACAGACATACACACCTCAAGCTGACATAAATTAAACTATGTGAAATTATTGTAATTCATTATACAAGGGCTTTTCAAGGTGCTTTTTGTCAGGTTTACCTTTGTTGCATTGTTATTATGATAACTTTAAAAATCAATAAGTCAGGCATGCGAAGACGGTCAAATCAGGACAGGCATCTTAAGAACCCAATGTTTTCAAGGCTTCCAGCTTTTTCTTGACCATATTTAAAAGTGCTGTATATAATTACAGTATATTTTCTCAAGGAAGAGAGATCTGTTATGCCAAAGTCTAGGAAAGAACAAGTCAGTTTAGAAGATACTCCCTATTACCATTGTGTAGCTCGCTGTGTTCGACGAGCTTTTTTATGTGGTGATGATCCTATTACAGGGAACAGTTATGAGCATCGTCGTGGCTGGGTAGAGAAGAGGTTACTATTTTTAGCTTCTGTCTTTTCTGTCGATATATGTGCCTATGCTGTAATGAGTAATCACCTTCATGTCGTGTTACACATTGACTCAGAAAAAGCGAAAAATTGGTCAACCATAGAAGTGCTAGAACGTTGGCATCAACTTCACAAAGGCACTCTGCTTACTCAGCGATATTCAAGAGGGGAAAGTTTACCGAACTACCTCGTAGAACTAGTGGAAACAGCCGCTGAAACTTATCGAAAGCGTTTGATGGACATCAGTTGGTTCATGAAAGAGCTAAACGAGCCGATTGCCCGAAGAGCAAACAACGAGGACAACTGCACAGGTCATTTCTGGGAAGGTCGTTTTAAATCTCAAGCCTTATTAGACGAAGCTGCATTAATGGCCTGTATGGCCTATGTAGACTTAAACCCTCTTCGAGCCAACATGAATAAAACACCCGAAGACTCTGATTTTACCAGTGTGAAGAGACGTGTTACTTCAGCAAAAAGCAAGAATCAGCCAAAAGCCTTATACCCCTTTGTTGGCAATCCAAGAAAAGGCATGCCGAGAGGTTTGCCTTTCAAACTGACAGGCTATCTTGAGTTGATCGATATGACAGGTCGAATTATACGAGAAGATAAACGTGGCTTAATAGATACGTCGCTACTGCCTATCTTGAAACGTCTAAATATTTCCTCTGAAAATTGGCTATGTATCGCAACAGAATTCGAAAAAAGAACAGGTAACTTAGTTGGGCAAGAACATTCAATAGATCACTATTGTGAAAGACACCAACGACAAAGAAAACCTAAAAGGCAAAGTCTTCAACTCATCGCCTAATTTGCTATAAAAACATTATAAAAACTGTTCACTAAAAAGCGTGATTTGCTTTAGTGTGCCTGAAAGTCTGCTTTTAAATCCTTTTCTGTAAGATTTTTCATTCAAACACAATAAAATAGATGTTTTTGTAGACGATTTTATCTGCTTTACTGATTTCTCATATCGTGTTTTTATGATGTGTGTCCTGTTTAATGTAGACATTGATATCGGCCAAATTGAAGGCGCGTTTGTGCAAGGCATGGGCTGGCTCACCTCGGAAGAATTAAGCTGGGACGAAAAAGGGCGCATTACCACCAACAGCCCAGCTAACTACAAGATTCCAACGTCGGCGGATGTGCCAGAGAAATTTAACGTGAAGCTGTTCGATCGCGCCAACAGTGAAGAGTCGGTTTACCGCTCCAAAGCCGTGGGCGAGCCACCGTTAATGCTGGGCATTTCCGTTTGGTGTGCTTTGAAAGACGCTTGTGCTGCCATGAGCGATCACACATTCTCGCCACCTTTGTCTGTGCCAGCCACGCCAGAAGCCGTGTTCTACAGCATGCAAGCGGCGAAAGCCTTTTTCGAATCGAATGATGTGCCGAACAGCGCCACAGAAAAAAGCGCCTAAGGAGCCAAGTTATGATGTCTTCAATGAGTTGGATTCAAGCCTTAGCCGAAGTGGAAAAAGCAGGGCAAGCGTGGGTGATTGCCACTGTCATCGGCACTCAAGGTTCAGCGCCGAGAGAATCGTCTAGCAAGATGATCATCACCGCCGATCACACCTTCGACACCATAGGCGGCGGGCAGCTGGAATACGCTATCTGCCAAAAAGCTCGTGGCATGTTAGAAGGGGAGCACACAGGCGCATCTCACTTGTTGGAGCACTTTCCACTCGCCGCGAAAACCAACCAATGTTGTGGCGGTTCGGTCAGTGTGCTGTTGGAATACTTCCCAGAACCCGCAACGAAGATCACCATATTTGGTATGGGGCATGTGGCCTCTACCTTGGTGAATGTGTTAGGCAACATGCAAGCCAAAGTGTCTTGGATAGACAGCCGCGACAACCTCGCCCAAGATCAAGAGGTGAAAGGCTTACCCGCCAACGTGACACCATTTTTATACGAATCTATGTTGGACCACGTAGAGAAAATGGGCGCAAACGAAATCGCCCTCATTATGACCCACGACCACGCGTTGGACTACCAGCTCACCGAAGCATTACTGGATCGCAAAGACTGCCGATTTATCGGACTCATCGGCTCCAAAACCAAAGCACTACGATTCCGCAAACGCCTAGCCAGCGCCTCATTCAGTCAAGCCGAAATCGACTCCGTCCACAGCCCAGTTGGCCTACCTGAAATCGAAGGCAAAAAGCCCTTCGAAATCGCCATCTCCATCTCCGCACAAATCATCCAACTCACCCAACAAGGGCTACCAGAAACGAAGAAACGCAGCGGACTCACTTGGAAAGAAATCAACAACAGCCTAAAACAAAAAACCGTAGGTCATGATGAGGGAGGAACGACCGTAATCTGACATTGAAAACACCGTTTTCATCTTCGATAAGATCTCTTTGTAGGTCGAACTTTAGTTCGACACTGGAAGTTCATTGCATCAAAACACCTCTTTGGCAATCTTGTGAAGGTATAGTGTCGGAAAATATAAAGTTTGAAATTGCACACGAAGTTGTAATCGGTGACTATTACCTTATTCACAGATAAGGACTTCTCAGATTATGAAAAACAAACTCCCATCAACTGAAAAAATCATCCCTTATATTATTTTCCTGATCGGCATCCTCTATGGTTTAGGCTTTGCTATTGATTGGAATGTAAGCTTTAAGGCTCAACTTGAAACGGAGAAAAGTGCCTGGGATATTGTAGCGGCCATTGGCTCTTTTCTTGGTGGAATAGGCACTATTGGCTTGTTATTTTTTGGTATACAGAAAAGCGAAAATTGGCTTTATTCAATCAAGAAAAATAAAAAACTGGACCTAACAATAGATGCTATTAAAGAAGTAAGATCTGATTCTGTTGAACTTTATAATTATATAAGAGCTAATATTAAAGGGAGCATTAACCAGGCTGAAGAAGTTGATCGAATCAAAAGAGCTAAGTTAGGTTTACCATATAATAAAAACGATGTTTATTTTTCACCAAAAGGACTTAAT
>CALLIL010000040.1 GCA_938009755.1 uncultured Marinomonas sp.
AGCTGGCTAGATTCCCTAAAACCTACAACAGATTAATAAACAATCGTTGGTTGAGTATTTTTTGTGCAAAAGTCATTGGTTTAACCGATAATCCTACGCTTAGCAAATACAGTCTCAAAAAAGAAATGTCGAAACGAGGCATTCGTCTAGCTTCATTACAAGAATTCGAATCTATGAACGCCAAAGACCGAGTTCGTGCAGTGATTGTGGTACAAGACGCATTTACCAGCTACTTCGAAACAGAGTTGGTTTTGGACACAATGGAAATGCTAAGTCGCCTTGGCTTTAAACCTTATTTAGCGCCTTACATGCCAAACGGAAAGCCTCAACACGTTCACGGCTTCCTAAAAGCGTTCCATCGCACAGCCAACAAAAATCTCGATATGATGCAAAGCCTGTCAACCTACGGCTTTCCATTTATTGGCATAGACCCTTCTATGACGCTCACGTATCGATCTGAATATGTGAAAGCAATCGGTGAGAGTCGTAAAGTGCCAGAAGTGCATTTAATGCAGGAATGGCTAGCCGCCAAAAAAGAGTTTCTTATTAAGCAGCCGCTGATTTGTGAAAAGTCTACTTATCACTTAATGACTCACTGTACAGAAAAAACCAACTCAGCAACCGCTATCAAAGACTGGCAGGCGGTGTACAGTATTTTAGGCTTGGAGCTCAAAGTTGAGAATGTTGGTTGTTGCGGTATGGCTGGGACTTATGGTCACGAGACAAAAAACAAAGAGATGTCTAAAACCATCTACGACCTGTCTTGGAAAGAAAAGATCGATAATCCAGAATTAAAAGGGAAACTACTGGCAACAGGGTATTCTTGCCGAAGCCAAGCTAAACGTTTCGATAACGCAAAACTTCCTCATCCAGCACAAATGCTCCTTCAGCATTTACGCGACATTCCAATTATTTAATCTAACAACAATAAAACAAGGCTTCTTCGAGTCTTGTTTTATTCACTCCAGACAAAAGACTTTCAATATGAATCATCAAAATTTATTACATGATAGCGCCGATGAGTACGGGCCTATTCGAGTCTTCGATGACGGCAAATATCGCATTCTGTCTTTTGCTGAAGGCGATGAACAAAGTCGAATACGGCTTTCTACTCCTCATGTTTTACAGCATGAATACACTCAAGCAATGACACTGCCTTTGATGTTTTGCCAACCTAAACGAGTGTGCATTCTAGGATTGGGCGGCGGCACTTTACTGAGCGCGCTCTATAAGGCAATCCCTAGTGTGCAAATTACTGCGGTAGAACTACGACAAGAGGTCATGGATGCCGCGCAAATGTACTTTAAAATACCGCAGGGTAAGCGTATTAAGCTCGAAGTGGCCAATGCCTTAGACTATGTGGAACAAGGGCTGGAGAAGAAAGTAGATCTTTTGATGACCGATCTCTATAACACGCAAGGCATGGACAGAGGCGTATTACAGGAGGTTTTCATACAGAATTGCGCAAAAAACATCAAAGAAAACGGTTGGCTTTCTCTTAATTGCTGGAGCGACGACAAAACAAACCATGAGCTTATTTCCACACTCAAAAAATATTTCTCAGATGTACGCGCACTTGACACAGGCACAGGCAATTGGGTCATTATTGCGGGGAAAACAAAAAATCACCACAACGCGAAAGAGCTTAAAAACTTGGCCAATAAAATAGGTCTCGAACTGGATATTCCTTTAAACAAGTGGCTGACTCGTCTCTCCGAGTTGTAAAATCACCTCTCATCATGCACTGCACACTCGCCCTAAACTTAATTACGATTCAGTCACAAATCTGTAAAAAGTAATAAGTAGTATTCACTTTACCAACTAACTGATTAGGTAAAGCTGTATCATGGAAAATAATCAAGCAGTGCTTTCAAATGAAAGCCAATCTCAGAAATATGTTCAGTGGGCGATGGTTGCCCTACTCGTTTACTTATTAATTTGTGCTGTTGGCATGATTGGTGGCGGCTTTAAAATGGCCACTGGCGAACATGCTAGAGAGCTCTTCGCTTTTGCAAGCAACCCTTTTGCCGGTCTTGTGGTTGGCATAGTCGCAACAGCATTGATCCAATCTTCTTCAACCGTCACGTCCATTATCGTGGGACTTGTCGCTGGTGGACTTCCTGTTGAATTGGCCGTCCCTATGGTTATGGGGGCAAACGTTGGCACCTCGATCACGAATACCATTGTGTCTCTTGGGCATGTTCGTGCCAAAGAAGAATTTAAGCGCGCATTTTCAGCCGCGACCGTTCATGACTTTTTTAATCTCTTGTCTGTTCTTATTTTCCTACCGTTAGAAATTGCCTTTGGCTTATTGGAAAAAGTTGGCAGCTGGATGACTGGGTTATTTTACGGTTCAGGTGATTCCTCCATCAAGAGCTTTAATATAATCAAAGCGGCGACAGCGCCTGTAGTCGACACTTTCAAAAGCGCCACTCACACCATGGGCGACCAAGTCGGCGGCATTACGCTTATTATTTTGGGTATTATCTTGATTTTTGTCGCTATCACCATGGTAGGCAAACTATTGAAGAAACTCATGGTGGGCAAGGCAAAAGAGATTATGCACACCGCCATTGGTCGCGGACCAATTTCTGGCATTTTCTCTGGAACACTGGTCACGGTTTTTGTTCAATCTTCGTCCACCACCACATCTTTAATGGTACCGCTTGCCGGTTCTGGCGCATTTAAATTAAAAGAGATTTACCCTTTTACCTTGGGCGCAAATATCGGTACTTGTGTAACCGCTGTACTAGCGGCAACAGCAGTAACGGGTAATGCTGAGGCGGCCTTACAAATCTCTTTCATTCACCTTGCTTATAACGTTCTTGGTGTAGTGTTAATTTACGGCTTACCCATACTTCGCAACCTTCCAGTAAAAGCAGCTGAAAAACTGGGCGAGATTGCGTCTGAAAATAAATTTGCGGCTTTAGGGTATATTCTTGGGGTGTTTTTTGTGATGCCTGCCCTTTGTTTAGGACTAAGTAGTGTTATTTAATTTAAGGAAAATACAATGAGCAACTTACAAGTATTAACAACAGAAAGACTCCATAAACTGATTGATGAAACGCAACAGACGCTTCAGGAGCTGAAAAAAGAAGTCACTCGTAGAGAGCAAGCGAAGCAAGAGCATGAAGTAATGAATTTAGACAGTCACATGAAAAGTGCAGAGCTTAATATTACAGGTATTAAAAACTTCATCGCCTACTTGCTAGAAGAAGCCAGAAAAAACAAATAGTGAAACCAAATAATAAAAAACCGAACATGGTCACACCCTGTTCGGTTTTTTTGTTCTTTACATTGGCTGTTATAAGTATTTAAGCGCCTAGTACACTATCAACCAAAGCTTTGGCTTCTTTTTCGAGCTCACTTAAATGCGCCTCAGACACAAAGCTTTCTAAGTAAATCTTATAAATATTTTCTGTTCCTGATGGTCTGGCAGCAAACCAGCCATTTTCTGTAGACACTTTCAAACCACCAATTGCAGCATTATTTCCAGGAGCATGAGTTAAAACATGGGTAATGGTTTCACCCGCCAACTCCGTTTGAGTGACATTTTTAGTGTCTAATGCGCCCAATATTGTTTTTTGTTCTGGTGTCGCAGGCACATCAATTCGCTTATAAAAAGGCTGACCATATTTTTCAACCTGTTCTAGATACAGGGTTTGTGGATCTTTTCCGGTCACTGCCAATATTTCAGCGGCCAATAGAGCCAAAATAAAACCGTCTTTGTCGGTGGTCCAAACATCGCCATTTCTACGTAGAAAAGAAGCACCTGCACTCTCCTCACCACCAAAAGCCATAGAGCCTTCAAATAAACCGTCAACGTACCATTTAAAACCAACAGGCACTTCACAGAGTTGACGATCAAGGCCGTTAACCACTCTATCGATCATACCGCTTGAGACCAAGGTTTTACCGAATTGAATATTGTCATCCCAAGCATCACGATGATTCGCTAAATACGCTATCGCCACACCTAAATACGCATTCGGATTCATTAAGCCAGATCCCGCACAAACAATACCGTGACGGTCATAATCTGGGTCATTGCCAACGGCAATGTCGAAATCATCTTGAAGCTTTAATAAACCATTCATAGCGTAAGGCGATGAACAATCCATACGAATGCGCCCATCTTTATCGACAGGAACAAAGCGATATGTAGGGTCAACCTCAGGGTTTACCAAAGTGATGTTTAAGCCGTATTTATCGGCAATAGGTTTCCAGTAATGAATACCTGAACCACCCATTGGATCGACACCAATACGGATGTTTGCCTTAGCAATGGCCTCCATATCAATAACCTTATCGAGGTCGCTGACATAGTGATCAATGAAATCAAAAGGCTCAATTAAACCACTTACTTCGATCTCTTGTGGCGTAAAGCGCTTCACACCTTCTAGGTTGTTTTTTAAAAGAGTATTTGCCCTATTGGCAACCCAATCGGTAATGTCTTTGTCTGCAGGACCGCCTTTTATGGCATTGTATTTAATTCCACCGTCTTCTGGCGGATTATGCGACGGCGTAATCACAATGCCATCACTGATATCATTTTTAGCCGCTTTGCTGTTATGAGTTAAAATAGCATGAGAAATAACGGGTGTTGGTGTAAATCCACCACCTAATTGAGTGCGTACTCGTACACCATTTGCAGTCAAAACACTGAGCGTTGTTTGAAAGGCCGCCTCAGACAATGCATGAGTATCTTTACCTAAATAAAGTGGCCCTGTAATACCTTCACTTAAGCGGTAATCGGCAATGGCTTGAGCAATTGCAAAAATATGGTTTTCATTAAAGCTGTTTAAAAAAGCGTTTCCGCGATGCCCTGATGTTCCAAAACTAACCTTTTCCTCAGAATGTGTTTCTACTCGAGGTTTATTCAAATAGTACGCTGTCATGAGCTCTGGAATATTAACAAGTGAATCATGAGGTGCTAGCTGTCCAGCTAGAGGATGAATTGCCATATTAACTGCCTCGTCAATTTTTTAAATAGATGTTGTTAGTTTCCTTTAAATATAGAAGGGTTTCAATGAGTTAACAAAACTCTGACAAACTTTCCATAATTTAAAGTGCTATGCATTTTTTCTCTGTGACGGCCGATTGATCATCAATCCAAGCGGTAAGTTGAGATAGATTTTGAGTACTTAGAGAGCTACAGACAACAATGCTCGCAGTGTTTTTTGCGTCTTTCTGTTCACAAAAGCCATTCGCCTTTAAACGACGCAAAACCTCTTCAGCCACGCCCTCGCTTGGCTCGATAATGTTGCAGCGAGCACCCAAGTAACGCTTAAAAATAGACGACACTAAGGGATAATGAGTGCAAGCCAACACCAAAGTATCGACGCTTTTACGTTGTATCTGTTCGCTTATTTCGCGAACCGTTTGCGTTACTCGATCTTCCGATTCTGGCCAGCCATCGATATCAAAGGCAAGCGTGTCGCTCGATAAAAGTGATACATCGCAATCTGACTTCCAGCGCTCCACCAAACTATTCAAACGTAAACTTCTCACCGTTACAGGCGTCGCTAGCACCGCCACATGACGCGCCCCACTCATTAAAAAGGCAGGTTTTACGGCAGGCTCAACGCCGATAATAGATAAGTGCGTACTGTTTCGCATGGCATCAATCGCCACAACGGTCGCGGTATTGCATGCAACCACAATGGCTGACACCTGTTCTTTTTCAAAGAAACGAACAATTGAAAGAAGCCGTGCCGTTAAGTCGTCATCGTGTTTGTTGCCATAAGGCGCAAATGCTTCATCAGCAAGGTAAATCAAATCTAAAGAAGGTATTCTCTTATGAACTGCATTGAGGATAGATAAGCCTCCCGCACCAGAATCAACCACACCAATTTTCATACGAAACGACCTAACTGGCTTCTGAACTGATTGTTGGCAACTCGACAGGTTCACGCTCTAGTAATACGCCATAGCGATCAAAAACCGTCTTTTTGATTTGCTCTTCCAGTTCAAGCAAAGGTTTCGCGGATGTTTCTGAATGGTTCACCAGCACTAACGCTTGTTTTTCATAAACACCAACGCCTTGGTGATTTTTCCCTTTCCAGCCTGCTTGATCGATTAACCAGCCCGCAGCCAATTTGTAGCGCCCTTCAAAAGGGAAAGAAACCAGGTCTGGAAAACGTGTCTTTAGTTGAGCATGTTCGCTTTCATCAATTATTGGATTCTTAAAAAAACTTCCCGCATTGGCTAAATTCTCTGGCGAAGGGAGCTTTTCACTTCGTACAGCGCAGACCGTTTCAAAAACACCGACTAAGCTTGGCTCGCCGTGTATTTGATTAGCCAAACCACCATAACTCAATAGCAATTCAGCCTGTTTCTTTAGCTCAAATTCAACCGCTACAATAATGAATCTTTCTTTCCATTTGCCTTTAAAATGACTGTCTCGATAAGCGAAGCCGCAGTCTTTTGCTTCCAACCAGCGAACCTCTCGATTTTCGCAGTCGATTACTTGCACACGAGAGATCACGTCTTTTGCCTCAACTCCATAAGCGCCGATATTTTGGACAGGAGCAGCGCCAACCGTTCCAGGAATAAGAGCAAGGTTCTCAATGCCAAACAAGCCTTGCTGAACGGTGTAAGAGACAAGCTGATGCCAGTTCTCACCAGCCGCCGCCGTAAGGTAAATCTGATTGCCTTGAGATTCTGCTATGTTTATTCCGGATAAGCGATTGATAATAACCAAGCCTGGAACATAACCAGTGATCAGCAAATTACTGCCACCACCAATCATGGTTACAGCATGCTTGTTATGTTGAGCCCACACCAACATAGCCTTTAATGATTCGACAGATTCTGCGATAGCAAAAAATTCTGCTCGATAATCAAAGCGAAACGTATTGTAGGTCGCTAAAGAAATGTTTTTTTGGATATGTTTTTCAATCTGTTGATTGGATGCTTTTTCAGAAATGGATGTCATCATGATAGAGAAATGTACTTTCTATTGTTGAGTTTTTAGGTGCAGGACAAACGATTCAGATATGTTGGCAAGATGCTCTCGCATCGCGCTAAAGCCTTCCTCTCCACCATAATAAGGGTCATCGACTTCACCGAAATGAACATCATCAGTGAACTCACCAAACATAACCACATGCGCTCGGCTTCCCTTTGGCTGAATTTTTCTTAAATTCATCAAATTGGCTTTATCCATGGCAACAATCCAGTCGAAATAATGAAAGTCTTCTTCTCGAACTTGCCTTGCCTTTTGGTTGGAAATATCAATGTTCGCTTGATGTAGCGCCGCAATGGAACGTGGATCTGGTGGATTACCAACATGATAAGCAGCGGTGCCAGCCGAATCCAATTCTAAAAAAACATTATGATTCGCTGCGGTTTTTTCCAATATCCCCTGTGCTGCAGGAGAACGACAAATGTTCCCTAGGCACACAGTAAGAACTTTATACGTTTTCACTTATCTGAACCCGACTCTAGGCGTTCATCTGCTGTCAAGGTGCGCGCTTCTGTTTCCAATAAAACGGGGATGCCATCGCGAACAGGATACGCCATCCCACCAACTTTGCTGATCAGCTCACTTCCATCTTTACTGAGTGTTAAAGTGCATTTTGTTACAGGGCAAACAAGGATATCAAGTAACGTTTTATTCATCGGTTTTATCCATTTTAATAAGTTTTAATTTTTCTAAAAAAGACGTTTTAAAGTTTTCTGGTAACACCATAGAAACTGGTAAATACCATATGTTGGTGTTTTTTATATCAAGTGCCTGACACTTTACCGCGTCTTTCTCTGTCATGATAACGGCCCCGCTATTCGGGATATCTGATACGTCGAAAGCGTGATGGTCAGAAAACCATTTATGAGTTGTTTGTTTTGGCTGAAGTCCCAGGTCATACAAGGTGTTCAAAAAGCGCTGAGGGTTTCCGATACCTGCCATAATGTGCCAGTTGGTGTTGTTTTGAAATGCCTCCTGACATGTTAAGCGTGCTGATCCGTTTAAAGACGTCAATTCGGACGAGTGTAAAGATGTTAATGTTATTGGTAATTGCAATGCGCTGAGCTTGTCCGTCATAGCATTAGAGATACTTACAACAAAATCCACTTCGCTTAAGCGACTTACAGGCTCCCTTAAAGGGCCAACAGGTAATAGCTGACCATTTCCAACACCGCGAGCCGCATCTAACATGGCAATTTCTATATCGCGATCCAAGCCGTAATGCTGCATTCCATCGTCACAGATCACAATATCGACATTGAAGTCAGTCAAGAGTTGTTTGACGGCTTCAGCCCTTTGAGGAAACACAACTAATGGACATTTTGTGCGTCGAGCCAGCATCACTGGCTCATCACCAACAAGATCTGCTGAGCTTTTTTCTGAAACATTAATCGGCTTGATAAGGTTTACGCCGTGACCTCGGGAAACAATCCCAGGACGATGACCTTGCGCCACTAAAAGCTCACAAAGAGCCACAACCATGGGGGATTTTCCTGTTCCACCAACGCTAATATTGCCAACAACAATGACAGGAACAGGGGCTTTATAGGAGGCTTTATTTTGAGTTAAAAACTGGCTTCGCTTACGGCTCACCATTCTCTTAACGAAAGGTTGAATAGGACGAAAAACATTCGTCCACCCTGCGCGACCATACCAAGAGCGAGTTATTAAGGATTCTAGGTTCACTCGCTTTGCTCTTGTTTAGCCGTATGCGCCAGTTTAGTGATCCCCAGACTTGCTGCGGCATCATAGACACGAAGCACCATATCATAAGAGGCTTTTGCGTCGGCAGTGATAATCAGTGGTCGAGTATTGTCGCCCTGCGAAATCTCCCTCAAACCTTGAATCAGAGTTTCCACTCGTTCATTAATTAATGTCTGACCGTTAATGACATATTGCCCGTCAGCAGTAACAACCAATTCTATGTTTTGAGAAACATCTGAACTTGGTGCATTGGATGTTGCCGTTGGTAAATCAATGGTGAGCTCTGTACTTTGATTAAAAGTGGTGCTCACCATAAAAAAGATTAACAACAAAAAAACAACATCAATCAATGGCGTTAAATTCACCTGAACGTCATCGATTTTTTGACGACGAAACTTCACTGGGCCTCTCCTGAATAATCACGATCACCGTGCAGTGTATCAATCAGTTTTGTCGATTGTTGCTCCATAGTAACAACCAGCACGTCAATTTTTCGACTGAAAAAGCGATGAAAAATAAGCGCTGGAATGGCAACACCCAGCCCAGCGGCTGTCGTTAATAATGCTTCAGATATGCCGCCAGCAAGCAGCGCCGTATTACCGGCTCCGTTTTCCATAAGAACGGCGAAAACTTTAATCATACCAACAACGGTACCAAGCAAACCTAATAAAGGCGCGATAGCAGCGATCGTTCCTAAGGTATTCATAAAGCGCTCTAACTCATGAATGACATGACTCGCCGCTTCTTGAACACTTTCCTTCATTGAGCTTCTTCCGTGCTTTGAATTCAATAAGCCTGCTGCAAAAATGGAAGGCAGTCCTGCTGTTGATTGCATTGAACGAATGTAATCGACTGTCATTTTGTCATCACGTAATCGCGTCATTACTTCATTCAATAAACCTGCTGGAACAACACCCGTTTTTCGTAAAGTCCAAAATCGCTCAATAATGATCGCTAACGTCAAGATCGAGCAAGCCAATAACGGCCACATGAAAAAACCACCATTCTGTATAAAGGCTAACACTTTGCTCTCCAGCTATAATTTATAAGTAATTTAACACACTCTTTAATTTTTCTACACGTTTGCAAGTATCAGATTTAAAGAGAAAAAATGAATAAATGCAGGCCGAATGCCTTAGATCAATTCGTCTTTTCGAAAAATAAAACTCTAGGTTCTGATTTGGCATAACGAGCAGCCACTCTACCTTCAAGGCATCTAACCTTTTTACCACATCAATCGGCGGACGTCTTTTAAAAATAACCCAATCCACGTTGCCTTTAAGCAAGGATAATGGTGATGAATCTTGATCACTTGGCGATATAAGAAAGCGCCCTTTAACTCCTAAAGGTAAATAACGCTCTAAATGTGTTATTTCAGGGTCTCCTTCCCAATGATCAGAATAAAGTACTTCATTACTATTGCTTAAGATCATTTGTCCTGCGTTATTGGATAAGCGTAAATCGTATGCTTGGGCGCTCGGTATCATTGGCACAAATAAGGCCAGCCAAACAAATAGAACTCCCACCCAACCTTTCCTTAAAGGACTTTGAAAAACCCAAAGAACAAGCAGTAAAATCATGGCCAATTGAAAGGCTGATGACTCCAAATTGGTAAACATCAATAAAGGAAATTGAAACGCGAGCCATTCAAGCAATGAAAGTACATAGTCAAAAAATAGGCTCAGAATCGAATACAAAAGAGAAGTATTGAACAATAAAGCCTCTAGTGCAGAAATGGCAGACAATGGAAACCATATAAGTGCCGCAACAGGAATCAAAAGGATGTTTATTAAAATAGAAACGCTTGAAATAGATTCCTGCCAACCAAGAATCAACACCATTGAAGCGGTACTCAGCATGACTTGTAACGTCGCAGCACCAGACAACTTTACTCGCCCTTTATAAAAGCCGACCAATAAATAAACCATGCTGAAGGATAACCACAAGCCAGGGCTGAGTATTGAGCGGGGGTTAAAAAGCAAAACCAACCATAGCGCAAAAGTAATGATGTCGTAAGCTGAAAACTTCAGCGCCATAATTTTCGAAAAAAGGTAGGCGCTAAGCATAATAGCCGCCCTGACAACAGGCTCTCCCCAATCGGTTATGTAGGCGTAAAGCCATAATAAAGGAATGATGGTAATGGCATCAAAATGCCATTTGGAGGCACCTCTTAACAAAAAAACATCTGGGCAAAAGCGCCAAACAACAAAGCTCAAACAACGCCCTATCAAAAACACAAAGCCAGCATGCAACCCAGAAACAACAAACAAATGAGCCAAGCCTAATGTGCGGATCATCCAGATATCGCGCTCACTCCATAATCCATCATCGCCTAGCAACAGAGCCTTGGTAAAACGCCAAGAGTCAAACTTGGAAAAGTGCTGGTCAAGTTTATTGCTAAACCGATCTCTCAAGTTTTTCTCGACGCGGTTTAGTTTAGATAACGCCTCTTCCGAGAAATGAACATTAAGTAGCGCGTCTTGTCGTTTGATATAAAGTGCTTTTTGCCACCAAGGTCCACTTCTATCCGGCAAAGTAACTTGTGTAACAATGCCGGGAATCGCCTCATTTGAGCACTGTTTAAGAACGCTACTTTTTGGACTTGTTGATTCGATATTTGCGGATGCCGCTGGGAAGACAAGAGTGAAATTATATAACGTTTTTCTCTTCTCGCTTGTCGTGAAATACTCGACACCTATCGCAGCGTCACCATAAAAAAACGAAGAAAAACGTGATGTTAAATAATCGTCGACACAAATTTTCTTTGCTTTAACGTCAACCAAAACATATTGCCCTTTTTGAATAGAAAAAGGCGCCACTGGCAAGAGCTCATTTAAATACAGACTAATAAAGGATAGAAAAGTCAAAGATATAACTAATAAACGTTTTGTACATATTAGGTAGAGACACACCAGAATGATATGCGTAGAATACAGCCAAACATACTCTGGCGGCACCAATATGGCGCCAATCAAAATGGATAAGCTACTTAGTAACATAAGACCTCCATGTCTTAAATTGCTAAATGATTTTTTAGACTATGCCGAAACACCAATTAAGAAAATTCATCCCTAGCCCGGAAAAACTTAAGAACAATAGGCTTTTAGGATTGTTAGGTTCGCAAATATATCAAGCAAACCTATGGCATCTTAGTCGTAAATCGGTTTGTCGAGGTTTTTTTAATGGCCTATTCTGGGCCTTTATTCCTATGCCTTTTCAAATGTTCGCATCAGCTCTGCTCGCCATTCCATTAAAGGCCAATATTCCCTTATCTTTTGCGCTTGTTTGGATCACAAACCCAATTACAATGCCTTTTGTGTTCTATTTTAATTACAAGGTAGGCAGCTTAATACTGGGTTATCATGACACAAAAGGATTTAAACTTTCACTAGAATGGATCTGGGACAAAATGGAGCATATTTGGCTTCCTTTGTATCTTGGCTCCGTTGTTTCTGGATTAGTTGCGGGCATTATAGGTTACACGCTTATCACTATCCTTTGGCGCTTCCATGTTATCAAACGATGGCAAGAGCGGAAAAAACGCGCCTAATAAAGGGCCACTTACATAGCCCTTCATTAACGGTTAATCACTCAATTACTTCAAGCCTATTTAAGCCGCTCTAGAGAACCTTGCGATAAACGATAAGCTGAATCCATCCAACTCAACATCTTCTCGTCATGAGTAACGACTAAAAACGCCATATTATGAGTAACTTTTAGATCATTAATTAGGTTTTGTATATCTAACGACGTTGCTTCATCTAGATTGCCGGTTGGCTCATCCATTAGCACACACGCAGGCCGATTGGCTAACGCCCTTGCGATTGCAACACGTTGCCTCTCACCGCCAGATAACTGAGAAGGCTTATGATTGATTCGCGATGACAAACCAACCTGCTCCAATAATTCCTCTGCGCGCTGCTTAGCCTCTTTTTTACTTACGCCAGCAATCCACATTGGCATACTAATGTTTTCAAGGGCGGAAAACTCTGGCAATAAATGATGAAATTGATACACAAACCCCATCTCTTTATTGCGCATTTTTGAACGCTTTGCGTCTTTCATACTAGACCAAGAGGTTTGTGAAAGCATCACATCGCCCGCTGTGGCCAGATCGAGCCCTGCAAGCAAGTTCAATAAAGTGGTTTTACCAGAACCAGAAGCTCCGACAATGGCGCAAGCCTGACCTTTCTCTAAAGCAAGGTCGATAGACTTAAATACTTCCACCACTTGTTTGCCATCTTGGTAATGCTTTGAAAGCGCCTGACACTCAAGAACAATATTACTACTCATAGCGCAATGCCTCCGCTGGCTCTACTTTGGATGCGCGCCAAGCTGGGTATATTGTCGCTGCAACCGTCATGATGAAAGCAGAGGTTACGATGAGCTCAACATCTGACCACTCTAACTGAGACGGCAAGTAATTAATAAAATACACATCTGAACTTAGAAATTGAACATCAAGAAGGGTTTGTACGCCGGCAATAATTTCGCTGACATTCAGAGCCAGTGTAACTCCTAAAGCAACGCCAATTAATGTACCAAGCATGCCGATAAAAATGCCCTGCACAATAAAAATCCACATCACCTGCCCTGAAGTAAGCCCCATAGTTCTTAATATTGCGATGTCATTACGCTTATCTGTCACCACCATCACGAGAGTAGATACGATGTTAAATGCAGCAACAGCGACAATGAGAAGCAACAAAAGGCCAATCATGGTTTTTTCCATTTTTATCGCTTGGAATAAATTGCCATGCGTTCTAGTCCAATCACTGACACGATTCTGGCCCGGAACAGCTCGCGCTATGTCCCAGATATGCGCAGGCGCAACAAATAAATCATCAAAAGAAATACGTAGTGCTTCGATCGTGTCTGCACTATAGCGTTTAAGCTTTGCGGCATCTTTTATATTGATATAGGCCAAACTGCTGTCTAATTCAGCACCGACTTCAAAAGTACCCACTAATGTGAAGCGTTTGAGTACAGGCGCAACCCCTACGATGGACACATTCGCTTTAGGTAAAATGGCCGTCACCTTGTCACCTATATTAACGCCTAACATTCTTGCTAGCTGAGCGCCTAAAACTATCCCAAAACTAGTGTCTTCAAGCGCACCTAAAGAACCTGAAGCCATATTCTCATCGACAATGGATATTTTCTCCTCCATGACAGGGTTAATGCCATTTAAAATAGCACCATGAACGCTGGAGCCAGATTGGAACATTACTTGAGCCTGAATGCTGGGCGCAACGCCAATGACGTTCGGCATGCTTTCGACAAGCTGCGCCGTAGATCGCCAATCCTCCAATTCAGGGTTTCCCCATAGCGTGGCGTGAGGAACCATACCTAAAATTCTTTCGCGTAACTCACGGTCAAACCCATTCATCACGGACAACACCGTAATCAGCACCATAACGCCAAGTGCAAGTCCAGCAATAGAAGAGAAGCTAATGAATGAAATAAAATGATTGGAGCGTTTGGCGCGGGCGTAACGCAGGCCGATTGCAATAGGGAGAAAATTAATCAATGTATATCCTTGCGTAGTAAAAAATGAAGGCGTTCATACAACCCCTTCATTTTGGACAAACTTACGCTATTGGTTTATGCGTCGAAGTCAATGCCGATACGACGACCGACATCTTCATAAGCTTCGATAACACCACCTAAACCTTGGCGGAAGCGATCTTTATCTAGTTTTTCTTTGGTTTCGGCGTCCCACAAGCGACAGCCATCAGGAGAGAACTCATCACCTAATACCACTTCACCTTTATATAAGCCAAATTCTAATTTGTAATCAACCAATGCCATGCCACCTTCGGCAAAAATCGCTTTTAATACATCATTGACTTTATATGTCAGTTCTTTGGCAACGGCGAGATCTTTGGCTTTTGCCCATCCAAACGATTCAACATGAGATTCATTGATCATTGGATCACCAAGAGCGTCATTCTTTAGGAACAATTCAAATGTTGGTGGTGTAAGAGTAATGCCTTCCTCTACACCTAATCGACGACACAAACTTCCAGCTGCTACGTTTCGAACAACGCATTCAACTGGCATCATATCTAAACATTTAACAAGAGATTCCGTGTCACTAAGAAGTTTCTCAAAGTGAGTAGGAATGCCTGCCTCTTGTAACTTTGTCATGATGAAGGCGTTAAACTTATTGTTTACCATGCCTTTTCGGTCAAGCTGCTCAATTCTTTTACCATCAAAAGCAGACGTGTCATCACGAAACACGAGAACCATTTTGTCAGGATCGTCTGTACGAAATACAGATTTTGCCTTACCTGCATACAGCTCTTGTCTTTTTTCCATTGGAGAATCTCCGGTTTTCATTGGTGAGGGGGATTTATATTATTTAATAAAACGCTGAGCCAAGTGAAACGAAATAACTTCTGGATAGTCTCGCTCAGAAACATCAATCACTAAGAAATTTCCCGCCTTTTGGCTGGTGATTTTATAAGAGTATTCACGCTCATCCCAACTTACATCATTAAGGTTGCGACGACGGACATTAAAGAGTTTTTGCGTTTCGCCGTTTCCAGTTGGAATGGTGAAATCAATAATGTCACCAATTCTGGCAACATTTTCAGGCAATACAGGTGCTAAAAGATTCTCTGTATCTGGAATTAAATAAATACCTGCTGCATTTAGTCTTTTTTCTAGTGCTGAAGAAGAAATGTCATCACCTAAACGAATACTGTACAGACCTTGGTGATTAATCCAAATTGGGAAAGTACTGGTATTGTCCTGATTCGATAGAAAGGCGGTAGATTGATTTAACTGGCGCCCTATTGTTCCCCATAAACGCACCGCGATAGAGTACGCACCCTCATTTTCTATAGGGCTGGTCCAATCAGTTGGATCAACGCCGTCTTGCTCTTCACGATATTGAATAGAAACAATGGTTTTTCCCTCTTGCTCCGCGAACTGAAAAGAAAAAGCAGGAAGTGCTGGGTGAACACGTGTGATATCACTCCATAATGACGCCCACCAACCTTGCGGATGAAGATCAAAAGGAACAGAGACAATGTTACTCTCTGTTTGCGTTGCAATAGATTGACCTGCGCCATAAAGGGCAGCTAAAAAATCGGTCACAATACGTTGAGTTTGTTTTTTATTGGCTGGAACCAAAAATTCAATATGACTTTCTTGCTCTGTAATCTGAATAGGCACCATTGGATAAAAAATAAATGGCGCTCTCGGCGTAACAAATGGCTTAGACACTTCGAGATCGGCAATAGCGCTTTCGTTTGGGATCACCATAACATCTCGAGAAGGCTTCGATCCTTCAGGTGTTTTTAATTGCGCTTCAACCGCTTTGGCATCTTGATAATCACTTGAATTATCCGTGTACAACCAACTGCAGCCCGACATAGCCAAAGATAAAGCGCTTAATCCAATGAGATTTAATGTTGTTTTTTTCATACTAATAACACTCCAGCTTCAACCATGGCGTTTCTTACTGCTGCGTGATATTGATTAGAAAGAGGCGTTAGTGGCAGACGAATACCTTCTTGGCATAAGCCTAGCTGGCTGCACGCCCACTTTACAGGAATTGGGTTAGATTCTAAGAAAAGCTCCTTATGCAAAGGCGCAATCGCTGCGTCAATTGAATTAGCGCTTTCTGCGTTTCCTTTAAGCGCAAACTCTGCCGCTTGGGCGACCGCTTTTGGAGCAACATTGGCCGTAACAGAAATATTGCCCTTCCCGCCAAGTAACATTAACCCTACAGCAGTCGGATCATCGCCAGAGTAAACAGCAAATTCTTGAGGTACTGCATTAATGAGCGCTTCACCTCGAACCAAATCTCCCGTTGCATCTTTAACGCCAACAATGTTTTTCAGTGAAGACAAACGAATCACTGTCTCATTTTCCATGTCACAGACTGTGCGGCCGGGTACGTTATAAAGAATTTGAGGGATATCAACCGCTTCTGCAATGGCTTTAAAGTGTTGATACAAGCCTTCTTGTGTAGGCTTGTTGTAGTAAGGAACAACCAATAAACAAGCATCAGCACCGGCTTCTTTTGCTCTGCGAGTAAGATCAATTGCCTCATGCGTTGAATTTGCTCCGGTACCAGCAATAACAGGAATACGGCCTGATACTTTTTTCACCACTTGGCGAATCACATTGGTATGCTCTTCGTGAGTCAATGTGGAAGATTCACCCGTAGTGCCGACGGCCACAATGCCATGAGTCCCTTCATTAATATGAAACTCTATAAGATCATCTAATTTTTCAGTATCAACCGCGCCATCTGGTGACATTGGTGTAATAAGCGCAACTAAACTACCTGTGATCATTTCGAGTCTCCGATAAAATTATAAGCGCGCCTATAGTACCGCTCAGAATTAGGTTTAACAATAATGGGATTACGTAAAGCGAGAGTAAATTCATAAGAAGCGGCATTACGGAGGATTTTTTCTTAAGCTCTTGGTAAGCTAATAATATTCCACCCTTTTTTAAAACAAACTTTCACATCATAGAGAGCAAACATATGAGTATTGAAGTTGGACAATTGGCGCCAGATTTTAGCGCTAAAGACCAAAATGGCGACACCATTACGTTAAGTCAATTCAAAGGCAAAAAAGTAGTTTTATATTTCTACCCAAGAGATTCTACACCAGGTTGCACCGCTCAAGCCTGCGACCTCAGAGACAACTACACAGCTTTACTTGAACAAGGCTTTGTGGTGTTGGGAATCAGCTCAGACACAGAAAAAAAGCACCAAAACTTTATCGCAAAATATGATCTCCCTTTTCCGCTCATCGCAGACACAGAAAAAGTCGTACACGAGCTGTATGGAAGATGGCAGCTCAAAAAGTTCATGGGCAAGGAATCTATGGGAACAGTAAGAACAACCTTTATCATTGATGAAGAAGGCAAGATTGAAGAGATTATCAGCAAAGTAAAAACGAAAGAGCATGCAGCTCAAATACTAAAATAATTTCTTTGGCATGAAAAAAAAGCGCAAATAGCCTTCTATTTGCGCTTTTTTCAATCTTAGAATCCGTATTTAATATGAGCCTTACTGCCTTGTTAGTCGATCATTCCCCAATACCAAAGGAATGGAAGATCGATATGGATTGATGTCCAATCCACCACGTCTTACGTATCTTGCGTAAACCGTTAACGCTTCTGGTTTACAGTGACGCATGATGTCAATAAAGATTCGCTCCACACACTGCTCATGAAAATCCGTATGCTCCCGGAAAGACACAATGTATTTCAGCAAGCTTTCGTGATGAATTTTTGCGCCTTTATAATCAATAAAAACAGACCCCCAATCAGGCTGATTGGTAACCGGACAGTTTGATTTTAAAAGGTGGCTCACTAAGCGCTCTTCAACCAATCCTGATTCATTGTCTACAGACAGTAGTTCAGCATTCGGATGATACTCACTGATTTCCACATCCAGCTCATCAATACAATAGTCTGGAGTCAGCACAACCAATGACGACACAGATTCAAGATTTTTAATGGTTACGCTGACATCCGCCTTTGCGGCATGCGACAAATCCTTCTCAAGAAGCAATTGCACTTCTACTATAGAGGAATAGCGCATTTGATTTAAAGAGTTCAAATACAGCTTAAAAGACTTTGACTCAATAATATTGGGAGAATGACAAGGAAGACGGAATTCAGCCATGGCCACAACAGGCTTACCTTTTGAGTCTAGCCACGATAATTCATAGGCATTCCAAATATCCTCACCATAAAACGGAAGGCGCTCAGACTCAATCCCCATATCCGTCCACTTATCTACTCTAGCAATAGGGAAAAGTAACCCTGCATCATACTCTGACACATACTCTGTCTGTTGCCCTAATGGTAAAAATGCCATACTACTCCGCCTTAATTTCTAATACCTTTGCCTTGATTTAGTAGGCGTAAACCATACGAAAACAAAGCAACAATGAACAAACTTACAATAACCAACGCCCAATACACATTAATATCAGACACACCCAGCACGCCATACCGAAAAGCGTTCACCATATATAAAACAGGGTTAAGCAGTGAGACGTTTTGCCAAAACTCGGGCAATAAATCAATCGAGTAAAACACACCGCCAAGATATGTTAATGGCGTTAAGATAAACGTCGGAACAATGGAAACATCATCAAAACTTCTGGCATAAATAGCATTAACGAAACCGCCCAACGAAAACATAATCGAAGTCAGTAACACCACTACGATGGTCATGACTATATTTTCCAGTGCCAAATGAGTGAAAAACAGTGATAAAACAGTGACAGCTAAGCCAACCAACAAACCGCGAGCAACACCGCCAAGTGTGTATCCGACCAAAATCACCCAATTTGGTGTCGGTGATACCAGTAACTCCTGCACGCTCAGCTGGAACTTCGCTGAGAAAAAAGAAGACGACACATTAGAATAAGAATTGGTAATAACCGACATCATAATCAAACCAGGCACAATATATTGCATATAACTAAAACCACCCATTGTGCCAATTCGCTCTCCTATTAGGTTACCAAATATGGCGAAATACAATGTCATAGTAATCGCTGGAGGCAATAAGGTTTGCGGCCAAATGCGGGTAAAGCGTCGAATTTCTTTGATCAAAATAGTGTAAAATGCGATCCAAATTTCAGAATTCTTCATCTGTTTAACCCTTAATCAATTTAACAAAAAGCTCTTCAAGCCTATTGGATTTGTTGCGCATACTCACAACATTAATATCAATGGCATCTAACTCCTTGAAAATTTTATTGAGCGACTGCCCTTTGACGACCTCAACCTCAATTGAGCTGCCATCATTTACCACAGTAAGATTAAAGTCAGGTGAAGACCAACCTGAAGGCAAAGACTTATCTAAATCGAAAATAAAAGTTTCTTGATTTAAAGTCTTCAAAAGCGCCTTAACACTAGTGTTCTCGACAATCTCACCACTATTTATAATGGCAATATTGCGACACAGCTGCTCAGCTTCCTCTAAATAGTGCGTGGTTAAAATAATGGTTGTGCCTTGCTCATTTAGCTTCTTAATGAAATCCCACATAGAGCGACGAAGCTCAATGTCCACACCTGCCGTAGGTTCATCCAAAATCAGCACGTCGGGTTCATGAACCAACGCTCTGGCAATCATCAGGCGCCGCTTCATCCCACCAGACAGCATGCGTGATTGAACGTCTTTTTTGCCCCACAAATCGAGCTGTTTTAAATATTTCTCAGCCCTCTCAGCTGCAACGGCTCGACTGATTCCATAAAACCCAGCTTGTGTAACAACAATATTAAAGACCGTTTCAAACACATTGAAATTGAACTCTTGCGGTACAACACCAAGATGCTTCTTAGCGGATGCAAAATCCGAATCAATATCTTTGCCAAAAATAGACACCCGCCCTGACGTTTTATTAACCAAAGAGCATAAAACACCAATGGTTGTAGACTTTCCAGCACCATTGGGCCCAAGCAGTGCAAAGAAATCCCCTTTCTCCACTTTTAAGTCAACGCCTTTCAGTGCTTCAAAACCGCCTTCATAGCGTTTTTTAAGGTCACTAATTTCGATTGCATATGTCATAATTAGAACTCTCGTACGGCAGTAGCCGACTTTTTAGTTACATATTTAAATAGGGTTTTACGTGGAATCACGCACACAATATATTTTTGACGCCTTTACTGATTTGCGTCAACGTATCGCAGAGCACACACCATTCGATCAAGCTGAATTAGCAGAAGAAGAGCTAGACTTTTTGGAAAAATGGGATGAACTGACCGAAAGTATCCGAAAAAATGACGCTAATTATACCTTCATCGCTCAAGAAGTATTATCTCGTTTCATCCGATGCTACGCAAACCTAGTACCTTTAATAAAAAGGGAACTATTGTGGTTTGTTGGTGGGGAGTGCCTCCACTTCTTAGGAGATGAAGAGATAGATCTATACCAAAAATTAGAAGATCGTCTGTATGAACTAGACACCCAAGAAAAACCCTACGCTATTTCAGAAGAAATAACAGCGCTTCGCGACACAGCAACTTCCATCCATTAGTAGCGAGCGCAAACCTAAACGAAGTAAATAATATTTGGGTGGACGTTACGCCACCCAAATGAAACACCTAAGATACTTTCTTAAACACTAAAGTGCCGTTTGTTCCACCAAAACCAAATGAGTTGTTCAAAACAACGTCTATTTTACGTTTTTGCGGTATGGCAGGAACATAGTTCAAATCGCACCCTTCACTGGCTTCTTCAAGATTGATGGTAGGCGGGGCAACTTGATCTCGAATGGCAAGAATAGAGAAAATAGACTCTACTGCGCCAGAAGCGCCTAACAAATGCCCTATCATGGATTTCGTAGAGCTGATCGCCACATCTGATGCATCTTCTTTCATCAGTGTTTTAACGGCTTGCGTTTCAGCCAAATCACCAGCCGGTGTGGAAGTGCCATGGGCGTTGATGTAATCAATGTCTGCAGGCTGTAGTCCTGCATCATTTAATGCGGCACTCATAGCTGAAGCAGCACCTTCACCAGTCTCTGGCGGCGCGGTCATATGATGCGCATCATCGCTCATACCAAAGCCAGCCAACTCAGCATAAATCGTTGCGCCACGAGCCACAGCATGCTCATATTCTTCTAAGACCAAAATACCAGCGCCGTCACCCATTACAAAACCTTCACGATCTTTGTCCCAAGGACGACTCGCTGTTTTCGGATCATCGTTACGTGTCGACAGCGCTCTGGCAGCCCCAAAGCCGCCGATACCTAATGGCGTAATAGCCATTTCAGATCCACCCGCGATCATGACATCCGCATCACCATAAGCAATCATGCGTCCAGCCATACCAATATTGTGCGTTCCTGTTGTACAAGCGGTAACGATTGAGATGTTAGGCCCTTTAAAGCCAAAACGAATAGCGACATGACCAGAGATCATATTAATAATCGCGCCTGGAACAAAAAAAGGAGAAATACGTTTTGGGCCAGATTCATTCAATAGTTCTAGGTTTTTTTCGATCATTGGTAAGCCACCAATTCCCGAACCTATCGCGCAACCCACTCGATTTAAATCAGTCGTGTCTGCATTAAGGTTGGCATCTTCTAGTGCTTGCACAGAGGCAGCCATACCGTATTGAATAAAAAGATCCATTTTGCGAGCTTCTTTGACACTCATGTATTGAGTTGCGTCAAAATCTGTAACTTGTGCTGCAAAACGAGTGGAAAATTGACTGGCATCAAAGCGAGTAATGTCCGAAACACCGCTTTTGCCTTCCAATATATTGTCCCACGTATCTTTCACATTATTGCCAAGGGGTGTCACCATTCCCATTCCTGTGACTACAACCCGACGACGAGACATATGCTTCCTCCAGCAATTCGCCTTCCACTATGAAGGGCTTATTTATAAGAAAAGCCGCTGTAATAAATACAAGCGGCTTTTCGGGAAACTCAGTTAACCAATAACTTACAAGTTAGCGTTGATGTAATCGTTCGCTGCTTGTACAGTTGTGATTTTTTCTGCTTCTTCATCAGGAATTTCAGTATCAAATTCCTCTTCAAGAGCCATAACTAGCTCAACTGTGTCTAGAGAATCTGCACCCAGATCATCAACGAAAGACGCTGAAGAAACTACGTCTTCTTCTTTAACACCTAGTTGTTCACAAACGATTTTCTTAACGCGTTCTTCAATGCTACTCATTAGAAGTTCCTATCTACTCATTAATAGCTCAGTGTGAGCATATTATAAAAAAAATGGTCACCTAAAAAAGGTGTGATTCTCTACATGAACCGGAGACGTATTCTCGTCGAATTTTATAAAAAATTCAACTCAAATTACGACATATACATGCCGCCGTTAACATGTAACGTTTCACCAGTAATGTAAGCTGCGCCTTGGGACGCTAAAAATGCGACTGCAGCCGCAATTTCTTCTGGTTGACCTAGGCGAGAAGAAGGCACTTTTTCAACCAACTTGGCTTTATGTTCTTCCGGCAAAACCTTGGTCATATCTGTTTCAATGAAGCCTGGAGCAACACAGTTTACAGTAATGCCGCGAGAGGCAATCTCAGCGGCCAATGAACGACTAAAGCCTTCTAATCCCGCTTTAGCTGCTGAATAGTTAGTTTGACCGCCGTTACCCATAGAGCCAACAACCGAACTAATGCTAATAACACGACCGAATTTTGCTTTTGTCATGCCGCGCAAGCAAGCCTTAGTAACACGGAAAACAGAAGTAAGGTTAGTGTTAACAACTTGCTCCCACTCTTCTTCTTTCATTCGCATCATAAGATTATCGCGCGTAATACCTGCGTTATTCACCAAAATGGTTGGTGCGCCAAATTCAGTCGTAATCTCTTTAATCACCGTATCAACTGACTCACTCGACGATACATCAAGTACCCAGCCTTTACCGTTTTCACCAAGGTACTCACTAATACTTTGAGCGCCAGACTCACTGGTTGCTGTACCAATTACCGTTGCACCTTGCTCCACTAAAAGTGTAGCAATGGCTTTACCAATTCCGCGAGTTGCTCCTGTTACTAGAGCAATTTTTCCGTCAAGACTCATATTTGTCTCCAGAGACCTATTTTAATAAGAATAAAAAATAACTACTTAGAAAGAGCGGCTTCAAAACCCGCTAGATCACCTAGCGAAGAAGCGGAAAGCCCTTTCACTATGCGCTTGTTTAAGCCACTTAGAACTTTACCTGGGCCGCACTCTAATGTTTCTGTAACACCTAAACCAGAAAGCAACTCTACAGACTGAGTCCATAAAACAGGCTCACTCAACTGAGTAACAAGGTTTGCCTTAATAGCAGAAGGATCTGATACCGCCTCAGCCGTTACGTTTTGAACAAGTACGCAAGATGGCGCATTAAATTCAATGGATGCTAATTTCTCCGCTAACTTAGCGCCAGCAGGAACCATCAATTCGCAATGAGATGGCACACTAACTGGTAGAGGGAGCGCTCTCTTCGCACCAGCTTCTTTGGCATTTGTCATCGCCTCTTCTACTGCAGCAACATGGCCCGCAATAACAACTTGACATGGAGAGTTGAAATTAACAGCACTCACCACACCTGAGACAGACTTGCACGCGGCAATCACTTTATCGTCATCCAAGCCAATGATAGCAGCCATTGCGCCTTCACCAGCAGGAACTGCTTGCAGCATATATTCACCACGTAACTTTACAAGCGCCACGGCATCTTCAAAAGCAATAACACCAGCACAAACCAAAGCAGAATATTCACCTAGACTGTGACCAGCAACATAAGCAGGCTTAGCGCCACCTTGCTGCTCCCAAAGTCGCCACAAAGCAACACTTGAGGTTAATAATGCCGGTTGCGTTTTATCAGTTTGATTCAATGCTTCAGCATTATTCTGAACAAGATCCCATAAGTCATAACCAAGAACATCAGATGCTTCTGCAAATGTTTTCTTAATCACGTCATGTTTTTCAGCCAAATCCGCCAACATCCCCAATTGCTGAGAACCCTGGCCCGGAAAAACAAATGCCAATTCATTACTCATTTTGCTTCCTCTTCACAAAGACGCGCTTTCATAGCAGCATTCAAGTCTGCTCGCGCAATATCAATTCCATACTCGATCGCACCCACCATGGCAGGCAAGTCCGAACAACCATGACCTTTTACCAAATTGCCGCGCACACCAACAAGGCAAGCGCCATGTCTGCGTTCATTTTGGTAAAAAGTCTCAAAGACTTTAGATATTGAAGTACCGTTCTCTTCTTGAAATTGCTTCATAATAAAAGACAGTAAGCCTTCTGACGCTTTCAAAACAGCATTGCCAACCATGCCATCACAAACGATGACATTTTTCTCACCATCAAACAACTCCGTACCTTCAGCATAACCCAAATATTTTGGCCATTGCAGTTTAGACAAGAGTTGATCTGTCTCTTTTGTCACCACGCTCCCTTTAGTGCTTTCTACGCCAACATTAAGTAATCCAACATTTGGCACATCGTCACTCAAGGCTTCAACATAGGCAGCGCCAAGCTCTGCAAAACCAACAAGCATAGACGACTGACAATGAACATTGGCGCCGAGATCGACCAAACAACGCAACGGCTTTGAGCGCAACTCTCTAATAAGTGCAGGATACAGTTTAGGTCTTATCAACCCTAGAATATGACGAGCAAGAGCAACCATAGCCCCTGTATTGCCTAACGTAATAGCAACATCTGACGCTTGCTTGGCAAGAGCATCCAATACTTGATAAAGAGAAGTGTTTCGACGACGAAACAAAGACAGCACAATCTGATCGTCTCCATCAATCACATCCGAGCAAGCCACTAATGAAAGGCGTTGACTGGGTGAAGGAAGATCCAGACCGGAACTAGGGAAATAGTATATGGTAATCGCTACGTCATGATGGCGAGACAAAATCTCTTGCGCGCCCTCAAATGCAATGCGGGGACCTAAGTCCCCGCCCATAGCGTCTAAAGCTACCCTGATCATGGGTATCTTAGTTACTCACCTTTAGGTGTGATAACTTGACGGCCGCGGTAGAAACCATCTTTAGAGACATGGTGACGTAGGTGAAGTTCACCTGTTGTCTGCTCTACAGAAAGTGTTGCGCTAGTCAAAGCATCATGTGAACGACGCTGACCGCGACGTGAACGAGTAACTTTACTTTTTTGTACTGCCATTTTTGGAGCTCCTAACTTTACTTGGCCTTTAATTGGGCCAATATACTAAATGGATTCGGTTTTTCGTCATCCGGTGCGTCATCGGTAGACGATGCATACTTTACAGCTGTTGGGTTGCAACCACTTTCTTCGTGATAAGCGACAATAGGTAAGGCAAGTATAATTTCTTGCTCTACCATATCGGCTAAAATTACATCTCCATCGGTCATGACAACAGGGTCGTAACTATTCGGTATATTTTTCGCATGGTCTTCGTCATAGACAAAAGCCAAGGACAAATCTAACGCCAAATCATGAGAAACAGCTCCCATACAGCGTTGACAAACAAGCTGAACATGAGCAGTTAATGATCCGGTAGCGATATAGCGCCTATCCTCATCAACTCTAAAGTCTAGATGAATGAATACATCACCCTCGTCTGAGGCCAATATAGCACAAAGCTCCTTAAAATTATTAAGGGGCAATTTTCCTTCAAATGCTGACTCGTGGTTAGCGTATTTGCGAGGATCAAAGTGTTTAGGTAATGCGTCATTCAACATGGCGGCAAATACTATTGCCAAGCGCCCTATTTGTCAAAGTCTAAGTGAGGTTAAAGTGCTTTTTTTCACTCTTTTAAAGTAATCTGGCGAAAAAAAAGTAAAATCCTTATAAATTTCACATAAAAGGCTGATTTAAAATGCAAAAAACTCTGATTCTGGGCTCTTCATCTCCCTATAGGAAAATGCTTCTTGAGCGCCTAAAAATGCCATTTGAATGTCATACACCTGACATCAATGAAGAAAGGCTAAATGAGGAATCTGCTGAACAACTCGTTAAACGTTTAAGCATTAATAAAGCGCTCAAAATAGATCAAGAAAGACGAGAACATGGCCCCCAAAAAAAAGCGCTCATTATCGGTTCAGATCAAGTTGCGACATTAAACGGGAGAGTCTTGGGAAAACCTCATAGCGAAAAGAATGCCATTAAACAACTAGAAGCATTCAGTAATCAAAAAGTATCGTTCTTAACAGGCCTTTGTGTTTACAACCAACAAAGCCAGCACTACAGCTATGAATTAAGCGAGTACCATGTTTATTTCAGAAAACTCACTCACAAAGAGATCGTAAATTACATTAAAATAGAACAGCCTCTAGACTGCGCTGGCAGCTTTAAATGTGAGGGACTCGGAATAAGCTTATTTGAAAAAATGGAAGGCAATGACCCAAACAGCCTAATCGGATTGCCGCTCATTTCTCTATGCAAATTACTAAGAGAGCAAGGCGTCAACCCGATAGCCATAAATTAAGAGTTTTTCGGAAACGAATGATACCTAGGTATTGGCGATTCCAGATCGTCAATCGCCTTTATCCCAACCTCATAACCAAACTCAATAAGCTCTTTCGCCTTCCAAAACTCATAAAAGCCGGAAATATTTTTAGGAATGGATATTAATAAGTCTGGCGGATAACCTGCCAATTTATATTGCGCCAGAGACTCCTGCATGGTCTCAAACATCATATTAATGGTCTGCAGCCTTCCCCAATTATCCGAGTAATTCTTTTTTACTTTTTCAACTTCTGCTTCGTTGTTTTCAGATTGGTCCAAGCCTAAAAATTCTTTTGCACTCAACCACCAAGCTGATTTTGTATTTTCATCCTCTATACTTTTATCCACTTTAGGTTGAGTCAAATCCGCCATTGGGCCGTTAAGGTCGACCGCCACGATATAATCCGCTCCAGCAGAGATTGAAGGGACAATAGGCAAGGGGTTTAACACGCCACCATCGACGTACGTTTGACCATTAAGCGTAACAGGCGCAACAATAGATGGAATGGCAGAAGACGCCCTCATTGACTCAATAAGATCGCCTCGCTGAAACCAAAATTCTTTTTGATTCAGCAAATCCACGGCAACAGAAGTGAAGCTTATTGGCAGAGACTCAATAGCAGGCTCACCAATGATTTTTTTGATTTTTTCAAAAAAACGATCGCCTTTGATATAACCTCCACCAAACAAGGACATATCCAGTAATTTAAAGACTTTTACCTTATCTAATGATTCAGCCCATTCTCGGTATTCTTTCAGCTTTCCAGCGGCATAAACGCCCCCAATAATCGCGCCTATAGAACACCCTGATATACTGACTATCTCGTAACCACGTTCTTCAAGTGCTTGAATAACACCAACATGAGCATTACCACGAGCTGCTCCGCTACCTAAAACAAGCGATACCGTTTTCTTCATATTGTCAAAAACCTAACGACGTTCGTAAACAAAAGATACTCTATTCACACCTAGAGATTCTCTACCCAAATCAGCCAAATTAATAAAACGTACTTTCTCCGACAGCTGACGACCTAACCCTGAGATGGCAGCATTAATCAATTGATCACCAACACGAAGTGCGGATAAAGAGCCATTTTTACGACTTGACACAAACGCAACGACGTACTGATTTTCTTCAAGATCCTGAATAAAGCGACGCATTCTGGGAATGTCTTGCACATCCATTTGAGCCACAATATCAAACTCCGTATCACGGGCCTCAACCGACTTTGCTTCATCTAGGCGAACCATTACATCACCCGCACCACGCCGATTTAAATACAAAACCTGATAGACGTCCTGCGCATTCTTCACCACTAACAAAAACTGATTTTGATCCCCGCCATACAAAAGGTAATCTTTGAAAAAGTTATTAGCCCATGCATTACTGCTTCCACATGACCGACTCGAACACTCAAACACCACTTCACGGCCATTTTTCAACATTTCTAAGCGGTAATGACGATACACATCAGGCAATAATGCATTGCGATCGATCTTATATAAGGAAGAAATATAATCTCCTGTAAGTCGAATCACCTTCTCAGGCTCCCAACCGCTGCCAGCTCTGCGAATCGCACTGACAGGAACTTCAACCATAACACCTTCATTGGATTGACTTTTAACCAGTTGAGCATCTCTATATGGCTCAATTTCTAACACATTTGAATAACTCGTGTTTGAAAAAAACGCTAAAAACACTAAAGCAACATAACGCTTTAACATACTCTTTTCCTATCTTAGTGGAGACTGTGTCTCACGCACTTAAAAAGTGAATCAGTTCTGATCGATAAAACGCTGGATTTCAGTGGCAACAGAAAAACAACTTTCAGGTTCAAGATGAAAATGATGATTCCCTTCTAACCACTTTGATTTCACCCAAGGAAATTGAGCAAGGCGATTATTCGCAAACTCCCTATCGCTTTTATAAATTCCCTCTTCAGCAAGCAATACCAATGTAGGGCACTTAATTTCTCTAATAAACGCCTCAACACTTTCTTCATCCATTCTAAATGGAGAGGGAAAAGTTAGTTTTGTATCGTGTCGCCACGACCAGACGCCTTCATTATTACTTTCTGCCCCGCGGTCAACAAGATAAGTGGAAGCTTGTTTAGACAGTTTGGTAAACCCATCCATTCGAGCCAGTACCATCGCCTCTTTCGTCGAATAATGCGTTCCCCTGCCTGACCGATGCTTCGCCATTTTATTTATTGATCGTTGCAACGTTGTCACTCGTTGATCAACTGAGCCACTTAAGGCACCAACATTATCAAGCACAACAAGCCCTCGAACTCGATCGGGCGCGATAGATGCCACCAACATAGCAACCGCTCCGCCCATGCTATGCCCAACCAGCCAAACACTCTGCTTACATTGATTCAAAATCGACACCACGTCCAAAGCATGATCCCAGAGATTGTAAAAGCACCCTTCAGGGCGATGCATAGACAAACCATGACCAGACAAATCAATTGCTACATGCGAGAAATCAGAAAGATGAGGCGATAAAGAAGTAAAGCTGGCAGCGTTATCAAGCCAACCATGCAAAGAAAGAACCCTTACATCGGTTTCGTGTTTGGGCAACCACTGCAAACCCGCAATTTCAGTATGTTTAAGCTTATAGACTATTTCATTTCCCATTAGGCTTATACCAATAAATCAATGAATCAAAAAATATCCGAAACCTCTATTCTATGAGCGAGGTGTGAGAAACCAACGAAAATGACAGCATGCTCCAGCCAAAATATCGCCCTCAAGCGCCACTAATGTCGCTGTCGACATCGCAAACTGTTGAGGCAATGGTGCATCTGACAAAAAATTCGTTAACTCATACGCAAAAGGCTGATGCGTAACGAGCAAAACAGAATCGTAGGGCAACTCAGTAAGCCAGCCAGCCACATCAACATCTCGACCATAAGGCGTTATAAGAGACGAGTTTTCGACTTTTGTAGAGCCCTCAAAAGGTGCCAAGAAAATCTTGGCCGTTTGCTGAGTTCTCACATAAGGGCTAACAAAAACGGCGTCTATTTTTTCGTTTTTTTGATGAAAATACTGAGCAACCAAACTTACTTCATCTTCACCAGAGCTCGTCAATCGTCGCTCTGTATCGTGTCCGCTGGCACTGTATGCTTCTGCTTGGCCATGTCGAAGTATATAAAGGCGCTTATTTTTCTTCATCGGTTTGTGTTACAGGCCAAGGCTGGAAAGGAAAAGGTTTCTCTTCCTCCGCAAAGGATAGAAAGGCAAAAATTTGCTGAATAAACGCAGTGACCGACTTTAGCCAACCAAATAAAGTATTAGGCTCATGCTTCGAGCCAAGCTTAATCACACTTACGACAACCAACAACACGCCAAACACAGTCACGGCAATATTAAGAACAACCCAATACACCAACACCAACACCACCAACACCGCCACCAACACCAGCACTAGCACCCGCACCACTAACAGCACCAGCACCAGCACCAGCACCAGCACTGCCGCCTGCACCAGCACCAACACTACTACCAGCACCAGCACCAACGCCAGCACCGACACCAACACCAATACCACCATCGCCGCCACTGCCATTGCCACCGCCGCCGCCGCTGATTCTGGCCGCGGCTGGCTGTATAGCTTGCGGGTGGCGCTGCGCGGGAATGCTTGCGATGCGCACGGGAGGGGTGACCTCGCCTGCTCCGGTCAATTTTTGGAAGGATTGCAGATTGTAGAAGGAACGACGGAAGGATGCAAGGGTGAAACAATGAAATAATCCAAGGGCATAAAGAGTATCGGCAGACAACAACGGTACTAAGCTATATCGACAAAAGACATGTATGAAAATACGCGGAAGCGCGGTGAGCCTATCAACACTTGCGGGGTCCGTGTACAGAGATGTCGGTTGATGGCACTCTTACTGATTGACGGACGGACAGCCGTCAAGGAGTTCCATACACTAAAACAAGTACGATAAGCACAAAGAAACCAAAGACGCCTTGACGGTGACGTCACTCACGTGAGGAACTCTACACACTAACAATAGTATGATAAGTCCAAAGACGCCTTGACGGGTCAAAACTAGACCGTCAACCGACATATTTGCCCGTCTATAGCGACAAAAAAACAACGATTGCGATATTTTCAAGCGTCGACCAGTAGCGTGAGCGCGCAGCAGCCCGAGTACGAATCATGCTGCATCCGTCCCGTATATACGAGTAATTGCATTGTTTTTTCCAAGGCTTACCACGGTATCTGAAAATCGAGACGGGACGGGACGGGACAGTGGGTGTACCATTACTCAACAGGACGGGACGGCTTATTTCAACTGAGTCGTTTTTGACGACGGGACGGGACGGTAAAAATCAACGGGATTTTTTTCCACGACCGGACGGGACGGTAAATATATTCTTGGCGACGGGACGGGACGATAAACGTAATTTTTCACGACGGGACGGGACGGTAAAT
>CALLIL010000041.1 GCA_938009755.1 uncultured Marinomonas sp.
ATAGAGAAAACCCATGTTTTTAATGCAGATTGGCGACCAAATTTATCAATATTTTGGTACGCAGAAATCATCGCTTCTTGAACAGCATCTTCTGCAAGCTGTGTATCGCGAACCTGTAATTGGGCGAACTTAAACATTTGACTGCGTAAGTCTTCCATAAAAACAGCGTCTTGAAACATGTCTGCTGTTGGTGAGCTGTTTACATCAGCGGATAGATTTGCATCAATCATTTGAGCCTCAGTGTTCACTTCTAATGTTTAGACGGAAAGATATAAGCATTTCTTACACCTTGATGAATATTTTTTCATTATAGAGTCAGTCAATGTTTTTGCTAATAAGTTCACTTTCGGCTAAATATTCGTCTTTTAGCTTCACATAATTTAAGCCCGCGTATTGGAAGTATTCGATTTCTTTCTCGCTCAAAGGACGAGCTTGTTTAACGGGGGATCCTAAATACAAATAACCCGATTCAAGGCGCTTGCCTGGCGGCACCAAAGAGCCAGCGCCAATGATGACTTCGTCTTCAACAATCGCGCCATCTAGAATAGTGGTGCTCATTCCAACCAGCACCTTGTTACCAATGGTGCAGCCATGCAGCATCGCCATGTGCCCAACAGTCACATCGTCACCAATGCTCAGAGGATGGCCTTCAGGTTTATAGGTGCTGGCGTGTGTAATGTGTAAGCAAGAATTGTCTTGAATGCTGGTGCGTGCGCCGATACGAATACTGTGCATATCTCCGCGAATAGCGACCAAAGGCCAAACGGAGCTGTCGTCGCCAATGTTGACGTCGCCAATTACAACCGCGCTGTCATCCACCCAAACTCGCTCACCCATTTGAGGTGTATTACCTCGGAAAGATTTTATTGGCATACATGCTCCTTATTTGTTTTCTTGCTGATTCCTGTATTTATGACTCGTACAAATAGAGGAACTATCAACACAATAGAAATTTACACATTGAAAAATGCTAAACACCACATATCTTATTAGGTATGAATAAGACGAAATGTCAGCATTTAAACTTTCAAACAGGATACCACGATATGTCACAGTCTGTATGGGACGCGACCAGTTTACCGAATTTCAATGACCTCGATATTGCCAGCATTGAAAAGAATTTAACCGCGCTGTTGGCGCGTAACCAAAAAGGCATTGATGCGTGTGTGGACAAAAACACCAACCCAACATGGGAAAGCCTTGTTTTGCCTTTGGATCAATTGGAAGACGATTTAAACAACTTCTGGTCGCCGATTAGCCATTTAAACTCAGTAAAAAACACACCCGAAATACGTGAAGCTTATAATGCGTGTTTGCCATTGTTGACGCAGTTTTATACAGACTTGGGACAAAACAAAGCCTTGTATCAAGCCTACAAAAGGTTAGCTGAAAGCGATGGCGCAAAAGACTTAAATCAAGCTCAAACGGAAGCCTTGACGCAAACCATTCGTGACTTTGAATTATCTGGCGTAGGCTTAGAAGGCGACGCGAAAAAGCGCTATGGTGAAATTAGCCAGCGCTTATCAGAATTAAGCAGTCAATTTGGCGAAAACGTCCTAGACGCAACACAAGCGTGGAGTAAGTTAATTACGGATGAAAGCGAGCTGTCTGGCTTGCCAGAATCGGCACTTGCTCAAGCGAAACAAATGGCCGAAGCCAAAGAGCAAGAAGGCTGGTTGTTTACCCTAGATTTTCCTTCTTATATGCCAGTTATGAGTTATGCAGACAACGCTGAACTCAGAGAAGAAATGTATCGTGCCTTTGCGACGCGCGCTTCCGATCAAGGTGGTGACATCAAATTTAATAATGCGCCTTTGATCGACGAGATTTTGTCTTTACGTCATGAAATGGCGCATATTTTGGGCTTCGATAACTACGCTGAATTGTCTGTGGCAACGAAAATGGCAGATAATGGACAGCAAGTGATCGACTTCTTAGAAGATTTAGGAAACAAGTCCAAAGCTTCCGCGGAGCAAGATCTCGCTCAGCTCACAGCCTTTGCAAAAGACGAAAATGGCATTGAGCAATTGAACACGTGGGACATGTCTTATTACGCCGAAAAACTGCGTCAGCATAAGTACTCAATTTCCCAAGAAGAATTGCGCCCGTACTTCCCAATGAACAAGGTTTTATCGGGATTGTTTCACGTGGCACAAACGTTATTTGGCGTAGAAATTCGCGAAGAAAAAGAATTTGATAGCTATAACAAGGAGTTGCAGTTATTTACCATCAGTAAAGATGGCGAAGACATTTCTCGATTCTATCTAGACCCTTACGCTCGTGAAGCAAAACGTGGTGGCGCATGGATGGACGCGTGTCGAACGCGTCGTCGTTTAAGCGATGATAGATTGCAACTTCCGATTGCCTATTTGGTGTGTAATTTCACACCGCCAATTGGCGATAAACCCGCTTTATTAACTCATGATGAAGTCACTACTTTATTCCATGAATTTGGCCATGGCTTACACCACATGTTGACTCAAGTGGAAGTGTCTTCTGTGTCTGGCATCAATGGCGTAGCGTGGGACGCCGTAGAGCTACCGAGTCAGTTCATGGAAAACTGGTGTTATGAGCCAGAAGCCTTGGCGCATATCGCAGGTCATTTCGAAACGGGTGAACCTTTACCAAAAGATTTATTGGATAAAATGTTGGCTGCGAAGAACTTCCAATCAGGCATGCAAATGATGCGTCAATTAGAGTTCTCTTTGTTCGATTTCCGATTGCACAGAGAATATCAGCAAGGCACTGTGGTTCAAGGTGTGATCAACGACGTGCGCAGCAAAGTTGCCGTGACAACGCCGCCAGCGTTTAATCGCTTCCAAAACAGCTTCTCGCACATTTTCGCAGGCGGCTATGCGGCAGGTTATTACAGCTACAAATGGGCTGAAGTGTTATCGGCTGATGCTTTCTCTAAATTTGAAGAAGATGGTATTTTCAATACCGCAACAGGCGCTCACTTCCGTGATACCATACTCGCAAACGGTGGTTCTCGTCCCGCAGCGGAATTGTTCGCTGAATTCCGTGGACGCGAGCCAAGCACGGATGCCCTATTACGACACAGTGGCATTGCGGCTTAGTAAGTAAAATAAGCTGATAGTCATCAGTTGAGCGGTGTTGTTTTATCAAGCAGCACCGCTTTTTCATGAGGTTTGAATATGACAGTAAAGCGTTTTATCGCAGGCGCAGTGTGTCCGCGTTGCAGTGAAATGGACAAAATTCGTTCGTGGCGTGATGATGAAGCCGAAGAGCAATATCGAGAATGCGTGAATTGTGGCTATGAAGACACTCAGTCGACGGTTGTGCAAGCGCAATCTCCAGAATTACCCACTCGCGTGAATGCGCCTCATGCAAGCGCACCAGAAACAGAAGAAGTGGTGATTAATTTTATTCCTAACCCGGGAATGACCAAGCATTGAGTTGTATATTGTCAGCCTGTATGTAAAAAAAACGCCGCATCACTGATTAAGTGCTGCGGCGTTTTATCTGAAGAATATTCTCTTCAAAAGTCTTGGCTCAAAGAGCGATTTACTTCATTTCAGTGATGAATTTATCACTGGAACGGCGCACTTTCTTAAGGTCTTTTAGCCAATCGCCTTCTTCAGCGCGGTAACCTAAAGGCAACAAGATAACAGAGCGTAACCCGCGTTCTGTCAGGCCAAGAATCTCATCCACTTTTGCAGGGTCAAAACCTTCCATTGGCGTGCTGTCTACGCCCTCTTCTGCCGCAGCAATCAATGCTGTTCCAAGGCCGATGTAAGCCTGACGAGCTGCATGTTGGAAGTTTACTTCTGCATCACGAGGTGGGTAATTCGCCAAGATCATTTGACGGTAGTTTTCCCAACCTTCGTTTTTGAAGCCACGTTCGTCATTCACAAGGTCAAACATGTCATTGATGCGATCTTCTGTGTAGTTATCCCATGCAGCAAAAACCAAAAGGTGTGAACCATCTGTAATTTGAGCTTGGTTCCAAGCGTGTGGAACAATGGCTTCACGCAATGCTTTATTCGTTACCACAATCACTTCGTATGGCTGCAAACCACTTGAAGTAGCAGTAAGACGAATGGCTTCTAAAATACGGTCTACTTTTTCTTGCTCAACCGCTTTTGACGCATCCATTTTTTTCGTTGCATAACGCCAATTCAATTTTTCTAATAAATTAGACATATTTTTCCTTACAAATATTTATTTAATAATTGATCAACTCTATATGCGGCCATTCTATATAAGTTGAAGTATCGCTTTGAGAACAAAATAAGGAAGTGAATGTGGATAAAAGTCATCAGCAATTAAATGATTTGTACCATGCTCATAGCGATTCTCCATGTGTTGGAAAATGGTTAGCAGTGGACGCAAGTTTAAGTACTGACGAGATCGTTGATAAAGTGATGCAATATCTGAATCAATAATTTTGTTTATAAAAATAACCTAATCTGAAATAGCCATTAGGTTTGAATATTCCAAGGCCTTCACCTTTTCGTTTAAAGTGAAGGCTTTTTTTGTTTTCTTTTTTATTCTAAAAAAAGCAGGTTACAGTACTTCAATATTCTGCAAACACCACTCAGCTCTTTCTAAAACGGCGTGTTTTTGTGCGTCGTTTTGTTTGTCCCAGTTTCCGTAAATCATGCCGATGCGTGGATTCTTGGCAAGTCGTTCACGATGCTTAATCATGAAGCGCCAATAAAAACTATTCAGCGGGCAAGATAGCTCGCCCGTTTTGTCTTTTACTTTGTAGTGACAGGACGTGCAGTAGTCACTCATTTTATTTATGTAGCTGCCGCTGGCTGTGTATGGTTTGGAAGCGACCCAACCGCCATCGGCGAATTGGCTCATGCCACGTGTATTCGGCAATTCCACCCATTCCAATGCGTCAATATAAATCCCTAAATACCACTCATCTACCTGATTTGGCTCGATCTCAGTTAATAGACAAAAGTTGCCTGTTACCATTAAACGTTGAATGTGATGCGCGTAGGCATAATTCAGCGATTGCCCAATGGCGCTGGCAAGGCAGTGCATGTTTGTATCGCCTGTCCAAAAGTAACTGGGTAAGTCTCGCTGTGCGTTGAGAGCATTTTGCTCTCGGTAATTCGGCATGTTAATCCAATACATACCGCGTACGTATTCACGCCAACCGAGTATTTGCCGAACAAAGCCTTCAATCTGCGCGATGTCGATCTCATTATTGTTTTTGTAGCATTGGATCGCGGCTTTAATGACCTGCTTAGGGCTGATTAATTTGCTGTTCAAGGCAAAAGATAATCGGCAGTGATACAAACTCCAGCTGTGAGGTGTTTTGCTTGTCATGGCGTCTTGAAAGCGACCAAAGTTAGGCAAAAGATGCGTACAAAAATAGTCGAGTAATTGCAGTGCGTCTTGGCGGTTTACTGGCCAGAGTAGATTGTCTTCTGCATGACCGATGGAGGTGATCTGATGGCGTTCTATGCGTGTGAGTAAATGGCGTACATCGTATCTAAAACACAAAGGCTGAGGGATATTTTGAAGATCTTGTGCTTTGAGTTTGTTTCTATTCGCGCTGTCATAATTCCATTTTCCACCTTCTGGTTGCCCTGTTTTATCCATTAAAACAGTAAAGCGCTGCCGCATTTTTCGGTAGAAATTTTCCATACGCACGCTGTGATTGGCTTTGAAAAAGGTTGGAATATCATCAAATGGAAGCAAAAAGTGCTCAGTATCGGTTATTTCTACTTCCTGTTCAGCTTGTTCTATTAAAGCCTTGTATTGCATTAAGACGCGATATTCGTCTGGTCTCTGGAGTTGAATACGAGAAACGCCTTCTGTTTTTGCCACCTCAAGAATTAAGGACTCCAATGTTTGCTCTACTGTATCGTCCAAAGTGAGATACCGCACCGCATGTTGTGCACTTTTTAATAAGTTAGAAAATTGCTCCATTGCTAAGAAAAACGCACACAATTTTTGAATGTGATGTTTAACGTAAGTGGCTTCTGGGTGAAGTTCGGCAATCAAATACAGTACGCCATCATTCTGCCCTTTGAACCAAGAATGCGCGGCGTTTAATTGATCGCCTAAAATGACTCGCAAGGTGTGATATTGGTTCATGGGAATTTCCTAGTCGCTTGTGGTTTAGTGTTTTTTGACACTTAAAAGGCCTAAAATGCACTGTTTTCTGCGCTTATGTCGGGGTTCTTACGGTCGCCTGATAAACGGTCACGAGCCGCTTTCGCAGCGCCATAACGTCAATCAATACTGAGTTCATGTGCCAAACAACGAGCTACTTGATACCTCTGTACCTTATGCCTATTAAGCTGCTTACGTAGAAAAAGAAAAATTGGTTTGCTGATGAGGATGATAAAACTCTATTTTTTAGGCTTTCTTAGAAAGTTTTCTACTCTGGAGGGGGTGAAAAGACCACATCCGTAGGTGGATTTTTAGGAGATTAGGGCGATTTAGGTATGCTGTTGAATATATTCGTTTAACTGAGTAGCTTCTAAAGGTTTGGAGAAATAGTAACCTTGCTGATAATGGACACCAATGCTTTTCAATTTCTCGGTTTGTTCTTCGGTTTCAACGCCTTCAGCAATGACTTTGTAACCCAAAGAATTTGAAATTTGCATCACTGCATTGACGATGTTTGAGCCGCTGCTATTAATCGTCTTGATGAAGCTTTTATCAATTTTGACATAATCTATGCCAAGATCTTGCATGCTTGCGAGAGAAGAATAGCCAGTGCCAAAATCGTCTATGGATATTTTAATTCCCATTCTTTGCAATGACTTTATTTGGCTAATAAGTAAGCTTTTATCGGCTGCGAAGATAGACTCGGTAATTTCGATATGGAGGAGGCTGGGGTCAAAGGTGAAGCGATTCAGCAGAGTCTTAATATGGTTAACAAATTCATCGTCTTGAAGCTGAATCATAGATACATTGGTGCTCACGGTTAAGAAGTGACCGTTTTTGTACAGTTCTAGAATTTTATTGCAGACTTCCTCAATTACCCATAAACCGATATTTTTTATCATGCCGTATTGCTCTGCAATGGGGATAAATTCCACCGGTGATATTTCTTCTCCATCGAGGTTCCATCTTAATAGAGACTCCATACAAGCCATTTTGTCTGTGCTACTTTGGATGATAGGTTGGTAAACCAATCTTAATTCATTATCTGCAATGGCCGAGTAGATGCGATCACTGAGTAAGCGTTCGCGAATAATCTGTAAGCGTAATGACTCATTGAAGTAGCATGCTCTACCCTTGTCTAGGCGTTTTTGCTGATACATTGCCATATCCGCATTTTGGATTAGAGTTTCATATTGGGTGCTATGATCTGGATATAACGCGATGCCAATTGTGGCGCCAACCCAAGCATTTGATTGGTCAATCGTATGAGGAAGACTAACCTCATGAATTAATGACTGAGTGAACAGGTTAATGTCTTCGATGGTTTCGTATGGATAGGCAATTAAAAACTCATCACCACCCCAACGACAAATCAATAAGGGTTCCTGTTGTAAAGAAGTAATTCGAGACACCGTTCCTTTAATAACCTTATCGCCTGCTTTATGACCGAGCGAGTCGTTAACTTGTTTAAACCCATCAAGGTCGATAAACAACAAAGCAAATGGCGTTGAGGTTTTATTTTCTACCATCATGCTCAATTCTTTAAGAAAAGCAGTACGATTGAGTAAGCCAGTTAATCCATCAATATTAGAAAGGCGGTAAATTTTTTTGGTACGACTCTCTACTTTTTTCTCCATATTTTGCAGGAGCTGCATGTTTTCACTTTTTAAGTGGATGGCTTTGAGAGTGAAGTTAGAGAACTTGATGGCGGATAATGACATGACAACGGTGTAAGTGAAGCCCATGACGCCAATTAAGTGATGGAAATCGTCATCTGAGGTAATCAATAAAACAGAGTAGGGAGCAGACATGACGAGCACACAAGAAACAGCTGTAAACTTATGAGCAGACCACATATTTGCGACGCCTGAAGATATGCCACATATAATGATCACCGTCGAAGTGAGCTCACCATAACCTGAAAATGGGAAGAAAAGAATGGGGTATATTCCCCAAATAATAGAGATTAAAAAAGAGTAGGCAAAAAAGCGCCATAAGTCTTTTTCAGATGAGAACGTCTCGTTTGTATTTTGTTTCCGATAAGAGGCCAGATCGAATAAACGCAATGCCAGAGAGACTATCATGACTAACCACCAAAGAAGTTTACCATAGGAGAACTCTTGGTTTTCAGTGTGGAAGCTAAAGATAAAAGCGGTACAAACAAAAGCAGAAATAGCAGTGCTTGCGATGACGTTGGCGTATAAAAGGCGTAATGCTTCTTGTAACTCAACGCGACTTACTTTTTTGCCTTGCCGCATTTTCTTTCCTTGAATTTGACCGGTTAGTTACATTTGCTGCGCTTATTTTAATCTAACATGAGTAAATAGCCATATCATTCTGATGTTTTTATGTACAGATAGAAATGGAAGAGCTTTATTGAGGTTGTGAGTAATTAAATGCTTTGGTGAAAATAATTTTTCTGAAATGAAAAGCCACAGTAAAAATAAGGTTATAATGCGTGAAATTTTCAATCTGTATCAAAGGTGTCGATAGCGATGAGTCTTCCTAATTGTCCACAATGTAATTCTGAGTATGTATATGAAGACCAAGCGATGCTGGTTTGTCCTGAATGTGCCCATGAATGGAATCCGAATGAAGTGGTTGTCGATGAAGACGCACTCATCATCAAAGATATGAGCGGTAAGCTATTAGAAGAAGGTGACAAGGTAACCTTGGCAAAAGACTTGAAAGTAAAAGGCTCTTCTCAAGTGTTGAAGATTGGTACGAAAGCAACGATCAAGCGTTTGGTTGATGGCGACCACGATATTGACTGCAAGGTCGATGGCGCTGGCGATATGATGTTGAAGTCTCAGTTTGTGAAGAAAGTCTCCGCTTAATACGACGGATAGGCTTCTTTTAATAAAAACGGCATTTCTGCTTATGTAGAAATGCCGTTTTTATTGGGCGGTATGGCAGTGCGTCAGGAAGAGCTTGTGTCTGCGACAACGCAGTGTATTTCTCCGTCTTGTACTCGAACATGTATTGGGTCGCCTTTCTTTACTTCCTCCACAGAGCGAATGACTTGTTTGTCTTTGGACGTAATAGCGTAGCCGCGAGATAAAGTATTCAATGGACTGACCAGATTAAGCTTTTCGATGATGCGAGCAAAAGCTGTTTGTTTATTCGACAAAGTGTTGCTCAATGCTCTTGTGAGGCGAGTATTTATCTCATTGAGTTGCTGCCTTTCTTGTGTGATCCGACGCGTTGGGCTGTTGTTTTCTAGTCGATGGAGAAGGTTTGTTGTTACGAGCTTTTGCTCTGACAATGTGCGCTGAATGCTTTGCTCTAGTCGGCGTTTGAGCTGATTGAGTTCGTTTTGTTGCTGCCCAATTCGCTCTTTTGGATGGCGAATTCGTTTGTTCAAGAAATCGAGCTGCTGTTGGCTTTGCTCCAATAAGCGAGACATACGAAGAGTCAGTTGGTGTTCTTGCTGTTGTATTTGTTGGATTAATTGCTTCTTGTCTGGACTTAACAACTCCGCTGCCGCGGTTGGCGTGGCTGCTCGTACATCGGCCACAAAGTCGGTAATGGTGAAATCGGTCTCATGACCAACCGCAGAAACAATCGGCGTATTTGCGTTGAATACTGCTCGCGCCAAGGTTTCGTCGTTGAAACTCCATAAATCCTCTAACGAACCACCACCGCGGCCTAGAATGATGGCGTCAAAATGACCACTTCCGTCTGCTCTTTCTAGTTGCTTCAGTATATTTTTTGCGGCGTCAGCTCCTTGAACCAAAGATGGCAAAATTGTTAATTCTGTTAAAGGAAAACGGCGGCGAAACGCAATGATCATATCGCGAACGGCGGCACCAATAGGAGAAGTGATAATGGCGACGCGCTCTGGTTTTTCTGGTAATGATTTTTTGTGTTTTGCGTCAAACAAACCCTCTAGTTGCAAGCTGGTCTTAAGTCGCTCAAAGGTTTGTTGAAGTGCGCCCTCTCCAGCCGATTCCATACGTTCAACGCTGAGTTGGCAATCACCGCGAGGGCCGTAAAAGGTCACTCTGGCACGAAGGCGAACCATGTCGCCATCTTTGGGTTGAAAGCGAACGGCGTTGTTTTTGCTTTTGAACATGGCGCAGCGAATTTGCGCTTTGTCGTCTTTGAGGGAAAAATACCAATGTCCTGAGCCTGGTTTGGCCAAATTGGAGATTTCCCCTTCGACTAAAATCCACGGAAAACTGGCTTCAAGTAGTTGTTGTACTTGCCTATTTAGCTGGGATACGGTGAAAGCCGTTTCTTGTGAGGCAGAAGTTGTAAAATTTTTCATCAATCTCTCGTGGTTTTGATTTACCGAATGCAACTATAGGAGTAGAATTACTTGCCATCTTAACACCCCTGTTGGCATTGGAAACTCCCCTTATGTTACGTATCGTGCAAGAAGCTCTAACGTTTGATGACGTATTGCTTATCCCAGGCTATTCCGAAGTTCTTCCTAAGGATGTTAGCCTTAAAACCAAAATCACTAAAGACATTGAGTTAAATATTCCGCTCACGTCTTCCGCAATGGACACAGTTACTGAACATCGCATGGCGATTGCTTTGGCTCAAGAAGGCGGCATAGGCATTGTGCACAAAAACTTGACTGTTGAAGAGCAGGCGAATGAAGTGCGTCGTGTAAAAAGATACGAAAGTGGCATTGTTCGTGATCTTGTAACCATCGACCCTGATGCGTCTATTGATGAATTAATGGTGTTGACGTCAGCAAACAGCATCTCAAGTGTGCCTGTTGTGAAAGGTGAAGATCTTGTTGGCATAGTGACCAGCCGTGATGTTCGCTTTGTGAAAGATTTCGATAAAAAAGTGTCTGATATCATGACGCCAAAAGATCGCCTTGTAACGGCTCTTGAAGGTGCGTCTTCTGGTTCCGTTCGCAAGTTGTTGCATGAAAATCGCATTGAAAAAGTGTTGATTGTGAATGAGCAATTCGAATTGCGTGGCATGGTAACGGTTACGGACTTTAATAAAGCCACGACTTTCCCAAATGCGTGTAAAGACGAAGAAGGTCGTTTGCGTGTTGGTGCTGCAGTTGGTACTGGCGCAGACACTGAAGAACGAGTGAAAGCTTTGTCTGAAGCGGGTGTTGATGTGGTTGTGGTTGATACCGCTCACGGACACTCGAAAGGTGTGATTGATCGCGTTCGCTGGGTGAAAGAAAACTTCCCGCACATTCAAGTTATCGGTGGCAATATTGCAACGGCTGAAGCGGCGATTGCGCTTGCTGATGCTGGTGCAGATGGTGTGAAAGTAGGCATTGGTCCGGGCTCTATCTGTACTACTCGTATTGTTGCTGGTGTGGGCGTTCCTCAAATCAGTGCGGTTGCCAATGTTGCTGAAGCAATGAATCCTCGTGGTATTCCTGTTATTGCTGATGGCGGTGTACGTTATTCTGGCGATATTAGTAAAGCCATTGCCGCTGGTGCGAGTGTGATCATGGTCGGTGGCTTGCTTGCAGGTACTGATGAAGCGCCAGGTGAAGTTGTTTTGTTCCAAGGTCGTTCATTTAAGGCGTACCGTGGAATGGGTTCTTTGGGTGCTATGTCTCAGTCTCAAGGTTCAAGCGACCGTTATTTCCAAGACTCAAGCAGCGTTGAGAAGCTTGTTCCAGAAGGTATCGAAGGTCGTGTTCCTTCTAAAGGTCCAATGATTGCGGTTGTTCATCAGTTGATGGGCGGCGTTCGCTCTTCAATGGGTTATACAGGCTCAGCTGATATCGAGACAATGCGCACAAAAACGCAGTTCTCTCAAATTACAGGTGCGGGTATGCGTGAGAGTCATGTTCATGATGTGACAATTACGAAAGAAGCGCCAAATTATCAAGTAAGTTAAAGGCTTGATACATTGTTACTGAGATGGGGCGTACAACACGCCCCATCTTTATTTGTTGCTCTTATTATCTATTTAATACGGTTACTCGAAAAAACGACTTTTGAGTAAAGTGAAAGGAACAGTTAACCATGTCGCAAGATATCCACGCTCATAAAATTCTTATTCTTGATTTCGGTTCTCAGTACACGCAACTGATTGCACGTCGCGTACGTGAGATTGGCGTTTACTGTGAAGTTCGTGCTTTTGATATGGAAGATCAAGACGTTATCGATTTTGATCCGAAAGGCGTTATTTTGGCTGGTGGCCCAGAATCTGTGCCTGAGCCGGGTTCTCCTCGTGCGCCAGAAGCTGTCTTTACATTAGGCGTGCCTGTGTTCGGTATTTGTTATGGCATGCAAACCATGGCGGAGCAGTTGGGCGGTAAAGTTGAAGGATCCGAGCTTCGAGAATTTGGTTATGCGCAAATTCGTAAGCATGAAGGTGCTTCGTTATTTGAAGATATCCAAGACGATGTCGCTTTATTAGACGTTTGGATGAGTCATGGTGACAAAGTCGTTGCGATGCCTGAAAGTTTTACTTTGATGGCGTCTACTGACAGCTGTCCGATTGCGGCAATGGCCGATGAGTCGAAAAAGTTTTACGGTGTTCAGTTTCACCCTGAAGTGACTCATACGAAACAAGGTGGAAAAATTCTGTCTCGTTTTGTCGTGGATATTTGTAAGTGTGACACTCTTTGGACGCCAGCTAACATCGCTGAAGACGCCATTGAAAGAATGCGCGAGCAAGTAGGCGATAAACAAGTTCTATTGGCTTTGTCTGGTGGTGTCGATTCCTCTGTTGTGGCGGCTTTATTACACAAAGCCATCGGCAATCAACTGACGTGTGTTTTCGTTGATAACGGTTTGCTTCGTTTAAACGAAGGTGACCAAGTAATGAAAATGTTTGCTGACAACATGGGTGTGAAAGTCATTCGTGTTGATGCAGAAGACTTGTTCCTTGGTAAATTAGCTGGCGAAGCAGATCCAGAGAAGAAGCGTAAGATCATCGGTAATACATTTATCGAAATCTTCGACGAAGAGTCTTCTAAATTAGACGGCATTGATTTCCTTGCTCAGGGCACGATTTACCCAGATGTAATTGAGTCAGCAGCGTCTAAAACGGGTAAAGCGCACGTTATTAAGTCTCACCATAATGTTGGTGGCTTACCTGAAGATATGAAGATGGAGTTGGTTGAGCCTCTTCGTGAACTCTTTAAAGATGAAGTTCGCAAGCTTGGTCTTGCGCTTGGTCTTCCGTATGACATGGTTTACCGTCATCCGTTCCCAGGGCCAGGTTTGGGTGTTCGTATCTTGGGTGAAGTGAAAAAAGAGTACGCAGACATTCTTCGTCGTGCTGACGCTATTTTCATTGAAGAGTTGCGTAAGTCTGGTTGGTACGAGAAAACAAGCCAAGCTTTCGTTGTCTTCTTGCCAGTGAAATCCGTTGGTGTGGTTGGCGATGGTCGTCGTTATGAATATGTCGTATCACTTCGTGCCGTGGAAACAATTGACTTCATGACGGCTCGCTGGGCGCATCTTCCATATGAGTTATTAGAAACGGTTTCTGGTCGCATCATTAATGAAATCGAGAATATTTCTCGTGTGGCATATGATGTTTCCTCTAAGCCGCCAGCAACAATTGAGTGGGAGTAGGGGTTGTTATAATAGCTGCCTAGATGTTTAGTAGATAAATGAAATGCCAGTCAGTTTTGCTGACTGGCATTTTTATTGCGAGAGCGATGAGAGACCAGCATATCTAGAAAATTGACTATATTTCTAAATCTAGGGAATGTGTAAAACTTAAGGAAATAGTGAGTTAAGTTTTTTGAGCGCAATTGTTGTTATGTCAGTGTAATTTAATTGCCGATATATTAGGGGTAATTAGCTGCATCTCAGTAAGGTTGGGGTTGTGTCAATCGATGTGATAGGTCGGCTTAAACTCTGTAAGGTTCAGTAAGGAGCAAATATTCATGACTAAAACATATCGAGTAATGCAGGTTGTTGAGCCTGGGGTTCTGCAATTAGCTGAACGAATATATCCGGAGCCCGGTAAAGGAGAGGTTGTTATCAACGTTGAAGCGTGTGGGATCTGTGGTGCAGATATCTTTGACATCGATAACGTCAAACCGAACCTTTCACCTCCTCGAGTTCCGGGGCATGAGGTTGTCGGCCGCATTGTTGCATTGGGCACAGAGGTTTCCAATCAATGGACTATTGGTCAAAGAGTTGGAGTGGGTAGATTGGGAGGGCCTTGCTATGCTTGTGATTTTTGCCGGCAAGGCCTCTTCCAACAATGTAGTGATCAGCCTGTTGTTGGCTCTAGCATAGATGGCGGTTACGCTGAGGCGATGCTTGTAAGGGCATCTGGTTTGGTCGCTATTCCAGATGAACTCAATTCTGTTGAAGCGGCGCCAATACTTTGTGCTGGTATCGCCACGTTCAATGCATTAAGAAAATGCGGCGCACAAGCAGGTGATACAGTCGCAATTCTGGGTGTGGGTGGATTAGGGCACATGGCTATCCAGTATGCGAAACGTATGGGATATAGGGTGGTGGCCATTGGCCGTGGTGACGATATTCGTCAGTTGGCATACACACTCGGTGCACATGAGTATATTGATTCGAACATGCAGCCACTAGATGAAGAGTTACAACGGATTGGCAATTTTGACGCAGCTATTGTGACCATCAATGAATCAACCTTAACGACGTTGCTGTTTAATCACTTGTCGCCGAGCAGCAAAATGGTCATTTTAGGGGCTGGCAAAGACCCGCTAGTATTCACTAGTGGTGCAATGGTTGGTGGCGAACGTCATATCTTTGGCTCCATAACTGGCACTCCCTATGAGAATGAAAAAGCGCTAAGCTTCAGCGTATTAACGCAGGTGAAGCCTATGATAGAAACTATGCCGCTGGAGTGTGCCAACGAAGCTTTTCTGAAAATGAAATCGGGGAAGGCTAACTTTCGTATTGTTCTCACAATGAAAAACTAACATGTTATTAAATGTAGCTTTTAGAAGAGCACTTAAAATCCACTTAATATGGAAAAGTGCGGAAGTTTATGGCTTATAAAAAGCTAAAGAATAAGAGCTTATTCGATAGCTCAAGGTTAGTGCAGCAGAATATCTTTTATTTTAGTAACTGCTAGAAAGAATGTTGGAGTTATGTTTTGGATTTTCCTACCCCGTTGATAGAAGGGCGTTTAATTAAGCGCTATAAGCGTTTTTTGTCTGATGTCGAATTGCTTAACGGTGAGGTGGTGGTTGCTCATTGCCCGAATACAGGTTCGATGAAACGTTGCCAGCAAGAGAATGCTCGTGTGTGGCTTTCTAAAAGTGATAACCCGAAGCGAAAGTTAGGCTATACCTGGGAATTAGTTGAAGTTGATGGCGAGCATCTAGCTTGTATTAATACCGGTTTACCAAATAAGTTGGTTGGTGAAGCGATTGCTAATGGTGTTGTGTCTGAACTTACTGGTTATGCAGAGCTAAAGGCCGAAGTGAAATATGGCGAAAAGAGTCGTATTGATTGGTTGTTAACTGGGAGTGAAGGTCAAAAATGCTATGTTGAAGTGAAAAATGTCACTTTATTAGAAGAGGATGGAAATGGTTATTTTCCTGATGCGGTAACGGATAGAGGGCGTAAGCATTTATATGAACTCGCAAAAATGGTTGAAGAAGGGCATCGAGCAGTGATGTTTTTCTGTGTGAGTCACGCTGGAATAGGCTGTGTCTCCCCTGCTTCTCATATCGATAAAAAATACGCTGATGCTTTTAAAGAAGTAATGGCAAAGGGAGTGGAAGTGCTGGCTTATAAAGTGGATATTAATCCACAGAGAATGTTTGTTAGTCATGCTATTCCTGTGGAAGATATTGAATACTCATCAAAAGGGTAAAATTAGTTCAATAAATAAACAGATCTCAGTTCTTTTGTATATTTATTGAACGTTATTTTGCTTGGTTCAAATTAATCGATTTTAATTAGCTTTTTTTGACAAAAAGGCTTGCACAAAATCTGTATATCCTTAATATACGCCCTCGCTGACACGGACAGGGCTTAGCATCTTAATTAGGTTTAAGAAGTTGAGTAGCTTAAGTGGATTGGCAACGCTCTTTAAAATAGATAATCAGATAATTTGTGTGG
>CALLIL010000042.1 GCA_938009755.1 uncultured Marinomonas sp.
CTTGTTGTTGTTGTTGTCGTTGTTGTCGTTGTTGTTGTTGTTGTTGTTGTTTTTCGTTGGATCAAAGCTCGACAATTCGGTTGTGTAGGTCGAAATTCATTTCGACAATGTTTTAGGTGGTGTCATGTGATTATTGTCGGGATAAATCCCGACCTACAAATCAGTTGAGGTTGTTTTTCGTTGGATCAAAGTTCGACAATTTGGTTGTGTAGGTCGAAATTCATTTCGACTATGTTTTAAATGGTGTCATGTGATTATTGTCGGGATAAATCCCGACCTACGAAAAGTTTTTTATTCATTAAAGGTTTTGCGGATTTAAAAGGTGGTGTATGCGTTCCCACGCGGGTGCGTGGGAACGGGTGTGGTGATGAAGGGTTTATTCGCCGATGTGCCAGCCGTTGGTGATTGGGTAGCGGCGGTCGCGGCCGAAGCCTCGGGCGGTGATGCGTACGCCAGTTGGTGCTTGGCGGCGTTTGTATTCGTTTAAGTCGACAAGTCGAAGGACGCGGTACACGGTTTCTCGGTCGAATTTCTTCGTGGCGAGTATGGCTTCTGCGCTTTGGTCTTCTTCTATGTACATGCGCAAGATTTCATCGAGGATGTCGTAGCTTGGCAAGGAGTCTTCGTCTTTCTGATCTGGCGCCAGTTCCGCGGATGGCGGGCGAGTAATGACTCGTTCAGGAATCACGTAGCCAAGTGTATTACGGTATCGGCACAGTCTGAACACGAGCATTTTGAACACGTCTTTTAGGACGGAGTAACCGCCTACCATGTCGCCGTACAGTGTTGCGTAACCCACGGCCATTTCACTCTTGTTCCCTGTGGTAAGAACCATGTAGCCTTTTTTGTTGGAGATCGCCATCAAGGTGACGCCGCGAGTTCGGGCTTGTAGGTTTTCTTCTGTGGTGTCTTTTCCTAAGCCTTCAAACTCTGGCGCGAGCACGTCAGAGAATGCCGACACCATGGATTCAATCGGCAATACGCTGTATTTCACGCCAAGCAATTTCGCTTCTTCTTCCGCGTCGTGCAAGCTGATGGAAGAAGTATAAGTGTATGGCATCATCACGGCTTGTACGCGATCTGCGCCAATGGCGTCTACCGCCACAGCAAGGGACAAAGCAGAATCAATGCCGCCACTTAAACCCAGTACGATACCTTTAAAACGGTTCTTCTCAATGTAGTCACGCAATCCCAAAACCATAGCCTGATAAACGCTGGCTTCTTCGCTGAGTGCTGGGGCAATATTGCCAGCAATAGGCTCGACTTTATTCGGTTGGTCATCGTGGATGATCATATCGACACAATACAAGCCCGCTTCAAACCAAGGCGCTTGCATGACTTTGTCGCCTTTGGCGTTCACTACAAACGAGCCACCTTCGTAGACCAATTCGTCTTGAGCGCCCATGTAGTTCACGTAGACAATCGGCAAGCTGGTTTCCGTCGCACGTTGGTGTAAATGCTGTTCACGCTTGCCCATTTGTTCAATGTGGTAAGGCGATGCACTGATATTAATGATCAATTCAGCGCCTGCGGCTTTGGCTTGCGCAATCGGTTCTGGATGCCAGATATCTTCACAAACACTCAAGCCGACTTTCGCGCCTTTAATGTCCACCACAACGGCTTCTTGGCCTTCGCTAAAGTAGCGTTTGTCATCAAAGACGAGGAAGTTTGGTAGTTTTTGTTTGGCGTATTCGCCGAGTATTTTGCCTTGGTAAATCACGCTGGCGCAGTTGAAAAGCTCGCCATCAATACGGCGCGGATAACCCACCACCAAATAAATGTCTTTTACTTCTTTTAATAAGGTGTCGAGCGCGGCTTCGATGCGCGTATCTAAACTGGGTCTGAGTAATAAATCTTCTGGTGGATAGCCTGTTAAGGTCAATTCAGGAAAAACCACCACATCGGCGTTGTCTTCGTCACGGGCTTGGTTGGCCGCTTTAATAACCGCTTGGGTGTTTTTGGTAATGTCGCCGACCAGCATGTCGAGCTGGGCCATTGCAATTCGTAATGTCATACAGTTGCTATCTCGTAAACTCTGTTAGATTATGCTGCTTATTGTCTGGAATTACACAACTTAGGTAAAGTCTATGATCGTCCGTTTGATCGTTTTTATTGCTATTTTCGCTATTGGTTGGTGGTTATACCGCCAATTTATCATGTTTAAAAGCCGTCAGTCGCCTGCAACCTCTGAAAAGACAGAAAAAACCAAAGCCTCCAAAGAAGAAGACAAACAAGAAAGCATGGTACGTTGCGAGCAATGCCAAACCTTTATGCCTCGCTCACACGCGATTCACGATCAAGACGCCCACGCTTTTTGTTCTGCAGAACATTTGAAAGCGTTTCATAATAAAGCAGATTAATCGACGGACACCCAACCTTCCGCCAATCGCTTTCCATTACGCCACCACCAGCACAAATATGCTTGCTGGTTTTGTGTGGCGCAGAGTCGATAAGAGGTTGTTGTACTGATCACGGTAACACCGTCGTCTTCCGTTTCCTCTTTCACATACACCATCCATTGATAATCCAATGAGCGGTCGTCGTCATGCCAACTTTTTTCTTGCGTGGTATTTTGCCATGTGTCCAGCGTACAAAACCCTTCACAATCACTGATCGTCGCGGCGCTAAAAGAAGGCGCTGCAACAAAGCTTTCTCGAAATGCGTCCCATATTTCTTGCTCGTCCGCCACATCGCTCAATTGAGCGCGCCATTTGTAGGAAGCAAACAATGCCTCTTGATAGCGAATAGACAGCGCCGAAACCGACAAAATCAACGCGATAATCGGTAATGAAATCCAGCCTTGTTGCGTTGAAAACTTTGCTATTTTCATTGAAAACACTCCTTATTTTCCACATTACCTGAGCCGAATAATGCTGTTCCCTATCGACTGACAAGGCGTTGCATAGTGCCAAGTATCGCCACGCATCGACACATAAGCCTGATCCATTTGGCTGCTCTGGGCTTTGCAATTACTCAAACGGTATTGATATTCCACCCACAAACCTCGAATGTCCCGTAACGCGTAATCTCCGTACGCGGTTGAAATCGCATCGAGCGTGCCATTGTTGTCTTGATCCAATAATGGGAAAACCGCCAAGCGCTCTATGCCATTAAACAATTCCAATGAGTTGCCACTTTCTTCTGGCGTTCGCCAAAAAGCACTGTCGCCATCCTTGCCCGGAGACAAGTACCAAAAAAAACCGTCTTGACTTTCCAACATGCCTGACACGCCCAACGCCGAATCATCGTCTAATTGAATCGTGCTTTTACTGCCTGATAAGCCGATCACTTGCGCTGACACATAAGCCTGACAACTAGAGAACGAAGCGCTGTCACCACTCTTCCAATGGCAATCCAATTCCGTCACGAAAGGGTTTTCGGTCACGGTGACACCGATTCGACAGGAGCCATAATCTTTGCCTTGTAACCAATCTGACTCGGTCAAGACGGTTCGAGACGACAAACGATCAGGTTTATTGGCGCCCGATTCAATGGTTAAACTCAGCGTTGAATCTTCCGCACAATTCGCTGGCAGCAAACGCGCCCATTGAGATTGAAAGTGCGCATCGATTGCCGCTTTAAACACCTGCTGTTCCTGATAGGTTTGCGCTAATAAATGACGCTCTTGTAAGCTCGATAACGCAGAAACCAGAAAAGGAAAAAACAAAGACAGCAGTAAAACCACCAGCAACAATTCAATCAGCAAACTGCCTCTTTGTTCACGCATGGCGTACAAACGATGAGATGAGCGGTTCCGTTGGGAAATATCGTGTTTAGAAAAAGCCATGATTCAATGCTCCTCTTCTGTTTCAGAGACAGAATACAGAGACGCAGAAAACCATTGCTCTAGTTGGCTGCCTGTACACACTTGGCAATCAGGATAATCCGAGTGATTTTCAACGTCTAACCACACGGAGGATTGTGTCAGTTGCGCCATCAAGGCTTGTTTTTGCTCGTTCTCTTGCTGCTTTCTCGACGTTTCAGCGAGCTGAATGGTTTGCCATTGCGTTGTGTTTTGAGCCTTTGCGAAGTGCAACACAATCGCCAACAACACCAAACACAACATCACTTCCAGAGAAATCCAGCCTTGTTGATTTGCATTAGTCCTATGTTTCATAAGCAAGATCCTTCGGCTTTCTCTTCTGGGTCGGTGAGGTAAAAGCGCCCGCTTTGGTTCAACACCAAAGCCGTTTGCCAAACACCAAGACAAAACTGAAAAGTCCCATTCTGATAACCAGACAAACCATTGGCATGAAACTCGATTTGTTGTTTTTTGACGGGAAAGCCATTCCACGACACCAAAAGATCCTCGGCAAAAGCAATACTGCGGTACGCTTTTTCACCGCTCAGCAATACGCTGTCGCTCGACTCATTCAAGGCTTGATACAGCAGAAAACCAGACGACCAATCGCCATCACAAGTGAGGCCGCCACAAAGGAAGCTGGTGTCACCGCTTACCACCGCTAATTGCCGTGCTTGAGTGAGTGCATCGGCGAGCAGTTGTACTTGGGTTTTGAGAGTACTTTGATCCTGTGTATTTTGACTGAGTGTCAAAACATAACCAGAACTGGTGTAGGCGAGAATACTCAGAATGGCGAGCACACAGAGTAATTCGAGTAATGAGAAACCACGTAAATACGCCATTGAAACCTCCTTGTTTCAATTTTTTAGATTCGTTGTGACCATGGAATAGAAAAAACGTCCTGTTCTTTTCTATTCGCTCTTTTCTATTAGTTCTTTTCTGTTCAGGTCTTTTTTCTTGTGCCTTATCGGTTTTTTTAATTTCGAGCATCACTCAGACGTTACCGCAAACCACTCGTTAATGTGCTTGGCGATTTGTCTTGGTTTTTGGAACGGCAAGGAATGGTCGCAAGCACTCAATGTTTTATGTTCCCAGTTTGGGTGACGCTGACTCAACAGTTCGTAATGTTGCCTTAACGCTTCGTGACTCAGTTCTCCTGAAAACAAGAATACGTGCTCTGATGCATTAATCATAGACTCACGCACACTCGGTTGGTTGCTCATGACTTCTACTTGATTTGTCACCGCGTCTAAGGCGTAAGCAAAGCCAAATGGACGATGAGCAAGACGAGATTTGGTGGTTGCTTCTGCCGCTGGCACTTTACGTCGATTAGGCGACACGCCATCCATAAAGCTGGCAACACCCAGTTCCACATCGCCCGTTTCACGAATCAATGTTGATGCTTGACGGTATTTTAATCTGACTTCCAACAAGGTGGATAAATCTTCTCGATCCAAAGACGCGGGTTCCAGCAGAGCCATTTTCGCTTTGCTTTTGCCTTGTCGATGACGTCGTTCATTTAAATTCAACGCCACCAAACCACCTAACGAATAAGCGACCACATCAAAGCTGTCCCATTTAACATGAGACAAAAGTGCTTCCACTTCGTCGGTGAGTTCCTCAATCGTAACCGCCTCTTCTTCGCCATGATGATGAAAAGATTCTCCCATGCCTTTTAAATCTGGCACCAGCATCCAACGCCATTGTGTGAGATAAGACAACATAGGCGAATAGGTAATTTCCCCTGCGACGCCGGCGCCGTGCAATAGCAAACAGACTCGATCACTTTGTGCATTTGGGTTTTCATAAAGACGATACGCAAGGCGCGCTGTTGGTAAAGATAGAAAAAAAGTCTCGGACACGTGTTATTTGACCTGTGAGAAAATGAATTAAAAGAATACAATAATCCGCAATTAAAAGTCCCTTACTATTACGATATTGCTTTCATTTCAGAGATCTTTGCACGATGTCAGAACTAAAACGAGTAACGCTGCCTTACCAAGCGTCTTTATTGCCATTTTTCCAAGCGGTACGCGATTTACCTTTTCCAGCCTTACTCGACAGTAATCACGAGCATTTCCCTGACACTCAATACGATATTCTTGTGGCCAATCCGTTGGCGCGGATTCGACCAACAAGCGGTTTTTCAAGCGTGGAAACCTCGATTCTGTGGCGCAATGGTCATGCTCTCTACGACTTACAAGACTTTGGTAACAGCAGTAACGAGGCGACGCCTGCCAATCCAATCGCGTTATTAAATGAACTGATGACACGCATTTGCCAAGAACCTTGGGCATTGTCGGCACCAAAAGACTTGCCTTTCACCGGCGGTTTATTGGGTTATTACGGTTACGAAAGTGGTCATTTTGTAGAGCAATTACCAGACTCGGTGATTCACGATATTCATTTAGATACGTTGGATATTGGTTTGTTTGGTTGGGCCGTGATTACTTCTCACACAAACAAAACCACAGAATTGATCGTCACGCCTTGGTGTGACGAAACGGAAAGCGCAGACATACTCAAGCGCCTCACTCAAGTAAATACGACAACACAGGTTCACGGTTTCACACTCAAAGCGCCTTTTCGCTCGAACATGACGGCGAAAGATTACGCGGAGAAATTCGCCAAGGTTCAAGATTACATTCAATCTGGTGATTGCTATCAGGTCAATCTGGCTCAGCGATTTTCCAGCCAATACCAAGGCGACACGTTTCACGCTTACCAAACCTTGCGGGAAGTGTGCCCAACCCCTTTCTCGGCGTACATTGAGCTGTCAGCAGAACAAAGTTTACTGAGTCATTCCCCTGAACGCTTTTTATTGTGTGATAAAGGCCGCGTTGAATCCAAGCCGATAAAAGGCACGATGGCTCGTGGTGCAACACCAGAAGAAGATAAAGCCAACGCAGATTGGTTGCTGGCGTCTGAAAAAAATCGCTCAGAAAACCTCATGATCGTCGATTTGCTGCGTAACGATTTAGGACGAACCTGCTTAACGGGCAGTATCAAGGTGCCAGCGCTGTTCAAACTGGAAAGTTACGCCAATGTGCATCATCTTGTGTCGACGGTAGAAGGCCAAGTTGATCGTGCAGACCAAGCAATACGTGTGTTTCACCAGAGTTTTCCTGGCGGCTCCATCACTGGCGCACCTAAAATTCGCGCCATGCAAATCATTGATGAATTGGAACCTCATGAACGTTCTGTTTACTGTGGTTCCATTGCTTACTTCAGTGCCAATGGCCAAATGGACTCCAGCATCACGATTCGTACATTAGTAGCGGATCATGGAGTTCTACATTGCTGGGCTGGCGGCGGACTGGTCGCCGATTCGAAATGTGAAGAAGAATACGAAGAAACCTTTACCAAAGTGGGTAAATTAACCCATACTCTAGAGAATGTCTTTTTAAAGTAGGTTTTACAATGTCAGACATAGAGCAGTTTTTGAATGCTCCACCTATTGATATCAGTTTGGATGAAATCCGTGCAGCGCTGGATAAAGCGCCTTATGAACAGCAAATACACAATCCAGACACAGATATGTTTCTCAATGGCTATAAAGCAGATTATCGATCGGCCGCAATCTTAATTCCTATTTGGCAAGACCCACAAGATGGCGAGCTGTATACCCTTCTAACACAACGCGCCTTACACATGCGCAATCATCCTGGGCAGATTGCTTTCCCCGGCGGCAAGCATGATCCTGAAGACGCCAGTATTCAATATACCGCATTACGTGAAACGCTAGAGGAAGTAGGCCTTTCACCTGATTGCTTTGATTTGCTCGGAGAGCTTGGTGAATACTGTACATTATCGGGCTATTGCATTCGCCCAATCATCGCGGAAATGACTCGAAAAAGTGAACTCAGTTTATGTGAGGATGAAGTGAAATGTGTGCATTGGGTGCCATTACGGTATTTGCTCACACCGCAGAATTATCGCTTCAAAAAGCGAAAGCTCGATCCAATGTCGAACGGCTACTTTGAAGTAGAATACGAAGGCATTCGTATTTGGGGCGTCACTGCGGGCATTTTATTTGGTTTTTATCAAACCTTAGCCCGACATATTCGCTAGGCGTTTTCTCCGAATGTCACGAAGAAAGCTCGGTGGCTTTTTCTTGCTGATAACGCGACCAAGCCATCGAGAAACGGTTATAACAGGATTCCAGCTCCTTAATATGGCTCAGTAGAACCTTTCCCGCCTCGCTGATCTCTGTCGTTCGACCGTGTCGAATCAATAACGCTTCACCTAATTCAGCTTCCAACTTTTGAATATGCTGACTCACCGCTGGCTGAGTAAGCCCCAGCGTTTGTGCGGTTTTGGTAAAACTTCCCGTTCTCACTAAAACGCCAAATGTAATAAGATGTTGTGTATTAAGCATAAAAATTCCTTATCGTTGCTTTTTATTATGCACAAGTCACCTTTTGTGAACATTGACCTATATCGTGTTTTGATGAAAGATTAGCACCGTGACCAATTTGAATCGGACAAACACTATGGCAAACGCACAGTACGACCAACGCCCTTGGCAAGAAAGACAATCTGGTCATGAAAAGTCTCGCGACAATGATTACCGAACGCCTTATCAGCGAGATCGCGCCCGCATCATTCACAGCGCAGCCTTTCGTCGCTTACAATCCAAAACCCAAATTCTTGCGATTCGCCAAAACGATTACAGTCGTACTCGATTGACGCATTCCTTAGAAGTCGCGCAAATTGGCAACGGCATTGTCCATCACTTAAAACACAGCGTACCAGCCGATGCGGATTATCAAGCATGGTTGGCCGACGACTCTCTGATTGAAACCGTTTGCCTGAGCCACGATATTGGTCACCCACCTTTTGGCCATGGCGGTGAAATCGCCCTTAATTACATGATGCTGAACCATGGTGGATTTGAAGGCAACGCTCAATCGCTGCGGATTCTAGGCAAACGTGGTTCTTATTCTCCAGATTACGGCATGGACGTTACTCGTCGTACTTTGCTGGGCATTTTAAAATACCCCGTTTTACACCAACAGGTAGTGGGACATTATCCAGACAAACCAGACAATTTCCGTCAATTTAAAGCCTCTCATTGGGCGCCACCAAAATGTGTGTATCAAGAGGAAGAAGCGCTTTTAGATTGGATTGTGGCACCTTTTAGCGATGCCGATAAAGCGGCCTTTAAATCAGTAAAACCCGTTAGCAAAGGACCACACGCCAAAGCGTCTCACGCCAGTTTCGATACCAGTATTATGGACCTTGCAGACGACATCGCTTACGGCGTGCATGATTTAGAAGACGCGATTGTTCTTGGCATGGTGACCAAAGATATGTGGCTAGAACACCTAGAACCAAAACTGTCCGATTTGGCGTCGCCCTATTTATCTGAGAATCTAAACAACATTCGCACACAGCTTTTTAGTCGCCAAAGCCACCTAAGAAAAGAAGCCATTGGCAGCTTGGTAAGCTGGTTTATCACCTCTTGCCAAGTCGTCGAAAACTCAAATTTTGAACACCCTTTATTACGTTTTCAAGTGGCTTTACCGGAAGGTCAACGCCAAGCATTGGCATTGTTAAAACAGTTTGAAATGCAGCACATTATCCAGCGCCCAGAAGTGCAAATGTTGGTATACAAGGGGCAACAAATGCTCTTGGAGATGTTCGAAGCGTACAGCGCAGACCCAAGTCGATTACTGCCAAGGGAAATCGGATTAGAATGGCAAAAGAGCATCGATCATGGTGGAAATGGCTTGCGGATTATCTGTGATTACATGGCGTCTATGACAGACGATTACGCCAGCCGTATGTACAACAAATTGTTTGTGCCAAGCTTAGGTTCTGTCTTTGAACCCATGTAATTTAATTGAGTAGAAACACATAAACCGTTAAAAAAAAGCCCCAAATTCAAAACCTGTATTTGAATCTGGGGCATTTTTTTAGCGCTATTCTACAGATTAAAGCTGAGTATGTAGGCCACACTCTCGGTTAGACAAACCCTTCGTAGGATCAAAATAGTTTTCTACGTTTGGTAAGTTATGTTCTTGCAAGTACGCGGCCATATCGGCTTCTTTCCAATGAAGGAAAGGCGCGATTTTCAGTACGCCATCTGCGCCTTGGCTGATCACTTCCATATTTTGACGAAATGCCGTTTGCTCTGATCGAACACCTGTAATCCAAACATCAGGAGCCACTTCTTTCATTGCTCGTGTAAATGGCTCTAGTTTAAAGTTTTGAGTGAACGCATCGTGACTTTCTTCACCGACATCTGGCACGCCACCAAAAGCATTGTCCCAACGAGCAGCGGTAATTTTTGGTGTATACACTTCTACTTTCAACTCAAGAGACGAAATAAGCTTTTCCGCAACAAGGTAAGTGTCGCGAGTGTTGTAACCAGAATCCGCCCACACGACAGTAATGTCTTTTTTCGCCGCAACCGCTGTGTGTAAAACTACCGCTTCCATTGGACCAAAATGCGTCGATACAATCGGATTGTTACCCTGCTTCACAGCCCATTTAATGATTTCTAGAGGCGTTGCACCGCTCAGTTCCTTATTCGCTTTAGCTATATCAATCATAAAAAAACCTATAAATAAATTATAAAAATTCAATGTCGCTAGAATGCCATTAATCCGCCTAATTATCTATGGTAATTTCGCCAGATATGACGCCTGAACTCAGCATAGAAAGAACGTTTTCGTCTTAGTATATTGTCGTTTTATAAGATATTCATTCAGGTAACACTGCGGATAGTGCCGCTATATAAACGAAACATGCACTCTAATTTGGCTTCTCTTCATTGTTGAGCATATCCATGTATTTATTGAATCGCTTCTGTCTGGTCTCAGGCTTCTTGGCACTTTCCAATCCATAAGCAATCACGGAACGACTGGATTTGGTAAGCGTCTCATAAAATATTTTCGCTTTGGGCGTATTTTCTAATGCCGCTAAAAAGTCTTCTGGCACTTCCAGCTCACTGACTTTATAAGCTTTTTCCCATCGACCATCGGCTTTCGCTTCACGAACATGAAGAAGACCCGCTTCCTGCATTCGCCCTTCGTTAATCAAACGTTTAACGTGTTCGGTATTACGCTTTGACCAAACACTTTTCGGTTTTCTCGGCGTGATTCTCTGCACATAAGACACATCATCCAAAGACCTTTTCACGCCATCAATCCAGCCCCAGCATAATGATTCAATGACTACATCATTCCACGTCACACTTTGAACGCCTGAGCCTTTTTTAAAGATCTGGACCAACAGCTCAGTCTGTGTGTCGTGGTTTTCTTTTAGCCAAACATTCAAAAGTTCTGGTGAACTGAATGCCAACATTTTTGGTGTCACGGATGTGGACATAATACAAACCTGTCATGCATATTAAGCTGCGAAAAAGCTTAAATAATTTATTGATAAACGACTTTAAAATGTTCTAACACCAATAACATGTCTTCGCTTGGTGCTATCTTTAGCTCTTCACACTCAAGTGAAAAAAATTCCCAATGGGCTTTTTTCCACCACGCCAAGGTTTTATCTCCTTCCCCTTCTTCTGCGGCAAATTCTTCCGTGATGTCTCTGTATCGACACTTTGCTACAGACGTTATTTCAATAATACAAACCGGCTCGCCTATCCAGTTCGTGACCACTTGAAGATGCCCAACTTCCGGCATTGATTCGCCTTCATGACGATACCAATATTCCATACTGCATGAGGCTTGTTTTTCACCTCGAAAAATCAAATCGGCACAATTATTGGCATTGTATTCGTCCGAACAAAAATAGTCCGAACTAAAAGAGGTGTACTTTTCAGACTCATGACTGGGTAACGTTTGGAGGTATTGATCTAAAAATAACTGACTTCTTGCATCCATGGTTTACTGACCTCATTAGAAACAGGCAATAACAACACAACATCACAGCATATGTGACTCAGTAGCGACGTATCTTAATTTGTGTTTTTCATCCATTCGACTGCACTATTCTTTTGATAAAGCTTCGAGCTCGTCAGCCATGTCTTGATCCCATTCAAAATCTATGCTGAATTTTCCTGATGGAAACAAAATACATTTTGCCTTGTTCCAATTATTTACCTCACCTTCTGCTGTGATTTCATATAAAGCATGAAAATCTTTAACTAGCTGGCGTCTGTCAAAATTTCTAAATTTAAATGATGAAAACACATCATTGAAGCGCGTCCCACCTTTAAAGCCAATGGCATTATTGGCTTCTCTTTCAACCAGTAGTTCTGCTTCCTCCCAGTTCTCATCCACTGAATTTACGATGTTTTGCGCAATACTCTTATAAATATCATCAATGATTAGTGACACAATTTAATCTCCTTAAATAGGATCAATACCTTTAAACATTTCAGGGTAAAGTTTAGGTTTTACAGGACAGCTCTTTTCTCTACAGTCTTTCCACTCTAATAAATGTCTAGTGAAGCCTAGGGAAGATACGAATAACTCTTCTGAGCGTCAGTCTTATCAGAGATAACTGTTTCCCTGAAAGATCCGAAGGGCGTGGGCTTGTTCGCACCTTCCCTAGCACTCCAATATTGACATGGTATTCGTCGAAACAAGAACAGTTAAAAGGTGAATACTCATCCATATGATAGAATTTACAGTGCCAGTAATAAACAAGTATGTGTTTTCATCATGATATAAGTGGAGAGATAGAAAGATGATAAAAAATACCGAAAGAAGCTACGGCAGCGTTGCTAAGTGGTTCCATTGGTTAGTGGCACTTTGCATCATTTCAGCCTATGTCATTATTTATTATAAACTTTGGTTTTTAGATTCAGGTGACGCTTCAAATCGCTTAGTTTTAAGCATTCACGTCGCCATAGGCTTTAGCGTGATTGGGTGGGCGACGTTCCGAATCATTTGGAAGTTTATGAATCCCCAACCTAAATTGCCAGATATGCCAAAATGGCAACTTTTAGGTGCTCACGGCATGCATTGGCTTTTGTATTTTTTCATGTTTGCTATGCCTATTTCTGGTTGGTTCGGCTTCGGCGGCCCAGTCAACTATGGTTTCTTTGAAATCCCTTCATTTCGTCATACAGGTTTAGGGCAATGGATTCTAGAGCTGTTCAATACAGAATGGAGCATTTGGGAGAAGAAATGGGATTTTTTCCATAAAAACGTCGGCGGCCCTTGGATACTTTGGGTGCTGATTGTTGCTCATGTTAGTGCGGCGATCTACCACCACACAGTCAAAAAAGACGACACGCTAACGCGCATGCTACCAGAGAAAAGAGAGAAATAGATCAAGCGTTTAACCTTGAGTGTGGTGTTTATTTTATTTCATTAATAATCTAAACACTCACTCTTTAATGTCCTGACATCGTGTCGAAGCCTTAATAAAGGTCTAGGGAAGTCCACGCTTCGTTATAGAAATATCTCGTCCAGCTTATAATATTTTTTTCCATTGCCTACAGATAAAGCCAAAGACACCATTTTTTTCGCCACTTGATGACCTGAGATTGGGCGATATTTTCTGAGAAACGGCAGTGTGCATAAAATAGGCAATATATGGTTTCCCAATTCTTCACCGAGACGAAATGTGTCACGCTGACCTTTAAGCAACGAAGGTTGCAGAACGCTGATTCGTTCAAAAGGCAACGCTGATATAGCGTCTTCTAGTTCCCCTTTCATTTTTAGATAAGCACTTTTGCTGCTGGCGTTTGCACCACTGGCGGAAACCAAAATATAGTGACTAACGCCTTTTTCTAACGCAACTTTCGCCACTTGATGTTGATAGTCTAAGTCTACTTTTCGCTGTGCTGAAATTGAACCAGCTTGTTTAACCGTGGTACCAAGACAAGAGAAAAGCACATCACCTTTAAACACATCTGAATGGTTTTCTAACGCATCGAAGTCCACTACTTGATTCAAGACTTTTTCCGACGCGTATTCCACTGGTCGCCTAGTCACGGCGATCACCTTTTCAAAAGCTGTTTCTTGAGCCAACAACTCAACAAGATGTCTTCCCACTAAACCAGTTGCGCCCAATACAATCGCTGTTTTCATATGCATTCTCGTTTAATTTAAAACATCACTAAAAATTCAAAAGCGCCGACCTAATAAGACAACGCTTTCTCTCGCGCCTTCACTTTCTGCGATATTTGGTAAAAGCCCCCATTGTTCGAACCTTTGCTTTTTAAAGAAAGACAAACTACTCAGGTTGCTGGCATAAACATAAGCAATTAGATGAGTAAAACCGAGTGTTTCTTGCTGTTTTTCAATGTGGTTGATCAGTGCGGTTCCTAAGCCTTTCTGCTGACACTCTGGCGTGACGTAAAGACTGATTTCTAAGGTTTTATCAAAGGCTGGCAACCCATAGAAAGGGGCAAGCGAGCACCAAGCTTGAAGTGACTTGTCTTGGCTTAGAAGGTTTTGTTTTAAAAGGTCTTGGCTTAGAAGGTCTTGCTTTAAAAGATCTTGGCTTAAAAGGGCTTGTTCTAAAACAAATAAAGGCTGCTGCTCTGTGGCGCTCTCTATCCAATCAATCACATCGGCTAAGCCGATGCCTTTATGACGATGGGTAGTTTCTGCTGGATTGGTGTTTTTAAAAATACGAAAGATGTCTGGAGCGTCATCTAATACAGCAAAACGAATACAGGTTTCATCACCTCTATTCATTTCGCTGCAAACGCCACTATTTAAGTGCTTAACCTTGTTCAAGTAAGCGACGCAAATCGATAACCGCAGTATTGGCACGAGCAATATAAGACGCCATCACCAAAGAATGATTGGCTAACACGCCAAAGCCGCTGCCGTTTAAAATAACTGGCGACCAAATACCTGTTTGTGTTGCTTCCAATTCACGGATAATTTGACGCAAGCTCACTAAGGCGTTTTTGTCTTGCAAGGTAAAGACAAAATCGACTTCAACCGCACGCAACATGTGAATCAAAGCCCAGCTTGCGCCTCGCGCCTCATAAAACACATCGTCTATTTTCATCCAAGGCGTACGAACGTAGCGGCTGTTTTCATCTGTGTCTATTTGGCCGTCTTCTTCAATCACACTCGCAGATAAACGTTGGGATAAACTGCCTAAACGCGTGCTCACATCAGACAACCAGTCTGCCAAGTTATCCGCACGAGCATAAAATTGTGCGTCGTTTGTGGCTAAACGATCAAGATATTGCATCAGCTCTTGATTGCCACGACGATATTCGCTTTCACTGGAAGGTAAAGCCCAGCTCTTGTTGTCGAAGTTGAACTGTGGCTCTGCAATTTTTAAGTTTACGTCTTCCGTCGATTGAGACTGTGAGCGACTGAACTCTTTACGAAACGCGCGAGCAAGGTCACGAGACTGCACTAGAGCGCCAAACTCCCATGCTGGCATGTTGTCCATAAAAATGCCTGGCGGCATCAAATCATTAGAAATAAAACCGCCCGGTTTATCCAGTAAGGTTTCAACAATCGAATGTAGCGTGCTGGCGGTTGTGTATCCGGTGACTAATTTTTTGCTGTTACTTAAATAACCTTTGGCGTCGGCTTTTTCTTTGGCGCTGGCCACCACATCAAACTGATCTGGTTCATTGCTCCAATACATCCCCAACACCGTCAATAAAATGGTCAACACAACAAACACAGACGCCAGTGCTTTCCATATTTTTGAGAAATCCACGAGGGATTTAACGCCTTCAAAAGACACTCCGCTCTTTAAAAACTTTGGTAAACCCATGTTGATTTTAAAACCTTTTAGTTTATTGATTAACCGCGACATGATTAAACCACCTTAGTCTTCTAATTCTATCGTGTAGTCCGATTGACGATATGTCATGGCACGTACACGAAAATCGGGAACACGGCTGTTAATGATCTGATAAATCAAACGTGCTTCCTTATCCTTTGGCCAACGTATGATGATGGACCGCTCACTATGGGCGATGTCATCTATAATAGGCTGCATTTTCGCAATTATCTCGTCATCACTCAAACTAAATAAGTTCTTAGGCAACAAATATTCACGGTCATTGAGTTTAATGGCTGGCGTGTAAACCGGCTCACTTGGCGCCAATACCTCTTGCTCTGCGTCATTTGGTACGGTTTGTTCACTCTCAGCATTATCAGCATTCGGATTTGCACTCTGCTCTTGCTGCTCTCTCTGAGCATTTGGCACAAAACGATTCGCTAACGCCTCTGCTTGCTGACGCGCTTGCTCTTTTGCCGCGCGCTCCTTGGCTTTTTGTGCGGCGTATCTCGCATCATTGGCGCGTTTTACCTTTAAATCTCTGATGCGCGTGTCCATTTCTGTGATCAGTGGATCTTGAGGGTTCACCGATCGCGCAGAGTCTAGATATTCATCGGCTTTTCTATAACCTCTTCCCAAGGCTGATTTCCACGCCCAATCTGTATAGGTTTCAACGATATTGGCAATGCCTTGAGTCGCTCTGAAATTACCAGGATCACGACCTAAGGCCGCTTGAAAATACAAATTCGCATGGTCATCCACAGGCGTTAATAAACGTTGCTCTGCCAATGCTCGCTCACCCTTTTCCACCAGATTGAGCGTCAACCTTTGCGACGGTGTTAAAGGTTTTTCTGCCACAGTCTGTTCGGTACTGCCAAATAAAACAGGGTTTGAAACTGTATAATCTGGCTCAGTTTCAGCATGATCAGAGTCGTCTTGCGCTATCGATTCCTCTGTGTTGGCACCTTCTAAAGAGGTCGCATCCTCACTCGATGGCGCGACATTTTCTTGGCACCCTGCGATGAAAAGCGAAATAAATAGAAAATAAAATAGATTTTTATTCAATTTGTCCCCTTGCGATTGGCAACTTTCTGGTGGATTGGTAGTCTACACCTTCTAGATAATCTGATGAAATACGGATTCTTATCTCCATTCTCTCTGTATGCCTTTCTGCATTAAAGAAAGAGAGAGAACCGAATAGGCTTCCTCATTCCACTGTATTTTATTCACACATTCCACTTGATGAAGATGTTTATGCGATCCTTTGCCTTACTGTTTTTACTCTTTGTTCAAAATGCTGCTTTGGCATTTACTTTCGCTCCGACCACTAAAATCGCTGAACCAGACTTTCTTCCCGTGGATCAAGCCTTTCAGTTTTACTTGTCTGAACCTAAAGACGGCAAAATCGTAGCAACATGGCAAATTCAAGATGGTTACTATTTATATCAAGAACAATTTGGTTTGTCTGGCCAAGATGCAGACAAACTGCACTTTTCCCCTTTTCCTGCAGGTAAGGTAAAACAAGATCCTTATTTTGGCGAAGTCACTGTGTACCGTAACCAAGTTATCTTGCCAATTTATTACGACATTAACTTACCAACTGGCGCTCGCATCAATGCGGTGTTGTCTTATCAAGGCTGCGCTGACCAAGGCTTGTGTTACGCGCCACAAAAAATACCTGTCGACTTTGCGATACCCGCTCTCTCGCCAGAAATGTCATTAAGCACGCAAAGCACAGAATCGGTGCCATCAGACTTTAGCAACATCACACCGTCTGAGTCCGAATCTGTTAGCCAATTACTTCAGTCCAGCAGTACTTGGTCTGCGCTTATTGTGTTGTTTGGACTAGGCTTACTATTATCATTAACGCCCTGCGTTTTGCCGATGGTGCCGATTGTCAGCGCCATCGTCGTTGGGACGCGCCAATCCAAACGACGTGCCTTTTATTACAGTGCGGTGTATGTGCTGGCAATGGCGCTCACTTATGCTGCCATTGGTGGTTTGGTTGGCATTTTTGGTACTCAGTTAAACCTACAAGCCCAGTTACAAGACCCTATTTTACTGATTATCAGTGCGATTATTTTTGTTGCTTTAGCCTTGGCCATGTTCGGCGTTTATGAACTTAAGCTACCTTCCTCTTGGCAAGCTAAATTACAAACATCAACTCACCATTCGGATTCCTTTTGGCGTTCAAGTGGCAGTATTTTTATCGCTGGCGTGCTATCGACACTGATCGTTTCCCCTTGTGTTTCTGCGCCGCTTGCTGGCACCTTGCTTTACATTAGCGGACAAGGCGACGCTTGGTATGGCGCTATGATGCTGTTCATCATGGCGCTTGGCATGGGCGTTCCTCTACTATTGGTCGGATTATTTGGGCCGAGCATTTTACCGAAAAATGGCGAATGGTTAGAAGACATAAAAAGCATTATGGGCTTCGGATTATTGGCAGTGTCTATTTGGTTGATTACGCGCTGGCTGCCATTAAACAGTCATTTGTATTTATGGAGTGCCTTGGCGATTGGCTTAAGCGGTTATTTTGCTCATCGAATTTACCACACGGCATCCCATCCAATTCGTTGGTTTTTGGCTTTTGCTTTTTTCATTATGGGAACCATTCAATTCTTAGGCGCAGCAGCTGGGAACAGCAATCCATTGCAGCCATTAACCTCCTCTTTTGGCTCTTTGAGCCAAGCGTCTGGTGAAACCAATTACGCACAGAGCACTCAAACACACCCAGTATTTGCTGCCACAATCGGAACGCTAGACGAACTGGACACTCTTGTCGCGAACCAAGACCCGCGCCCAATTTTGTTGGATTTATACGCAGATTGGTGCATTAGCTGTCGAGTAGTTGAAGAGATGTTCGTCTCTTCTGACGTACAACCTTTACTTGATAATGTGCAACTTGTACGTGTTGATGTGACTGAAAATTCCTCACAAAACCAAGCTTTGATGAAAAAATTCAACTTATTTGGCCCGCCTTCATTGGTCTTTATTGACGCTCAAGGCGAGGAAATCAAACCGCTGTCGCTCATTGGAGAACCATCAAAAGCGTCCTTGATCGAACGCTTACGCGCAGTGAGCAATCAATAAACTTTTGTCAAACCCATAAGTTTACCTTGGTTTAAAAAACAACCAATTAAGACTATTTTATGTTTTTTCCCCGAAGAACTAGACAGCTAAT
>CALLIL010000043.1 GCA_938009755.1 uncultured Marinomonas sp.
CATGTTATATGTCTCTTATTATAAGCAGAAAAGCTCGCCCTGAAAGCGGGCGGAGTTAGATAGAAATAGGGCTAAATAGCCCTATTTCTTAGTCAGTCTAGACTAGTAGTAACGTGCACGACGCATTTGACGATCCGCTGAAATATTTGCAGACTTCAATGCTTGATCTACAGACATAGAGCCAGATAGCGCGCCTGAAATCATTTGACCTGTTGTTGTACCAATTGCTTGGAACTCAGGAATAGCCGCAAACTGTACACCAACATAAGGAGATGGTTTCAGTGTGCTGTCGGTTGGATCTGCAGAGTTGATTGCTTTTAGCTCAGCTTCAGCAAATACCGCTGCTTTTTGGAACTTAGGGTTTTCATAAGTACTGGTACGAGTACCGGTTGGTACTGCGGCCCAGCCATTAGTTTGACCTACTAGTTCGATGTACTCTTTAGACGTTGCCCAACGTACAAATGTTTGAGCAGCTTCTGCTTTCTTAGTCGCAGCTGGAATAGCCAAAGACCAAGACCAAAGCCAGTTAGCGCCTTTTTCTGTCACACTAATTGGAGATTGTGCGAAACCGACTTGGTCAGCCACTTTACTTTGAGCAGGATCAGTTACGAAAGACGCAGCAATGGTTGCATCTATCCACATACCACAGCGGCCTTCATTGAAAAGCGCTAAGCTTTCGTTGAAACTGTTACTGCTGGAACCTGGAGGGCCATATTTAGTCACTAGGTCTACGTAGAAGTTAACCGCTTGTTTCCACTCTGGAGATTCAAGTTGTGGTTTCCAACCTTCATCAAACCAACGTGCGCCAAAGGAATTGGCAATCGTAGTCATCAGCGCCATGTTGTCGCCCCAGCCAGCTTTACCACGTAGACAAATACCATATACGCCGTCATCTGGGTTGTGAACGGCTGCTGCAACATCACGAATGTGTTCCCAGCTATCACGGTCATTTACCGTCATACCTGCGTCTTTAACTAAGTCTTTACGGTACATAACCATAGAGCTTTCACCGTAGAATGGTGCGCCATACAAAGTGCCGTTATGTGATAAACCTTGACGAATAGAAGGAAGAATGTCGTCTACATCATATGCGCCACTTGTATCAATTGGTGTTAACCAACCACGATCACCCCAAATAGGTGCTTCGTACATACCAATTGTCATAACATCATAAAGACCACTTTTGTTCGCAATATCTTGAGTGACGTTTTGACGTAGGATGTTTTCTTCCAAAGTTACCCATTTTACTTTGATATCTGGGTTGGCTTTTTCGAATTCAGGCGTGAGTTTTTGCATTTCAATCATGTGGCCGTTGTTTACTGTGGCAACGGTGATTTGAGTTTCTGCAAAGGCTGTGCTGGCAGCTGTCATAGCTGCAGAAATTGATACTGCGTACGCTAGGGTATTTCTAGTGAGGTTTTTCATAGGTTTCTCCCATTTTGGAGTTTCTTTGTTTTTATATAATTGACCTAAGTTCCTGATAACACAAGTTACCAAGTGGTCCCTAATATATGGCATGTCACAATTGACACGTTAATACATAAATATCCAATATGTGTACTATTTTGTTTCATATGGTTGAAAAATTGACAAATGTCGTCAATTTAATACTTGTTAATAGTTGTAAAATTTTGTTCTGAAAGCTCCTATCTGTGTGTTAAATAAGTTTTTTAATGACAAACGTCAGAAAAAGCCGCGACTATTTCCGTTTTTAGATAGTTAGTCGCTATAATCACCATAGTTTATATAAAAGGTTATTTCATGAAAGAAACATCAGAGTCATTGAGTTTTAAGCGATTAAAATGGAATTGTCGTCGAGGTATGTTGGAGCTAGATCTATTATTGGAGCCTTTTCTAGACGAGGTATTTCTTACGTTAGAGGATGAAGATAAAGCGCGATTTTATTCTTTAATAGAGTGTGAAGATCAGGATTTATTTCTTTGGTTTATGCAGAAAGAAGTGCCTCAAGATACTGATTTGGCTCGCATTGTTGATATTATTGTGACTCGTGTACAGCCTGCCTCGCACTGATCTTAACCCCTCAAAAGTGTCTGCTCTTCTATTGAGTTTGGTCATCTTTTGCTACCTCATTCTATTGCAAGTCTTTTGGGTGCCCGCCGCGTTGCGGGCATTTTTATATGTACTTGTGTTGGTTTTTATTGTTTTGTACTTTTTTGATGTTTTCTGTAAAAGGAAGGCGCAAATTAGTATAGAACAACAGGTGGTTAGCTTGATTGAGTGGCGGACGTCAAGCAATAAAGCGGTACGAACTTCATCATTAAGGTTTGTACGTGCGAACGCAGTACAGCTTATTGCGTGTGTACAAGATGAGAATGAACGCTGGTTTCATCGAGTATGGCCGTCTTATAAAGTTATTTTTTATGACAGCTTAAATGCCGATCAATATGCCCAGTTACGATCTTTTGCGGCCCAGCAAATAGTACTGAACCGTGATTTTGAAAAATAAACCTTACAAACAGTAGCCCTTTTCCTAGCTTTTTGTAGCGACTGTATAGAAAACTACTTTTCTGGCGTCAGGATTGTTGGTGTGCTGGTTGTCAGTTTTTCTGGATAGTCTAAAGTGAAATGCAATCCTCTGCTTTCTTTTCGAGACATCGCAGAGCGAATAATTAAATCGGCGACCATTGCTAAATTTCTCAGTTCTAATAAATCATTTGAAACCTTGTAGTTTGTGTAGAATTCTTGAATTTCTGACAATAAAAGATCCACGCGATGCTTGGCTCTAAGCAGGCGTTTATCAGTTCTTACTATGCCGACATAATCCCACATAAAACGTCTGAGCTCTTGCCAGTTATGAGTAATGACGACGTCTTCATCTGAATTTGTGACTTTACTTTCATCCCAATCTGGAATGGAAATAGGTTCTAGTTGAATGTCATTTTGTGTGATGTGGTGTGCCGCTGAACGAGCAAAAACGATGCATTCAAGCAAAGAGTTACTGGCCAAACGATTGGCTCCGTGCAGTCCGGTATAAGCCGTTTCACCTATTGCGTAAAGACCTTCAATGTCCGTCGCGCTGTGTTGGTCAACCACGACTCCGCCACAGGTGTAATGGGCTGCGGGCACCACTGGAATCGGTGTTTTGGTCATGTCATGGCCGTATTCTAGACAACGATTATAAATAGTAGGGAAGTGTTCCTTGATAAAAGCGTCGTCTTTGTGAGAAATGTCTAGTAGTACATGATTAATACCAAGGCGCTTCATTTCATGGTCAATGGCTCTGGCAACAATGTCTCGTGGTGCTAATTCGGCGCGTTTATCGAATTTAGCCATGAAGCGTGATCCATCTGGTAATAAAAGCCTGCCACCTTCGCCTCGAACCGCTTCAGAAATTAAAAAGGTTTTTGCCTTGGCATCGTATAAGCAAGTCGGGTGAAACTGATTGAATTCCATGTTGCCGACTCTACAACCAGCGCGCCAAGCCATGGCAATACCATCGCCAGAGGCGGTATCTGGATTACTTGTGTATAAGTACACTTTACTACTGCCGCCACAGGCTAAGGAAATGAAATTACCATGAAAGACGTCAATCACATCGTCTTCTTGGTTTAACGCGTATACACCAACTGCACGGTTTGGGCCTTTTAGCCCCAGCTTTTTCGTAGTGATGATGTCGATGGCGACACGATCAGGGAAGAATTCAATATTTGGGTGGTTTGTTGCGTTTTTTATCAAGGTTTTGGAAATCGCTAAGCCAGTTGCATCGGCGCTGTGAATAATACGTCGATGGCTGTGTCCGCCTTCTTTTGTTAAGTGGTATTCGTCACCTTCGCCGTAGCGAGTGAAAGGAACGCCTTGATCAATTAACCAATCAATACTTTCTTTTGAATGCTCGACGGTAAAACGTATCGCGTCTGGATCGCCCAGCTCTACGCCCGCGTCAATCGTATCGCTAATGTGTGAGTCAATCGTATCTTTATCTGAAAGCACTGCTGCGACGCCGCCTTGAGCGTATAGAGTAGAGCCTTCTCTAATGTCGGCTTTCGTCAATATGGCCACGTTATGCTGATCAGCCAGTTCCAATGCCAGAGTTAAGCCAGCGGCGCCGGCGCCAATGATGACGATATCGTGTTGGTAGTGTCGACTCATGATACGGATCTAATATGGTTGCTAAGAAATGAATGTTACTATTGTTGTAATCCAATAGTGAATACTTTTATAAGCAGAGATACTCAATATTCATCGTATTATTGCTCATGATCAGTGGTATTTTCTTTAATTGTTGGTTTGATAGTATTGTCAGGGAACTCCCCCGCATCCTTGTTGTCTCTATATTATAGCGAAGAGGCACAGAGAATAAGATTTTAGTATGAGGTGCCTATGCCGCACGAAACGTCTTCAGATCAGGCGTTAGTAAAAAGAGTACAGCAAGGTGATAAGCAGGCATTTGATCTGTTAGTCGCCAAATATCAATATAAGGTCATTGGGTTAATTGGGCGTTATGTACATGACAGAAGCGAAGCGCTCGATGTTGCTCAAGATAGCTTTATAAAAGCCTATAGAGCCATTGGGAATTTTCGTGGCGAAAGTGCTTTTTATACTTGGTTGTATCGGATTGCTGTTAATACAGCTAAAAATTACCTTGTTAGTCGATCTAGGCGTCCACCTGAGTCTGATGTTGAACTCGATAATGAAGAAGTATTTAGTGCCTATGAAGCCTTGGCAGATATAGACACGCCAGATGCAAAGCTAAACAGTGATCGCTTAGAAGCTGCCATTCATGGCGCTATAAAAAACTTACCAGAAGAATTACGTAGCGCGTTAACACTACGTGAGTTTGATGGATTGAGTTACGAAGATATTGCTTTAATTATGAGCTGTCCAGTTGGGACGGTTCGTTCACGCATTTTCCGAGCCCGAGAAGCGGTAGAAAAACACATACGTCCATTAATGGATACAGGAGAATAACCATGGCAGCATTAAACGATCATGCACCGGAATCGCTTTCTAGTTTGTCCGCCATGTTTGATGGCGAAGCCAATGAACAAGACATTGATCGAATTTTAAAAGAAGATTCAGCGCATATTACGAAGCAGTTAGAAGGCTTTCATGTGATACAGCAAGCACTTACTAAAGAATCCAAAGTGACAGTTGGCCTGCAGGATAGCTTTGTTTCAAGTATTCGCGCGAAGATAGATGCCGAGGACTTAGCGAATCAAAATGACGCGGATATCAAAGCAGATAATGTGCTTTCCTTCTCTGAGGGAGCTCAGCATAAACCAGCTTGGAAGGTTATGTTTTCGAGCGTCGCAGTTGCGGCTAGTGTAACGTTTGTGGTGATTTTTGGAGGCAACCTTTTTCTTTCATCAGAGACCTCAAATGTGAATACGTTGGCTGAAGTTTCTACGCCAGAGGGTGACGAATCTGTGGCGGCGTTAGCTGAACTAAATAAAGAAGCGTTACCGGCTGACAGCATTAGACTTCAGCACTATCTTCGTCAACATGCAGAGCAAGCGGCAATGACTGTTGGTCAAGGAATGATTCCAATGGCTCGAGTCGTTAGCTACCCGGTAGAAGAGTAAATTATGACTTTTACTTTATGGTTCCGTTGTTGTGTTGTGCTACTGAGTAGTTTGCTTTTCTCTGCATCTGTTTTTGCTGATGACATAACAACTGATCGTGTTGCTGTGACGAAAAAAACCGTACATGAAGTGGCGACACACTCATCATCACAAGCGTTAATATTATTAGAAAATATGACGCAGTCTTTTGCCGCGCTGAAATACGATGGCGTGTTTGTTCATTCGGAAGCAACGAATATGAACAGCATGCGTGTTCGTCATGATGTGATGAATGGTGTGGAATACGAGAGTTTAATTGATCTGGACGGTGACAAAGTCGAGGTGCTACGTATCGATGATACAATAATATGCGTTTATCCTGATGCTTCTTTTGCTACTCACCGTGCACCAGTGGCTTTGCCTTTCGAACGTTTTAAAGAGTTTGAGTTGGATCAATTGTTACAGGGATATGAGATAAAGCTAAGTGACAGCAATACTCGTATTGCAGGAAGAGATGCGCTACGTATTACGCTGATTCCGAAAGACACTTATCGTTATGGGCATGAATTTTTCATTGATGCTGAAAATCATTTTTTACTCAAGCACGATGTCATTAAAGCGGATGGCAAGCTATTAGAAAGAATTCAATTTACCTCTGTTAGCTTTTCTCCAGACTTGAAACGTGAAGACTTCGTCCCCAAAAAAGGGACTTACACAGAGCCTGTGTTTGAATCAGAGCATAGGCAGATAAAAAACTTGTGGCAATTTGACTGGTTGCCGGAAGGCTTTTCATTAGTTTGGCCGGAAGCTCGTGCGTTAAATCATGGCACCAGCATGTTGTTATTGTCTGATGGTATGGCAACCGTGTCTGTTTTTGTGGAGCCAGCAATGAAGGCAAAAGGTATGTCAGTGTTTTATACCGGTGCAACCATGGCAGGCGAGCAAACGTTTAAAGTGAAAGATCAAATGTATTTATTAACAATGGTTGGCGAAGTTCCTCAGGCAACCATTGAAAAGCTTATGACCGTATTTATGCCAAGACACTAACTAGCATAAAAATACGAATGTTATTCCGATAAAAAGATGACAAAGGCACTAAGATGATCGAAGAAACGGGAAGGGTATTAGCCATCGAAGAAGGGTTTGCTGACGTTGAAACAATACGTACTAGCAGCTGTACTTCGTGTCGTGCTCGTCACGGTTGTGGTCATCATGCTATTGCTCAAGTGTCTTCTTCCAATCGTATGCGAATGCGAGCGATTGACCCTTTTTCTGTGGAAGTTGGGCAAGAAGTGGTGATTGGCATTCCAGAAGACACTTTATTGCAAGCGTCCGTTTGGATGTACCTGATTCCTTTGCTTGGCTTGATAGTCGGAGCAGTATTACCGTCTTTATGGGGTGGTGGGTCAGGCGTTGCGGCCATATTTTCTATTATGGGGTTAGCTGGCGGTTTGTTGTTAGCCAGAAATAAATCTAAGCAAGAAATGAATAATCCAGATTTTTACCCAAAGATTCTCAAAATCACATCACACAATGGTCAGAACATACCTTTAGTCATGGCTCCGTAAGTGATGAACCTTCTTCACCTGGCACTGTAATTAACTTGGTACGTAAATAAGGAGACCAATCAATGAACAGATTGCTTAAACAAATCAGTATGGCCACTATCAGTGCGTTTATGATGGCTTCCATGCTTTCTCATGCTTCTTCTCTACCTGATTTCACTGAGCTGGTGGACGATGCTTCGCCAGCGGTTGTGAACATCAGCACGGAGCAAACTGTCACGAGGAAAACCGCCAATCAAGGCAGCCAAAATTTTGGTCCAAACAGTGAAGAACTGAATGAATTTTTTAAGCGTTTCTTTGGTCAGCAAGCCCCGCATCAACAAGAGCAGCAACGTAGCTCTTTAGGTTCTGGTTTTATCATTTCTGATGATGGTTATGTGTTAACCAATAATCATGTCATTGATGGTGCTGATACGATTCATGTACGACTCAGTGATCGTCGAGAATATATTGCAGAACTTATTGGAACAGACCCTAGAACGGATATGGCTCTGTTAAAAATTGAAGCAGAGGATTTGCCAACGGTTAAAATGGGCGATTCAGATAAGCTAAGACCTGGTCAATGGGTGTTGGCAATCGGTTCACCATTTGGGTTTGATTATACTGTGACAGCCGGCATTGTGAGTGCAACAGGGCGTAATTTACCGTCTGACAGTTACGTGCCTTTCATTCAAACCGATGTGGCCATCAATCCAGGTAATTCAGGCGGCCCGTTATTTAACTTAGATGGCGAAGTGATTGGCATTAACTCACAAATTTATACGCGCTCCGGTGGGTTTATGGGAGTGTCTTTTGCGATTCCTTCTAAAGTGGCGATGTCGGTTGCGGAGCAATTGAAAGCCGATGGTAAAGTGTCTCGTGCTTGGTTGGGCGTCTTGATTCAAGATGTGAATAACGAGCTCGCAGAGTCTTTTGGTTTAGATCGTTCCAGTGGCGCATTGGTGAGCCGAGTGTTGCAAGATTCTCCCGCTGAAAAAGCAGGTTTGAAATCGGGTGACATTATTATGTCTTTCAATGGCGAAGAAATAGAACACTCTGCGGAGCTTCCTTATGTCGTCGGTCAAATGAAAGCGGGTGATAAAGTAAAGGCTGAGGTTTACCGTGATGGTAAAGAGCAGACTATTTTGGTTACGCTAGAAGCAAGACCAAATGATCCACAAGTATTGACTCAATCCAAGCAAAGTCAGAACCGCTTGGGCATGATTGTCGGCGAATTGCCTGCGGATGTAGCGAAAAACTTCGAGATTGATCATGGCGTTATCATTGAGCAGGTGATTGGCGGTACTGCTGCACGAAATGGTCTACAACAAGGCGATGTGATTACTATGTTAAATGGTCAGTCAATTGAAAGTGTGGCGGATTTTATGAACATCTCCAAAGACATTCCAAATGGTCGTTCTGTGCCGATGCGAGTGATTAGACAAGGTTATCCAATGTTTATTCCATTCAAAATTATGGAATAAACACGCGATAAAATATTGTCTTTAATACATAAAAAGGCGATCTCAATGATTTGAGATCGCCTTTTTTGATGGTTCTAACCGTTACAGAGCTTTAGAAAAAATCTTAGAGTTTCGCTGATAGTTATACAGCGCTTGTTTTTTTGTTGGTAAGCTCGCCAATGTTGTCTCGCTAAAGCCTCGCTCAATAAACCAATGAGCCGTTCTTGTGGTTAACAAAAACAGCGTCGATAGCTTTTGTGTTTTGGCGGACTGTTCAATGCCTTTTAGCAGACGATCTCCACGATTTGAGCCTCGATAGTCAGGTGAGACAGCTAAACAAGCCAGCTCTCCAGCGTTTTCTTGTTCAAATGGGTAGAGTGCCGCACAGGCAACGATGGCGCCGTCCCGTTCAATGACTATAAAGCGATCAATTTCATTCTCCAGCAATTCTCTTGAGCGTCTTACCAACGCCCCTTTTTCTTCTAATGGCGCAAGTAGCGCGACCATGCCACCAACATCGTCAATGTGTGCTGGGCGTAATTGCTCGTAGCTGTCTTCATCGATCATGGTGCCAGCACCTTCACGGGAGAAGAGTTCTCTTAACAGTCCGCCGTTTTCATTGTAAGAAATCATGTGTGCTCTTGGCACACCACCGCGTACCGCTTGAACGCAAGCATCGAGTGCGGCATGAGTAATACTGTTTAGCTCTTTTTTCTTTAAAATGGCTTCAGCGTCTTTGGTAAGCAGTTCGGAATAGAGCTCCTGACCGCCATTAAAAATACCTTCTTCTTCAGAGAAAATGACCAGCTTGTCTGCTTTTAATTGAATCGCCGCTTGAATGGCAACGTCTTCGCTTTTTAGGTTGAACACTTCTCCTGTTGGAGAGAACCCTAAATGTGGCAAAAGCACCATGTTGTCGTCTTCAAGAAGGCGAAAAATAGCGTCAGTATCAATACGACGCACTTCTCCTGTGTGGCCATAATCTATGCCATCCACCACACCTAAAGGGCGTGCGATAACGTAGTTACCACTGCATACTTTAAGGCGTGCGCCATCCATCGGCGTATTAGACAATCCCATCGACAATTGTGCTTCAAGCTGAACTCGAACCGCAGCCGACGCTTGAATAACGTCAATAAGTTGATCTTGAGGCGTGACGCGGTAATCGTCTTCGACTTGGCTAGCTAATCGACGGTTCGATAACACTCGGCCAATTTGTGGTCGCGCGCCCTGTACTAGCACGAGTCGAATGCCTAATGAGTCCAGCAAGGCAAGATCATGAATGATGCTTGAAAAATGTGCGCATTCAATGGCTTCACCCGGAATCAAGATGACAAATGTTTTTCCCCTGTGGGCATTAATATAGGGAGAAGAATGGCGGAACCAATCTACATAATTTAATTCGTCAGGCACGCTTTTCCTCGCTATTTTCCTATTGTAAGCGTCTCATCTGATATACTTACGTAATTAATATTGATTCTTTGTTGTTTGCTAAACAGTAGAGAATATAGAGGTTTATAAATTATGGCTACAGAGCTAGAGCTTAAATTGATGGTTCAGCCGGAATATATTTCCGCTGCCTGTGAATTTCTCGATCATATTTGTTCATTATCAGATAACCCAGCCCAAGCTCGTCAGCCAACATTGGCGCTAATGAATGCGTATTTTGATACTGAAGAAAGCCGCTTAATGACGTCGGGCATCGCATTACGTATTCGTGCAGTTAATGACAAGTTTATTCAAACGGTGAAAACGCGAGGCAGTAGCCGAGTGGGTATGCATGCTCGTGGTGAGTGGGAATGGTTTGTTTCTAGCGACAAGTTGGATTTGTCTTTATTAAATGAAGTGCCGCTGCCTGAATCATTACAAAACACTGATTGGCACAAAGAATTGATTGAAGTGTATCGTACCGATTTCGAGAGACAAGTTTGGAACATTGAGAGCCAAGAGACCAAAATGGAAGTGGTGTGTGATCAAGGCTTAGTGACATCACCTTATGGTCAAGACCGTATTTGTGAATTAGAGCTAGAGTTGAAAAGCGGAGAGGAAACCGGCTTGTATCGTTTCGCATTAGCGTTGGCTGAAAATGTCCCTGTACAAGTGAGTGTTGTGTCCAAAGCTCAAAAAGGTGTGCGCTTAAAATACGGTAAAATTGACTTTCCAGATGAGCCAGCAGAGTTAGACAACACTTTGGCATTAGCGGCATATTGGTATGAAGTCTGGTTGATCTACTGGGAAGCCATGCATTTTATGCAAGATGAAGTGTTGCTGCAGCCAATACGCCATTCAATGGCTGAACTACAGAAGTGCTTACCTGAATCATTTCATTTGGCGATGGAAGCGTTGGACCATGAACTGTCTAATTCTCTAATGGAAGATGACGCACTGATTTTGAAAAAGTTATCAGGAATGAAGCAAGTAGGAATGGTCATGTTGACGGTGGGGCAGTGGTTAAATAAACAAACGGTTTGATGAGAAAAATCCCCCAATGGCAACGGTTTATCAATAAGTAGAAAAAGAAACATTAAGGAAGCCTTGTGACACCGAACCTGAACCCAAGTTATGTCATATATTCTGAGCAGCGAGAGACGCGTGCTTTATTGTTGGAGCAGGTTGTTGATGCACGAGAAAGGCGTCAGCTTGTTCCATTGACTCAAGATCAAGTGTCCATATTAGAGCCGCTTTGGCTATTAAGTGATTACTTACACCAACAGCTGATTCGTTTTCCCCACTGGCTTGATGATCTCCTTGTTTTAGATCATTTAACGGAAAGCCCTTCCGTAGAGGCTTTGATGGCTGGGGAAGAGTGTTTTCCTTTGTCTTCAAAGGCTTGCTCTCAGTATTTACTTGATGATTCTGCACAAAGCCAATCTATGCCGTTAGATGAAGCTGCTTTTGTAAAGCGTTTGCGTTTGTATCGACAGTGGTGGATGGTTCGTCTTATTGCTTTGGATATTCAGCAAAAAATCACTCTTACCGATTTAACCTGTCATTTGAGTCACCTTGCCGATGCGAGTGTAAACGCCAGTATTCAATGGAGTGAGCAGCAATACCTTTCTCTCTACGGCCGAGCGTTAGACAGTAACGGCCTACCTCAATCTTTGATTGTTATTGGAATGGGAAAACTCGGCGGTTATGAGCTAAACCTGTCTTCCGATATCGATTTGATTTTTGCTTTTCGAGAACATGGCGACACACAAGGCGGCAAAAAAAGCCTGTCACATCAAGAGTATTTTACCAAGTTAGGGCAAAAACTCATTCAACATTTGGATCAAGTTACGGCCGACGGTTTCGTATTCCGTGTGGATATGCGTTTACGTCCTTTTGGCCAATCTGGTGCGCTGGTTCTTAATATGGATTCCTTAGAAAACTACTACCACGATCAAGGTCGAGACTGGGAACGATACGCCATGATCAAAGCGCGCGTTATGTCAGGAAGCTCGCTTGATGTGAAAGAGTTTGAATCCTTACGCAAGCCTTTTGTTTACCGAAAATACTTGGATTTTGGCGCCATTGGCGCACTGCGAGATCTTAAGCAGATGATCGCCAAGGAAGTGCGTAGAAAAGGCATAGAGCACAATATTAAGTTAGGCGAGGGCGGCATTCGTGAAGTGGAGTTTGTGGCTCAGGCCTTACAAATACTGCATGGCGGACGTGATCAAGGCTTGCAAACGCCATCGCTATTAAGCGTTTTACCTTATCTCGCTGAGCAAGAATACATTTCGGTCGAAGACGCTGAAATGTTGAAAGACGCTTATCTATTATTGCGTCGTACCGAACATGCACTGCAAGCTGTGAATGATGAACAAACCCAATTATTGCCTGAAGATGACCTAGAGAGACGTCGCATTACTTTGATTATTGGATTTGAGTCTTGGCAAGCATTTGATGAGGCTCTATGGGAAAAACGCAAACAGGTTCATGCTTTTTTTGTGGATCTTATTGACGATGGTGAAGAGTCAACAGAAGAAGTCAAGCATCAAGAAGCATGGCGTTTGTTGATTAAAAATCCTGACGATAGAGAAGCCATTGTTGATGCCGTTGAGAGCATTTCTTGGCAAGATGAAGAAGTTGCAGTCACTCGAATTGGTCAGCTTTTGAGTTCTCGAACCGTTGTCTTCATGCAACCTATCGGACATGAAAGATTAGCCGTATTTTTAGCGGCTTTCATGTCCAAGTTGTCTGATGAAGAGAGCCCTGACCTTGTACTCGAGCGGGTTTTTCCTATTCTTGAGGCGGTATTGCGTCGTACTGCGTATTTGGTTTTATTGTGTGAAAACCAAACGGCATTAATGCACCTGATTCGTTTGTGCCGTGAAAGTGTGTGGTTTACCGAGGCTATTTCCACAACACCAGCTTTATTGGATGAACTATTGGACGCCAATACGCTATTTTCCCCGCCGAATAAATACATGTTGGTAGAGGAACTGCAGCAGGTATTACTGCGTTTGCCAGAAGAAGACGAAGAGGCGCAAATGGATGCCTTGCGTCGTTTCAGGCGCTCGATTATTTTGCGTATTGCTGCGTGTGATATCACGGATATATTGCCGGTGATGAAAGTAAGTGATCACTTAACTTGGTTAGCAGAAGTCTTATTGGAACAAGTTCTGAATCAGTCTTGGTACCACTTAACCAAAAAACATGGTTTTCCTGTAAGTGACGGTGAAGCGGCTGATCGACCTCAAATGGCGATTGTGGGTTACGGTAAATCTGGTGGTTGGGAGCTAGGTTACGACTCTGATTTGGATTTGGTGTTTATTCATGGCGCGCAAGCAACAGGCATCACCAATGGCGAAAGAAGCATCGATAACCTGACGTTTTATACGCGATTAGGGCAGCGCTTAATTCACATGATTACTAGTTTTACTGGTGCAGGTCGCCTGTATGAAGTCGATATGCGTTTACGGCCTTCAGGGAATTCTGGCCTCTTGGTGTCAACGCTCGATGCGTTCCGTGAGTACCAGCAAAAAGAGGCGTGGACGTGGGAGCATCAAGCGCTGACTCGTTCTCGAGGTTTGGCTGGGGATGTGAATCTACTGACGCAATTTGAAGCCTGCCGAAAAGAGATTATTTCAACGACACGAGATCACAGAGAGCTGAAAGAAGAAGTGATAAAAATGCGTGAAAAGATGCGTGCGCATTTGGACACAGGAGGAAAAGAGAAAGGCTTTGACCTTAAACAGGGTGCTGGTGGCATTATAGACATCGAGTTTATGGTGCAATATTTGGTGTTAGCTTGGTCTGATAAACACCCTGAATTGATGCATTTTTCTGATAATATCCGACAATTAGAAGCCGCTTCTGCGGTTGGCTTATTGGCCGCTGACAAGGCGGAGAAAATGATTGATACCTATAAACTTTATCGAGCAAGAACCCACAGATTGACGCTACAGCAACAAGGGCGAGTGGTGCAAGATAATGCTCTGGTGACCAATCAAAATTTGGTCACTCAATACTGGGAAGCGTTTGTGGAAGATGAGAGGCTTTGATAAAAGGTTTTGAGTTAATAATTCAATTGTATTGCTCGATTGTATTTTGTTGTGAAGAAATGAGTTACAAAAACTTGGTCGTAAAGTGATCAATTTCACGTTATACTATTTTTAATTGATGAAAAAACGATCAGGTTATTTTATTTCCGGCAGGTTGTTTCAAACTGGTTCTAAATAGACTCTGTTATGTAAACCAGTTCATCATGCCAAATGAAGAGGAGATGAAACGATGGAAATCAATGGTGTAAGTGGCGGTGCCGCTATGGAGTTCGCAAGCGAAGTGTATGGCGCTAGTATCGCGAAAGTATCCCAAGAGCAGCAAGCTCAGCAAACATTAGATTTACTTGCCAGTGCAGCAGAAGTGGTTCAGCCTTCGGCAAGCCAAGGCTCGCACATGACGACAGATAATCTCGGGCAAAATATCAACATTAATGTTTGAGTTGGTTCTTAGTTTGGTCTTTTTCACAACAACGTGTTGAAGCTGCAAACATAACCAATAAAAAGCCTCTTAGAAATCAATTCTAAGAGGCTTTTTTGTGTCTGTCTTTTGTTACTGTTTAAACTTCGTCTATGGTTTGTGTGTCAGAGGCGTCGTTGCTTTCAATAATGGCTTCAAACGCTTTTAAACGTTTGTAAATCGACAATAGCTCAACGATGGTTGTCCATGAATTAATGAGATATTGAAAGGAGTTCTCCACTTGGTTAAAGGCGTTTAAAACTCGTTGCATTATGCCTAATGTGAACGCGCCAGCAATAATGGATGGTGCCAGTACAATCAAAGGGACAAATTGTCCGACATTGAGGTAGCCGTAACGTACGACGTTAAAGTATAAATAGTTAAAATAAAGGCGGAAATAATTTTTACGAACGTTGTTGAATAGCTCATTTAATGTAATTGGATCGGCACGATCTGCGTGGTCTTCTCCATAAACTAATTCTTTTCGGTAAGCGGCTTCAACACGCTGGTTTTTGAACTCTAAACCAGGCAGCTTTATGCCTGCTAATGCCAGTAGTAGCGTACCAAATATTGACCAAATGATAGCGGTGAAAACCAACGCCTGAGGCACTTCACCGAGTAAAGGCACTTCTTTCACGTATCCGGATAAACCCCATAAAATAGGCAAGAAAGCAATAAGCGTCATAACCGATCTAAGCAAGCTCACTCCCAAGCCTTCCACAATGGAAGCGAAGCGCATAGTGTCTTCCTGAATACGTTGAGAGGCACCTTCAATATGACGAACTTGACTCCATTTTGAAGAGTAATAGCTTGTCATCGCGGTACGCCAGCGAAACACATAATGGCTAATAAAGAAGTTACTCACAACGGATACGCTAATAGCGACCATAATGATGACCGCAACAGTAGATAACTCTGAATAATAATCCTCTAAAAGAATGCTATGAGGGTCCGCTAATGCATTTTGAATCAGGTCATAAAAGCTGCCATACCATTCGTTAAGCATGACACTGACTTGAACTTGGAACCAAGTGATGAACACGATTAATGCGGAGCCAATAACTGACCATTTCGCCCATTTTTGTCCGCCATAGGCAACCCAAACACCAACAAAAGCAGCGTAGGAAATTAACATGTATTGATAAAACCAAATGTTAAGAGCACTTTCTTGAGCTTTACCAAATGCGGCAAGCGCTTCGCCATCCACGCCTTCTGCTAATGCTTCGGGAAAGTGAACGCCAAATAAGGAACCTAAACTCAATACAGAGCCCAAATCTTGAAAGAAAAGATACCAGCCGAGAACACAAGCGAGCGCCCACAGTGCAAAGCTGATAAAGAACAGTTTTGGTTTTGGAAAAAAAGATTGGAACACGGTTTGGTTTCTCTTTAATTAATAAGAAGTGCATAAGTCATTGAGTACACAAGGCATAATCATGACCATTTAGTATTCTTTCAGCTTAAACCAGCCGAATAAGAATCACAATCAATGAGCTCTTAAGAAATCAGTAAAAAAGGTGATACTAACAACACAGATTGAGGTATTTGTGAGTGGAGTATGGGGTTATCTATGTTGTAGATACAAAAAAGCCGAACCAGAGTTCGGCTTTTTGTTGATTGTATAGCGGAACGCTTTTTATGCCGCTTGGTTTTCAGCAATCACTTTCACAATGGCTTTTTCTAAGCGTGCTAGACCTTCAGCAATGTCTGTTTCGCTGATGATTAAGGATGGTGCTAAACGCAATACATCCGGTCCTGCAACTAAGACAAATAAGCCTTCTTCGGCGGCGGCCTTGATAAATTGTGCTGCTTTGCCTTCAAGACTGTCGACGACTTCTGCACCAATCAATAAGCCCATGCCGCGAATGTCTTTAAACACGTGATGCTTTTCATTGATGGCTTTTAAACCTTCAACAAATAAATCATGACGTTTCTTTACTCCACCTAGTACTTCTGGCGTATCGATAATATCAATTACGGCTTCAACAATGGCGCACGCCATTGGATTACCACCATAAGTGCTGCCGTGCGTACCAAAGGCTAAGCTCTTGGCCGCTTCTGCTGTGGCTAACATGGCACCAACAGGGAAACCATTACCTAAGGCTTTTGCTGTTGTTAATACGTCTGGTGTTACGTCTAGTTGCTCGTAAGCATAGAGTGTTCCAGTACGGCCGACACCAGATTGAACTTCATCAAAGACCAATAGCGCGTTGTGTTGATCACACAATTCACGAACTTGTTTTGCGAATGCTTTATCCGCTGGGATCACGCCACCTTCACCTTGTATTGGTTCCATAACTACTGCGCATGTTTTATCAGACATAAGCGCTTTGAGCTGTTCAATGTCATTGTAGTCACAATGCTTGATGCCACCAGGTGTTGGTTCAAAACCTTCTTTGTATTTCGCTTGTCCGCCAACGGATACTGTAAATAACGTACGGCCGTGGAAAGATTTGTTGAAGGCAATGATTTCATGTTTTTCTGGGCCGAAATGGTCAAATGCATAACGACGCGCTAGTTTGAATGCGGCTTCGTTTGCTTCACCGCCACTGTTCGCAAAAAAGACGCGATCAGCAAAGGTTTTCTGCGTGAGTTTTTGTGCTGCACGTAACGCTGGTTCATTGGTCATTACGTTTGATAAATGCCAAAGTTGTCCAGCTTGCTCTCGCATTACATTAACCAGTGTTGGGTGAGAATGACCTAATGCGGTAACAGCAATTCCGCCTGCAAAGTCGATGTATTCCAAGCCTTCGTTGTCCCACACACGAGAGCCTTCACCGCGCACTGGAATGATCGCAGAAGGTGCGTAGTTAGGAACCATTACTTCATCGAATGTTGCTCTTGTTACTTGCTGAGTCACTTTTTTTATTCCTCTTTAAATGAAAGGTGGCCGAAGTGTCGGCCACCTTTAGGTTTATATCAAATTTCTAAGTTCACGAATAGCAACAGTGACCATCGCAAGCGTTAATTCACTTTCGGCTTTGATTTCGCCAAAGATCGAACGGTAATGCGTAATGCTGTTGCTGTTTGATTCACGCCAATGAGTTAAGCGTTGATCCAGTTTCTTAATTTCTGCACTGGACTGGATAACCGCTTGAGTGAGTGTTCTTAAGCTGTTATCCACTTCGTCGCCAAGACCTGCTTTGGCGCGACGTTGCCACATATCATTAACAGGCAATTCACTTGCCTTGTGGCGTAACCAATGAAGTTGCAAGTCCATTTCCAATGCGAAATAGGTCTGTGCGACATCCAATACTTCTGAATCCGTATTCGCGGCAACACGAATAATATCGAGCCCGTAGAATAAGTAATCCAGAGAGGATAGCTTGTTCGCAATGTCCATTGGAACGTTTTTCTCTGACAGATCGGCGGCCATATTTTGCAAATGTGTTTGGCTCGATTCGGTCAAGATGGCTTGCATGTTGGCTCGAATAATCTCAATGCCTGGTTGATATGTGTCTTTTAAGCGCTGAACCGACAAGCTTTCGCGAGTATTACGTAGCAGCCATAATGTGGCGCGTTCTAATAATCCTTGTATGCGAATCAACAAGCTATTGGATACTTGGTTTGAAATGGTAAAGTCCAAATCGTTCACCGCGTCCCACAATTCAGCAACCCCGAAAATGTCTTCTGCTGCCATGTAAGCTCGCACGACATTCAAAGAAGTTGCGCTGGTTTCTTCCTGCATATAAGTCGTAAATGTCGGCCCCATGCGATTGCCAAGATTATTGGTAACGTGACCTGCAACAATCTCTTGAATCAAAGGGTGTGATGACATTTGGTCGCCAAACTTCTTAGTCAGAGGCGTTGGGAAGTATTCTGCGATTTGAGTGATCAAATCTGTGTCTTCACCAATACCGTCTTCTACCAATTGTTCAGACAGCTTGATTTTCGAGTAAGCCAATAACACAGAGATTTCTGGGCGCGTTAGGCCTTGTCCTTTGTTTAGGCGTTTTTTGATTTGTGAATCGTTTGGTAAAAACTCGATTTCACGGTTCAAACGGCCTTCTTTTACTAAAGATTGTAGTAAGCGCCAATGGTCGGTTAAGCGATCGACAGATTGCGCGTTTGCCAAGGACAGAACATGACTTTGTCCAAGGTTATGACGCAGCACTAAGTTGCCCACTTCGTCGGTCATTTGCGCCAACAAGGTGTTGCGTTGTTTTTCTGTCATGTCGCCGTTCTCAACCACACGGTTCAAGAGAATCTTGATGTTTACCTCGTGGTCTGAGCTGTCTACGCCAGCAGAGTTGTCGATGGCATCTGTGCTGATTAAACCGCCATTCTGAGCAAACTCAATACGACCTAATTGTGTTAGGCCTAAGTTACCGCCTTCACCTACAATCTTACAGCGCAGCTCTTTGCCATTTACACGTAAACCGTTGTTGGCGTTATCGCCTGCATCGGCATGAGATTCGCCTTCGGATTTAACGTAAGTGCCGATACCGCCGTTCCATAATAAATCCACAGGTGCTTTCAGAATGGCGTTAATCAAATCGATTGGCGCCATGGATTTGATATTGCCTTCAATGCCCAGCGCTTTACGGATGTCTGCATTGATCGGAATGGATTTCGCTGAGCGATTGAAAATACCGCCGCCTTTCGAAATTAATTCTTTGTTGTAATCTTCCCAAGAAGAGCGTGGCAAGTTGAACATGCGCTCACGCTCCGCAAAAGAAGAGGCCGCATCAGGTGTTGGGTCGATAAAAATGTGCATGTGATTAAATGCTGCAATCAAGCAAGTGTGTTTGGACAACAGCATGCCGTTACCAAACACATCACCAGCCATGTCGCCTACGCCGACTGCAGTGAAATCGGTTGTTTGGCAATCAATTTCAATTTCTTTGAATTGACGTTTCACTGACTCCCAAGCACCACGCGCTGTGATACCCATTTTTTTGTGGTCGTAGCCGTTTGAGCCACCAGACGCGAATGCGTCACCAAGCCAGAATCCGTATTTCTCAGAAATACTGTTGGCCAAATCAGAGAAAGTCGCCGTGCCTTTATCGGCGGCAACCACCAAATAAGGGTCGTCTTCGTCATAACGTTCTACTGACAACGGTGCGACAATCTCGTTTTGTACAAGGTTGTCGGTAATGTCTAATAAGCCACTAATGAAAGTGGTGTAGCAATGTACCACTTCTGCTTGGACTTCTTCACGAGAGGCGTTTTTCTTCAGTTGCTTGGCAACGAAACCACCTTTTGCACCAGCAGGCACAATAACGGCGTTTTTTACCATTTGGGCTTTTACAAGGCCCAGAACTTCGGTACGGAAATCTTCCATACGATCTGACCAACGCAAACCACCACGGGCGACTTTGCCGCCTCGCATGTGCACACCTTCAACCCATGGCGCATAGACAAAGATTTCAAATTTAGGTCGTGGCAATGGCACGGCAGGTATTAAAGATGGGTCCAGTTTGAAAGACACATAATCTTTGATCTCGCCTTCGGCATTCGCTTGGTAGAAGTTCGTACGCAACATCGCTTGAATGACAGACAAGTAGTGCTTCAGAATACGGTCTTCATCTAGATTCGCGACGTTGTCTAACTCAAGGGCGATTTTTTCCAGTAATTTTTCTACTTTTTCATCACGCTTGCTTGTTTGGCTTGGGTCGAATCGTTGTTCAAACAATTGAACCAATAAGCGTGTGATATTGGCGTTTTTCTCTAGTGTTTGTTGCATGTATTGGCCAGAGAAAGGCACTTGTAATTGCATCAAGTATTTCGTTAAGGCACGCAGCATGGTGATTTGGCGCCATGTTAAAGAGGCGTTCAAAACCAAGGCATTAAAGCGGTCATTTTCGACACGACGACGGAAGACTTGATTAAAGGCGTCTTGAAACGCTTCTCGTTGTGCATTTTTTTCCAAATTTACGTCAGCATCGACGCAGATGGCGAATTCAACGACCCAAGTGTCGGCCTTACCATCACCGTTTTGATCTAACTCGTATGGGCGCGCTTCAAGCACTCTTAAACCCATGCACTCCAAAATTGGCAATACGTCAGACAATACGAGTGTCGTGCCTGAACCGTATACTTTGAAGAAATGGTTGTTTTTACTTTGACCAACTTGGCGGTAAAGGTGAGTCGAGATTTCGCCTTCGCCTTTAAGAAGATCTAAGCGCTCTATGTCTAACACCGCCGCATTTGGAGAGAAGTCTTCACGGTAAGACGCTGGTAAATATGGCGCGTAAGTATCAGAAAGCGCGTTGCCTTTTTCTTCTCCATGGGATTTGTGGAGCGCATTCAGCAGTTTGTCTTCCCATGAACTCATTGCGTCCTGCATTTTCGCTTGGATGTCTTCTGCATCAATTTTTGGACTGTTTTTTGGGTCCGCAATTTGAATGGTAAAGTTAACACGGGCCAACACGAGCTGAGAGAACTGAACATTAAATTCGGCACTGGCACCGTTGCAAGCGGACATCAAAATGTTTTCCATTTTGATACGGAATTCTGTGTTGTAGCGATCTCTTGGTACATAAACTAAGGCGTTTAGGAATCGACCATAAATATCTTTACGTAAGAAAACTCGCAATTGGCGGCGCTCTTGAATCGCTAAGATACTTTCTACTGTGCCAAATAACTCTTCTAAAGGCGCTTGCAACATTTCGTCACGTGGGTAGCTGTTTAGAATGTGCTTTAAGTTTTTGCCTTTGTGGCTGTTTGGTTCGACATCGGATTTTTCGATAATGCGATCAAGCTTCTTACGTAATAGAGGAATGTCTTTTAGGCGCGCAATATAAGTGGTGGAAGAATACAAACCAAAGAAGCGCCATTCACCAATTACATTCCCTTTTTTGTCAAAGCGCTTCACACCTAAGTAATCAAGATGAACAGGGCGATGAACGGTAGAGATCGCCGTAGACTTGGTTAAAATCAAAATATTACTGCTGTCGACGGCTAATTTGGCAAGGTTGTCTTGTAGGACAATGTCACGTTTTACTTGTTTATCATTAATGTCGCGGAACGTGCCTAATCCAGAGCCGTCGATCAATTTGAGGTGTGTCTCTTTACCTTCGACAGTTAAGTCGTAAGCGCGGAAGCCAATGAAAGTGAAATTGTTGTTTGCTACCCAGCGTAGGAAATCTAAATTCTCTTGATGTTCTTCGTTATTCTTCAGGTGCGTAAGCTTTTCAGATTCTGAAATGATTTCATTGATTTTCGAATGCATTGAAGACCAATCAGACACCACTTTATCCACATCAACTAAGCAATGAAGCAATTCATCTTTAATAGCGTCTAAAACATTAATGTCTGATAAACGGTCGATCTCGAAGCGCATTAAAGCTTCATGTGTTTTAGTGCTTGTATTGATGTTTTGTAATTCGCCTTTTTTATTACGTTCAACAGGAATAAGTGGGTGAGCGGTCATGTGAACTGTGTGGCCAAGGCGAACAATGGCGATGTTTAGAGAGGACACAAGGAAGGGCATGTCTTGGATAAGGACTTCAATTACCGTGTGAGTAGACTGCCAGCTGTGTTCTTCGTAATTCGGATTGTAGATGCGAATTTTAGGTGTGTTCTCATCTCGTTGTTGAACGAAATCCCATAAACATACGATCGTACCGTAGAGGTTTTCAATGGATTCGTTAGCCAAATCTTCCGTGAGGTAATCCTGAAAATAAAGGTGAGCAAGTTGAATAAGGTTACTCGCTTCAGTGGCACCAAAATTATCGTTAATCTCTAGTTCAACGCGCTTGATCAATTCGTTTTTTTTATCATCAGTCATCAGAACTCATCCTTTGTGAGTGGTGTTTATAATAAAACTAGTTGTAAATGCGGTTTTACGAAAGTATTTAATTTGGCTCAATATGAGATTATTATGAAAAATACCTTCCTTTCATAGTTGCCAACTTATCTAATTGCGACATGTTGTTTCTATGTTTGATTGTAAAGGTTTAAAATATCGAATCGACGATGATAAAAAACCTTAATATTTATTTTAAACGAAAAAAACGTCCTTTTTATCGCCCATTCACAGGATAATATTTTGTACAAAAGCGAAGTCGCATCAAGAGAAATCATGCAGGCGAGTAAAAAACCACAAAAATACGGTTTTTTGCTCTTACCTAACTATTCTATGTTGGGTTTTTCTTCTGCGATTGAAACATTGCATATGGCGAACTGGGTGACAGGTAAAGAGCTCTATTCTTTTTGTACTATTAGTCATGATGAAAAGCATATTGCTTCAAATACAGGGGTTACAACGGTCTCGGACTACCTTATTCATGAGGCACCAACGGATTTAGACGCAGTATTTGTGTGTGGTGCGTCTCCAGTGACAAAAAACGAAAGTTTGACTTTAGAAAATTGGATGAAGAAGCAAGCAAAAAAACACGTTGGACTGGGCGGGATTTGTACAGGAAGTTATTTATTAGCGAAAGCAGGATTGCTAGATGGATACCGAGCTACGATTCATTGGTGGAGTATTGCGAACTTACGTGATGAGTTTCCACAGACGATTGTGTCGAACCACCTCTTTGAAGTAGATCGAGATAGGTTTACTTGCAGTGGTGGAACGGCGGCCATGGATATGATGTTGTTTTTGATTGGTAAGCAACATGGTATGACATTAGCCAGCGCTATATCAGAGCAATTTGTGTGTGAACGTATTCGTACTCATGATGACCCTCAGCGTATTCCTTTGCAGGCGCGTATTGGTACAGGACAGCCGAAGTTGGTTGAAGCAGTGCAATTGATGGAAGCAAATATCCAAGAACCACTTTCTTCGGATGACATTGCTTATCATGTCGGTGTGTCAAGACGGCATTTAGAAAGACTCTTTAAGACGAATTTGGATATTGTGCCTTCTCGCTATTATTTGGAGTTACGTTTGCGCCACGCGAAGCAATTGCTTACACAAAGTGACAAATCTATTTCAGATGTCGGAATAGAGTGCGGATTTGGTTCAGCGCCTCATTTTAGTACCACTTATAAAAGCTTTTTTGAATTAACACCTCGAGAAGAGCGTAATAAGATTCGCACCAAAGAGGTGGTTTCCGTACCAAGCGATAGGAAAAAAAGGCAACTTTGGAAAAAATAATTTAAACTACGCGTTACATTATTCTTGGCGTGATTTTTGTATCTCTTATGGCAGAGTCAATACGGAAATGAATCTTGTAAACAAGAATAAGCATTTAATAAAAAAAGGTAGAGCGCATGTCGAAAACTCCAGCGTTAGAGCTCGTGGATATTCATAAAACGTTTGGCGATGTTGAAGTGTTGAAGGGAATTTCCCTGAAAGCCTATGACGGTGATGTTATTTCAATTCTCGGTTCCAGTGGTTCTGGTAAAAGCACTTTTTTACGTTGTATTAATTTATTAGAGAATCCGACTAAGGGCGACATTATCTTCAATGCTTATTCTT
>CALLIL010000044.1 GCA_938009755.1 uncultured Marinomonas sp.
ATTCTAATGGTATTTTTTACGATAAAAATTATGCTTTATACCCTCTAAATTTGTACCGGATTAGAGCTGAATAAATACCCATCAAAATTTGGTGCTTGATGCTCAGATAACATCAACAAAGTGTCTTTTACATTTTCCAAATGTCGCCACATGGCTAAACGAGCGTCATCTGGTTTCTTTTGTTGTATCGCTAATAAAATATTTTCATGATCTAAAAGCCATTTTTTTCGATAACTTTGATCCGTAATGTGAGAATGAAGTTGTTTCCACATTAAGCTTTTTTCGCGTCGTTGCCATAAATCTTCGACCAAACCAACCAAGACACTATTTTGAGTGGCTTCAGCAATGGCTAAATGAAAGAGTTTATCGCTGGCGTGATTGTCATCCACCACATCCATATTTTGTTTTTCAAGGGCCAAGGCATCGCGGATTTTTAGAATGTCTTTCTTCGTCGCTTGTGTTGCTGCGAACTCTGCCACATGGCTCTCTAAAAGCTGTCTTGCTTGCATCATTTCAAATGGACCAACATCATCGTTATCTAATGGTGATTCTTGAATGTTGGCCGCGTTATTTTGTTCTGGTTTTTTAATGAGATAAATGCCGCTGCCTTTGCGAATCTCAATTAACTCCATTAATTCCAGCATGATCAAGGCTTCACGAACCACGGCACGGCTCACGTCTAAGCGTTCAGCAATGTCTCTTTCAGGTGCTAAGCGATCGCCAACTTGAACGTCGTCGGCTTTCAGCTCTTCATAAAGCGTCAATCCTATTTCTTGGTAGAGGCGCTTTGGTTTATTCAGTGTATTTATCATGTTTCTCGTACATCGTGTCCAATTGAGCTGGGGTTAACATAAGACTATAAGTTGATTTTACATTGGTCAACCAATTTTATGAATTGGTTGACCTTAAAGAGACTTTGATTCAAGATGACGACGAATTAAGCACTCTTATACTGAGTCTTTGTTCAGAAAATTGAGTCTTTTTAAGGAAATTATCATGGTTATGATAACAACAATAAAAACTTTATATAACCCAGAAAAAGTTAACATTGGTATTGTTCATATTGGCTTAGGAGCCTTTCATCGCGGGCATCAAGCGGTTTATGTTGAAAAAAATATGAATCGCCATAAAGGCGGAAATTGGAGCATTAGTGCAGCGAATGTTCGTTCTAATGCAGAATTGGTTAACCAGCTAACTGCACAGCGCTGTCAATATCATGTTGCGGAATATTCAGACAGCGAAAACGCGACGCTTAGAGAAGTAAATGCCATAGGCGAAGCGATCTTTGCGGGCGATGATAAATCGGCTTTATTCGCAAGGTTGCTTTCCACAGACACAAAAATAGTGACCTTAACGGTGACTGAAAAAGGCTATTGTTTAACGCCAGCGGATAAAACGCTCAATAAGAATGACCCAAACATTCAGCACGATATTTCATTCCCTGATCAGCCTAAAACCGCACCGGGAATTTTGGTCGAAGCTTTATTTCGCCGCAGAGCATTAGGCCTCGCGCCTTTTACTATTTTGTCTTGTGACAATATGCCAAGCAATGGCGCCTTGATTCGTCAAGCCGTTTGCGAACTTGCGGCTTACCGCGGTACTGAATTTGAGAGCTGGGTGAGCCATCATGTGGCGTTTCCAAGCTCTATGGTAGATCGGATTGTTCCAGCGATGACGGAGCATTCTCTGGCTCGATTACAGCAAGAATTGCATTGTACTGATCCAAACGCCGTGATGTGCGAGGCCTTCAGTCAATGGGTTGTCGAAGATAACTTTCCGCAAGGTCGCCCAGATTGGGAACATGATGGCGTGCAAATGGTGAAAGACGTTCACCCATTTGAAACCATGAAGCTACGTTTATTAAACGGTAGTCATTCTTTGTTGGCGTACCTTGGTTTGGCGGCGAATATTCAAACGGTTGCAGAGGCGGTTGCACTGCCTGAATTCGTGACTTTAATTCGACGCTACATGACATCAGAAGCCATGCCGACATTGAATATGCCGCAAGGCGTCAATGTTGTTGAGTACATCGAAACGCTCATTCAGCGTTTTAGTAATGACAGTTTGCAGCATCAATTGTCGCAAATTGCTACAGACGGTTCGCAGAAAATCCCACAGCGTTGGTTGTCTATTGTTGAAGAAAATATTGTTGAAGAAAATACGGCGGAAGAGAAAACGGTTACACCGGTTGTTGCGTTAGGCGTTGCCGCTTGGATTCTGTACATGCGAGGCAAAGATGCTTCAAACAATGAGCATCCAGTAAACGATCCTTTAGCCGAAGAGTTCAACGCTTTGCATTCAAAATATGACAAGCCTGAAGAGTTTATCCGACATTCCTTGGCGTCTAAAAGCGTTTTTCCAGCCGCACTGAATAACAACGACGGTTTTTATCAGGCGGTTTTGAGTGCGTACCAATCTTTATTATCTAAAGGGGCGATGGCAACGATAAACGCGATGTCTTTTCAGTAATCGCTCTTTTATTTTTAGCCGTTTATAGCAACACATTATCAAATTCGGAGAACACAATGGAACATACTTGGCGTTGGTTTGGACCAAATGACGACACCACTTTAACCGATATTCGTCAAACAGGCGCAACAGGCGTTGTGACTGCGTTACATGAAATTCCTAATGGCGATGTTTGGCCAATAGAAGCCATTCAAACACGAAAAGAGCTGATTGAATCTCATAACCTTCGTTGGTCTGTGGTAGAAAGTGTGCCAGTCCATGAAGACATTAAAAAGCGTACTGGCAATTGTCTTCAATACATTGAAAACTACAAACAGACGTTATTAAACTTGTCTCAATGTGGCATCGATACGGTGTGCTATAACTTCATGCCCGTCTTGGATTGGACGCGCACGGATTTGGCTTATGAGTTGCCAGATGGCTCACGCGCATTGCGTTTTGATCAAACCGCATTTGCTGCGTTTGAACTGTATATTTTAGAGAGAAAAGGCGCCGAGTCGGAGTATTCTGAGTCTGAAAAAACGGCAGCAAAAGCCTTCCTTGAGCAGTTAAAAGAAGACGATAAAAAGCGACTGGTAGCCAATATTATTGCCGGTTTACCGGGCGCAGAAGAAAGCTACACGCTCGACCAATTTCGTGACAAATTGGCGGAATACGATCATATAGACAAAGCCACTTTGCGCAAGCATTTGCAGCTTTTCCTAGAAGCGATTACGCCAGTGGCAGAACAGGGCGGTTTGAAGTTGGCCATCCATCCAGATGATCCACCGCGCCCAATATTAGGTTTGCCGCGAGTGGTTTCTGTGAAGGATGACATTGAGTGGTTGCTGTCTACAGTACCAAGCAAAGCCAATGGCATCACACTGTGCACAGGTTCTTACGGCGTCCGAGCAGACAATGATCTTGTAGACATGATTGAGCGTTTCGGCTCAAACATTTACTTTACCCACCTCAGATCCACCAAGCGAGAAGAAGTAGAAGGCAGCTTCCATGAAGCGTCTCATTTGGGTGGCGATGTGGACATGGTTGGCGTTGTTCGAGCGCTCGTCTTGGAAGAGAAAAAGCGTAAAAACAGTACGGTAGATTATCAGTTGTCGATACCAATGAGGCCAGATCACGGCCATCAAATCCTGAATGACTTAGCAAAAAACGCCAAGCCGGGCTATTCCACGTTAGGCCGTATGAAAGGGCTTGCTGAAGTTCGAGGATTGGAACTTGGCTTGAAAAGCCTACTAGACGCTTAGTGTGATCATGCGAAACTCTCTCTCTCTAAAAACGGAGAGAGAGTTTGTTTTTCAATGGCTCGCTTTTACGCCTTATTCACCAGCCAACAAACGCATGCCAAATGACGCTAAAAACACGCCTGTGATTCTTTCAATCCAGACTTTAAACACCAAAACTTTCTTTTGTATTGTTGCTGCTGTCAGTAAACAGGCAACCAAGCCAAACCAAAGGAAATGCGCAAAGGCGATGTAAAAGCCATAACCTAATTCGATGCTCAGTGGCGTATCGTCCGAGATCACTTGGCTGAACAAAGACACGATGAATAACATGGTTTTTGGGTTTAATGCATTGCAGGCAAACCCAGTCCAAAACGCCGATGTTTTCGCCTCTATAGTGGTTGTTTCGTTTTGGGGAACATCAACGGATTTGATTGAACAAAGCCTTTTAATGTCTGGCCACAAGGCCGAAACGCCGAGCCAAATGAGGTAGAGCGCACCAAGATATCGTAATGTATTCAACACCCAAATGTTGTTGGCAAAGACAACACCTAACCCAATTAAGGTGTAAGCGAGGTGAACACTGATCGCCGTCCCGATACCAAGAGCACACAAAATACCCGCGCGCCTTCCTTTTAATAACGCCACTTTAGACACCATCCCGAAATCTGGTCCAGGGCTGATCACCGCCAGCAAGGTAATAATGGCAACCGAATACAATTCAAAATGATTTATGTTTAGCATGGTAAATACCCTTTATCTGTGAATAATGAAATCATGAAGGAACAGACACTCCAATTAAAACGATAAATACTGAGAGTTATTGTGAATAAAACTCACACAAAAAGACGCTTGCCACCATTAGGTTCATTAACAGCATTTGAGGCGGCGGCTCGTCATCAAAGCTTTTCTCGCGCAGCGGAAGAATTGCACCTTACGCACGGTGCAATCAGTCGTGCAGTGGCACAAATAGAAGAGCGTATTGGTGTGAATTTATTTGTCCGTCGTAATCGCCGCGTGTATCTCACTGTGGCGGGAAAAAGGTTACTGAAAACCACAACTGAGACGCTCGATGCATTAGCGAATACGGTTGAAGAAATTCATCGTCATGATATTGAATCGCCTTTTTTGGTGGTGTCTTGTGAACCTAGTTTGGCCATGCGTTGGTTAATGCCACGTTTGGGGGATTTTCATAAACAACACCCAGAGCTGAATGTGGATCTGAGAATGGCGGGCGGGCCAATTGATTTGTTATCTGAAGGTTGTGATGTGGCGATTCGACGTTCTGATTTTGGCATTCAAGAAGATTATCGCGTTTCTCACCTTTGTACTGAATTAGCGGGCCCAGTTTGCACGCAAGATTATTGGTTGAATACCATTCAACAAGATTTAACCAAGGCGACTTGGCTGCACAGTCGTACAAGGCCAAGCGCTTGGGACGATTGGAAAAACGAAGCGCTGACAGGAACGCCAATATCAGATAAAACACTTCCTCAAGCTGAGCAATACTTCGATCACTTTTTTTATGCGTTACAAGCGGCACAAAACCAGCTTGGCATCGCCATTGGATCGACTCCGTTAGTGTCAGACGATTTGGCACAAAACAGACTGATTGCACCGCTTGGCATGGAGGCAACAGGCTGTGATTATGTGATGCTTTCACTTGATGGCGCGGTGCAAGATGCAAGAGTGGCCATTTTTTATCAATGGTTACAGACGCTCTAAAACGCTTTTTTTACATTGTCTGTTATTTTGTCGTTTTTTGACCTTTGTCGTAAATCGTCATTCCCCCGACGTTCCCAAGCATAAGCCCTGAAAATATAGCCTTTATTATCGGCATGAAGGCTGACTCTTTGTCGATTTAAGTCATTCTGATACATCGAAATTTTTGCCTCAACATGGTCTTTTAACAAGACAATATTTTCACCACGCCACAGCATCCGTTGTGTATGTAAGGGAGCTGATTTGATGCAGCATTATTCAGGCTTTGGGTTGTTAAAGCACAGTTTAAGTCATCACGAAAACTGGCAGCGAGTGTGGCGTAATCCCACACCTAAAAAGAAATACGACGTGATTATTATTGGCGGTGGCGGTCATGGATTGGCCACGGCGTATTATCTCGCAAAAGAGCATGGCATCACCAATGTTGCTGTGATTGAAAAAGGGCATTTGGGTGGCGGTAATGCGTGTCGTAATACGACCATTGTTCGCTCTAATTACCTTTGGGATGAATCGGCCGCTTTGTATGAACACTCGATGCAATTGTGGGAAGGCCTTGCACAAGAGCTTAACTACAACGTGATGTTTTCTCAGCGTGGTGTTTATCACACTTGTCACACCTTGCAGGATATGCGAGCCAATGAGCGCTTAGTTGCAGCGAACCGTTTGCAAGGCATTGATAATGAAATGGTCGATGCCGAGCAGCTGCAAAAAGAAATCCCAACGTTAGATTGCTCGAAAAATTCTCGTTATCCCATTCTCGGTGCATCTGTTCAACGACGCGCAGGCAATGCACGACATGATGCGGTTGCTTGGGGTTATGCACGAGCGGCCGATGCGTTGGGTGTGGATTTAATACAGAGCTGTGAAGTGGTCGATTTAGAAGTGAATGACGGCAAAGTGACAGGCGTCAAAACCAAGCAATATGGCGTGATTAAAGCCGATCGTGTTGGTTGTGCGGTCGCTGGTAACAGTGGTGTATTGGCTAAAATGGCAGGCTTTGAATTGCCTGTGGAATCTCACCCTTTGCAAGCTTTGGTGTCCGAGCCTATCAAACCTTTCCTCGATACTGTGGTGATGTCCAATCATGTACACGGTTACATGAGCCAATCTGATAAAGGTGATCTCGTCATTGGCGCAGGGATTGATGGCTGGGTTGGCTACGGTCAACGCGGTTCATACGGCATCATTGAACACACGATCCAAGCCATCGTTGAGCTTTTCCCTTGTACGAGCCGAGTGCGCATGAATCGCCAATGGGGCGGAATTGTCGATGCTTGCCCAGATGCAAGTCCAATCATTTCAGAAACACCTGTGAAGAACTTGTTCTTTAACTGTGGTTGGGGAACAGGTGGATTTAAAGGCACGCCGGGTTCTGGACATTTGTTCGCGCATACATTGGCGAATGGAAAAGCGCATCCGATTGCAGAACCTTTTTCGATTAAACGTTTCCACGATGGTGCTTTGATTGATGAACATGGCGCCGCAGGCGTCGCTCACTAATAAGGGGATTAAAATGTTACATATTTATTGCCCACATTGTGCGGAATACCGTGAAGAAGAAGAGTTTCATGCTGCAGGTCAAGCGCACATTGTTCGTCCATTAGACCCAGACGCCTGCACAGATAAAGAGTGGGGGGAGTATTTGTTTTTCCGCAAAAATCCAAGAGGTTTACATCATGAACTTTGGGTACATTCAGCTGGCTGTCGGAAATTTTTTAATATGACTCGTGATACTCAAACGTATGAAATCAAAGAGATTTATAAAATCGGTGAGAAACCATCGGTAGTGGACAGCTCTGTTCCGCAAGAAATCGCATCAGGAGCGGCATCATGACACAACAAAATCGCCTTGTAAGTGGCGGTCGTATTGATCGCTCAGAAACGCTCACCTTCACCTATAATGGCAAAAAATACCAAGGTCATAAGGGAGATACGTTAGCCTCTGCAATGCTGGCAAATGGCATCGATGTGGTGGCGCGTAGTTTTAAATACAGTCGTCCACGAGGCATCATTGCCAGCGGCGCAGAAGAACCAAATGCTGTGTTGCAATTGGGTGCGACGGAAGCCACTCAGGTGCCAAACGTACGAGCAACGCAACAAGAATTGTTCGACGGTTTGGTGTCAGCTTCTACCAATGGTTGGCCAAGTGTGGACACTGACGTGATGAGTTTGGTTGGTAAAGTCGGCGGGAAAATGATGCCACCGGGTTTTTACTACAAAACTTTCATGTTTCCTGAGTCTCTTTGGGACACTTACGAGTCTATGATTCGTAAAGCGGCCGGCATTGGTCGAGCGCCTAAAGAGCACGACCCAGATACCTATGACGCCATTAATCAGCATTGCGATGTCATGGTGGTTGGCGCAGGCCCAGCGGGCTTAGTGGCAGCGTTAACGGCGGCACGCGGCGGCGCTCGCGTTATCATCGCCGACGAACAAAATGAGTTTGGTGGCAGTTTATTAGACAGCTCAGAACAACTGGATGGAAAGCCTGCGTCTGAATGGATTCGTTCTATTGTTGAAGAGTTAAGCACTTTTGATGATGTTTTGTTGTTACCGCGTTCGACGGTTAACGGTTATCACGATCATAATTTCCTTACGATTCATGAGCGTTGCAGCGACCATTTAGCGGATATTGCGCCAGTCAATTCTGTGCGCCAGCGAATGCATCGCGTACGAGCAAAATGGGTTGTATTAGCAACGGGTGCACATGAGCGTCCTTTGGTTTATGCCAACAACGATGTACCAGGTTGCATGATTTCTGGCGCGGTGTCTGCTTACATTAATCGCTATGGTGTTGTGCCTGGTAATGAACTTGTTGTAATGACGACCAACGATTACGGCTATCAAGCCGCGATAGATTGGGCGAATGCTGGTCGTACTGTGGCGGCGATTGTAGATACTCGTACGGAATCCAAAGGTGATCGTGCTGAAACCGCACGTCAACTTGGGTTGAATATTATAACGGGCTCTGCGGTTATTGATGTTCAAGGCAGTAAACGGGTAACAGGTGTTTCGATCGCCCCATTGGACGAAAGTGGCACAAAGGTAACAGGTTCAATTACCAAGTTAAAAGTCGATACCGTGGCCACTTCTGGTGGCTGGAGTCCTGTGGTTCACTTGTCTTGTCATACTGGAAGCCGTCCAGTATGGGACGATTCTGTGGTGGGTTTCTTGCCGGGACCGACGATACAAAAACAGCTGACAGCAGGCGGCATTAATGGTCAATATGAAACCTCAGTTGCCTTGCAAGAAGGCTTGGATGCTGGCTTGCAAGCTTTAACCAATATCGGGTTAGAAGCGGTTGAGCTTGTTCTACCAAGAGTAGAACAATTAACCATGACGGCGCCGATGATCTTGTTCCATATTCCACACATTAAGCCGACGTCTCAAGCGCCAAAGCAGTTTGTTGATTATCAAACCGACGTTACAGCAGCGGGCATTGAAATTGCCTGTCGCGAAGGATTTGAAGCCATCGAACATGTGAAGCGTTATACCGCCATGGGCTTTGGTACAGACCAAGGCAAACTGGGCAACATTAACGGTATGGCGGTTGCGGCCAAAGCCCTCAATAAAACCATTCCAGAAACAGGCACCACGGTGTTCCGCCCGAATTACACACCGATTGCGTTTGGTGCGATTACTGGCCGTCACTGTGGAGGGTTGTTTGAACCTGAGCGTTACACCGCCATGCACAAATGGCATGTAGAGCAAGGCGCTCTATTTGAAGATGTGGGTCAATGGAAACGTCCTTGGTATTACCCGAAAGGGAATGAAACCATGCAAGACACGTTAAATCGAGAGTGTTTAGCGGTACGTGATTCTGTGGGCATTCTAGACGCATCGACCTTAGGGAAAATAGACATCCAAGGCAAAGATGCACGGGAGTTTCTTGGTCGAGTATACACCAATGCGTGGGCAAAATTGGGCGTTGGCAAATGTCGTTATGGCTTAATGGCTGGCGAAGACGGCATGATTTTCGATGACGGCGTAACCGCATGTCTGGCTGAAAATCACTTCTTGATGACCACAACCACGGGCGGCGCTGCGCATGTGCTGGAATGGTTGGAGATTTATCATCAAACAGAATGGCCAGAGCTGGAAGTTTACTTTACCAGTGTCACAGATCATTGGTCGACCATGACGATTTCTGGGCCAAACAGCCGTAAGTTGTTAGAAAAACTTACGGATTATGATGTGTCAAAAGAGAATTTTGCTTTCATGGATTGGAAAGCGGCGACTGTGGCTGGCGTGCCAGCGCGGGTATTCCGAATCTCGTTCACTGGCGAATTGTCTTTTGAGATTAACGTGCAAGCCAATTACGGCATGCAGGTTTGGAATGCGGTGATTGAAGCGGGTAAAGAGTTCAATATCACGCCATACGGAACAGAAACCATGCACGTTTTACGTGCTGAAAAAGGTTTCATTATTGTTGGTCAAGACACAGACGGCTCGGTTCATGCTTATGATTTGGGCATGCCTTGGGCGGTTTCTATGCAGAAGCCTTTTAGCTTTATTGGCAAGCGCGGAATGCAACGGGAAGATTGTGTGAGGCCTGATCGTAAACAGCTGGTGGGCTTGAAAACAATCGATCCAAACGTGGTTTTACCAGAAGGGTCTCAAGGTGTGTTTGATCCAAAAGCGCCGATTCCGATGCCATTAGTTGGTCATATTACGTCAAGCTATTGGAGTGCGAATCTAAATCGTTCGATTGCAATGGGGTTTGTCAAAGGCGGACTGGATAAAATGGGTGAAAAAGTCTTTTATCCATTAGCGGATGGTCGAGTGATTGAAGCGGAAATTTGCAGTCCTGTCTTCTTAGACCCAAAAGGAGAACGTCAACATGTCTGATGCCGTTGTAGAAAATATAAAAATGAAGGTGGTTGCGAATCAACTGCCTGAAGACAGTGAAAAAATCCATTCAATGGCTGAAAGCCCGTTGCATCATGTGGATTTAGCCAGCCTTGCAAAGCAAGGTTTGCAAGAAGGCGGTGTGCATTTTTGTGAAAAGCCGTTAATGGGATTGCTGACATTACGTTGTCACCCATCGGCGAAGCAGAAAACCGCGATCAAGTCGTTATTGGGTGTCGCCTTACCAATGGAGCCTCTCACGTCCGCAACAAAAGGCGATGTGACTGTTCGTTGGATTTCACCTGATGAATGGTTGATTACGCTGTCTGGCGATAAAGCGTTTGATCTAGAAAGCCGTTTCCAAGACAAGCTGGAAGGGCATTATTCTTTGGTCAATATCAGCGGTGGCACAACGGTGTTTGAGTTGTCTGGTAAGGATGCTATGAATGTGTTGAAGAAATCCACCACCATTGATTTCCACAGCAAGGTATTTCCTACCGACAAAGTGGTTTCAACGTTATTCGCGAAAAGCTCTGCCATCATTCGACGATTAGATGAACAGCGTTTTGAGCTTGTCGTTCGTCGAAGCTTTTCTGACTACATTTGGTTGTGGATTCAAGATGCCAGTAAGGAATACGGTTTAGTGGTCGACGCGTAACGTCGTTTGGTCTGCTTATGTTATCAAGGCTAACCGTTGATCGGTTGGCCTTTTTTTTAGTTGACGGTTTCCATTCGTCATCGTTATTTTTGACGTTCTGTTCATAATGCATGGCTGTACCAATGCTGAGCCATGTAATACTATGCTTGCAACGAAAACGGTATAGAAAAACACGATACTTGAATAAACAGAGAACCAATCTATGTCCAGTTACGAACAACTCACTGCTCACTATCAAACGATTAGCCACTTTAATCATGCTCAAGCTATGTTAGGTTGGGACGCTGCTGCGAATATGCCAACAGGCGGCAACGAAGCTCGCTCAAACGCCATGGCGGAGCTCTCTGTTCATGTACACCGTTTATCAACTCAGCCACAACTTGCTGAATGGTTCGATAAAGCGGAAAACGAAAGCTTAACCACAGAACAAACCGCCAGCTTGCGAGAAATGAAACGCCAATGGTTACAAGCAACACTTTTGCCAGAAGACTTAGTTCAAGCGCAATCTAAAGCAGGCTCAAAATGTGAGCACGCATGGCGTTCACAGCGTCAAGAAAATGACTGGACAGGCTTTGCGAAAAACTGGCAAGAAGTGGTTGCCTTGTCTCGTGAAGAAGCGGGTATTCGAGGCGAAGCGCTCGGCCTGACGTCCTATGATGCCATGCTTGATAAATTCGAACCGGGCACGACGACGGCGTCGCTTGATGTACTTTTTTCAGAGGTGAAAACGTGGTTACCAGAGCTGATTGAGAAAGCACTGGAAAAACAAAAAACAGAATCCATCATAATGCCATCGGGCACTTACCCAACAGCGGCACAAAAGTCATTGGGTTTGGAAATCATGAAATTATTAAAGTTTGATTTCGACCACGGCCGACTTGACCAAAGTGTGCACCCATTTTGTGGTGGTGTGCCATCCGACGTACGTATCACAACACGTTATGATGAAAGCGATTTTGTACAAGCCTTGATGGGCATCGTTCACGAAACTGGCCACGCTCGTTACGAGCAAGGTCTACCCAAAGTGTTTTCTGGCTTGCCTGTTGGCGAAGCTCGCTCCATGGGGATTCATGAATCTCAATCTCTGTTCTTTGAAATGCAAATTGGCCGCAGCAAAGAATTCATCACTCATTTATCTCGTTTGTCAGGTGATGCTTTTAACGCTCAAAAAGACCCAGTGTTTGATGAAGACAACCTTTATAAACTCTACACACGAGTGGATAAAAGCTTTATTCGAGTGGACGCCGACGAACTGACTTACCCAGCGCACGTGATCCTGCGTTATGAAATAGAGCGTGACTTGATCAACGGCGTGATTGAACACACCGACGTGCCAGACATTTGGGATGAAAAAATGAAAGCGTCTCTTGGTATTACAACCAAAGACAACTACAAAAACGGCTGCATGCAGGATATTCACTGGACAGATGGCGCCTTCGGCTATTTCCCATCTTACACGCTGGGTGCCATGTACGCCGCCCAATACAAAGCCACTATGAAAAACACAGTCGACATAGAAGCGGCTATTAAAAGCGGAGACCTAAGCCCAATCTTCCAGTGGCTCAGCGACAACATCTGGTCACAAGCCTCACTTCATACTACAGATGAATTAGTGAAACGTGCCACGGGTGAAATACTCAATGCAGAGCACTTTAAGAGGCATCTAGAAGGGCGGTATTTGTAACGCCTTAAAGAGGTCAGGTTCTTTGTTTAAGGGGCTGATCTCTTTAAATCTATATAGGCTTTTACACCGTCAGTGGCAGCTTCAATCGCTCCAGCAACATAACCAGGGAATTGAGCTGACCATTCACTTCCCACACCGATTATTTTACCTGCCCACGGGCCGCTATTGGCCGTCGTTTCAGGTGCTCTGCCATGTTCATTGATGTTATTAAAATCAAGTTGTGTCGCTGTATATTGATCTTGTGCCCAGTCTTTTAATACCGTTAGCTTTGGGTTAGTTGCTTGCTCACCAAACAGTCGCGTTAATTGATTTAAGCAATGGCTTTTTAATTCATCGTGAGTAACTTGTTGTCGAACAGTTGCTGGCACACCGAGAAAGCCAAATAAAGCTGCACTGCCATTTGGCATAGACGCATCGTGGATTTCTACCATTGGACCAAGTCTACTTTGAGCGCTGCCAGAAAGCCCATCATCACGCCAAAACGGTTTATCGTACACAGCAACATACTTTGCGTGTGCCGCCATCCATGTCGCAGTATTACGCCATTGGTTTGTTAACACGGTTGGGAGTGATGGTGTAAATTCGATGGTATTTTCAATCACTCGTGGAGGCAATGCTAATAAGACGTGCTGTACTGCTACTGAATCTGTCTTTGTTGTATTTTTGTCTTGGCTTTCTTGGTAGTGAATCGTGATATCGCCGTCTAGATTTTGAATCTTACGTACAACTTTGCCTAGCATAATATGCTGGTTTTTTAAGTGTGATCGAAGCTTGTTAATAAGAGCCATCATCCCACCAGATAGACGGACCGATTCTGGAGACGCCATAAAGCCTTCTGTGGCGATAGGTGCTTCATGCTGTGAACGTTCTATCAGCATATTACCAGTATCGTATTGGGTAAAACGGGCTAACTCGAGCTCTGTTATTAGGTCGTCTAGTTGTCTCTGGAAATCTGGCCAGAACCAAGTAGGGCCAAGGTCAACCGTATCAATATTTGAGTTTGGATCGACCGACACGCTATTGATTCGACCGCCTAACTGAGTGCGAGCTTCCAATAAAACATAATCCGTGATGCCATGTTTTTCTAGCAAGTAAGCAGCGTAAAGGCCGCTGAGCCCACCACCAATAATGGCGACTTTTTTGTTGTTCATACTTATGTTCGTTCTAAGGTGTGTGATGGGACAAATTATAAAGCATTTGTTAGCTTCTGTCTGATCGAGGCAATTGTATGGACTTCCTAGAATTTGCTAGACAGTCGTCTCTTTTTAAGTGTGAATGTAAGTTTTTGTTTCAAATGTATACGTACATCAAGATTAACTTTAAACGGTCGTTTAATTGACGTAGTCTAGGCATAAAATTTACACCTTATTGAGCCTGGAGAATAATGGAATATGCAATTTAAATATAAATTAGCCAGTGTAGTGGCTATATTAATTTTATTAACTGTAAGCTTGCTTTCTATAAAACAATTCTTAACAGTAAAGTCGAATATTTTTTCAACGATTGATCAAAGTCTTAACGATATTATTGGTAACGTCACGAGCAGTATTGAAGGGGAAATGCGAGGAAAAGTTCAACTTGCTCAATATATTAGCGATCAAATAGTATTAGATATTACCAGTGGTAATATATCAAATGCCATTAACTCTATAGTGGTAAAGAATTCATTTTTATTGGCTGGTGGTGGACTCGAGGCTGATGGCAAACTTATTAGTAATCAATCTTCTTCCATTAATGAAGATGTTAGAAACCTTCCTTGGTACAAAGAAGCAAAACAAAATCAAGGCGTATTTGTGACAACGCCATATATGGACCCAAAATCAAACGAAACGATTATTTCTATTGCCGCACCGCTAAGAAAAAATGGAGAGTTTTTAGGGGCAATATTTTTTAATATAGATCTTGAAATGCTTGCTTCGGTTACTAATAAAGTAAAAATGTTTGGAGCTGGTTATATTCAACTCGTTTCAAAAGAGGGTGTTATTATTGCTCACCCTGATACAGAAAAAAACGGTCAAAACTTTAATAGTTACCACTCGGATATTAAAGTCGAAGAAAAGTTACAGATTAAATATATTGACGGCGTAGAGTTTGGCTTTAATTTCTTTAAAATTGCAAATCAAGATTGGTATGTAAGCTCTGTTTTAGACCATACTATTGCGTTTGGTGCGATAACAGAGACCAAAAACAATGCCATTATTTATTCAATCGTAGCGCTGATAGCAAGTATCGCTATATTCCTTGTATTGATTACTAAACTGATGAAACCAATTGGTTTGATTAATACGGCTATTCAAGACATTGCATCAGGTAAAGGTGACTTAACTAAACGTCTTAGTACACAAACAGATCCTGAATTTGCTGAATTAGCAAAAGGTTTTAATACGTTTACCGGGAACCTACAAGGTGAGGTCAAATCTCTTAGAGAGATAGGTGAAGATATTCTTGCAAGTGCCGCTGAAACGACACAGAGTACAGAGCATTCAACTCAAGCATTGTCTAATCAAGTAGAAGAGCTTGAACAATTAGCGACCGCAATGCATGAAATGTCGATGACATCGGTTGATATGGCAAAAAATGCACAGAGCGCAGCAAAAGCTGCTAGAGAGGCGGATGAGTCTTCTCAACAAGGTTCTCTTGTCGTAAATCACACAAAAGAGTTTATTAATAACTTATCCATTAGTATTGATGATGCCGTTACTCAAGTAGAATCTTTAAAAAACTCTACAGACAGTATCGAATCTGTATTACAAGTGATTAATGACATTGCTGATCAGACCAATTTATTGGCTTTAAATGCGGCAATTGAAGCCGCTAGAGCGGGTGAGCATGGTCGAGGTTTTGCGGTAGTCGCAGATGAGGTGAGAATGCTGGCGCAGCGTACTCAAGTCTCGACAACTGAAATTAAAAATATGATCGAACAGTTACAGGCGGGTGCAAGCTCCGTTGCTCATGCCATGTCTAGCAGTAAAGATGCGGCGAAAGAGACGGTATTGAAAGCTCAAGAAGCAGACCAATCTTTGAGCGAAATTAAAAATGCGATACAACAAATTACAGATATGAACATGCAAATAGCATCGGCAGCCGAAGAGCAAAGTCTAGTGTCTGAGGAAATTAATACAAACACTCAGAGAATCAGGGATATTTCGGAAGAAGTCACTCAGAACGCACAGAGTAACCGTGATGCGATGAGTGAGCAAAGCGCAAGAGCCGTTCAGCAGAATAATATTTTGAACCGCTTTATCGTTTAAAGTATGAAATATGATTAATAATGGGAGAGGGTTTTCTTTCCCATTATTAATAGTTGAGATAACTTATCAAAAACCAAAGTCACTTAGACTTGGGTGATCATCAGGACGACGGCCTAGAGGCCAATGAAACTTTCTATCTTCTTCACAGATAGGCTGTTCATTAATGGATGCATGGCGGTTTGCCATGTAGCCGTTCTCATCAAACTCCCAGTTTTCATTACCATAAGCACGGAACCAGTTACCGCTGTCATCATGGTACTCATAGGCGTAGCGAACAGCGATGCGGTTATTATCATAAGCCCAGAGTTCTTTAATGAGTCTATAGTCTAATTCTTTTGTCCATTTTCGAGTTAAGAAAGCTTCAATTTCTTCACGGCCTTTGGGGAATTCTGCTCGATTTCGCCATTGACTATCAGCGGTGTAAGCCAGTGCAACTTTTGCTGGATTTCGACCATTCCAGCCATCTTCAGCCAGACGTACTTTTTCTGTGGCACTTTCCTTGGTGAAAGGTGGAAGTGGGTGGCGCGGAGTTTCTTGACTCATAAAAATACCCTCATAATTGAATTAAAACGCTCTTAACCTAGTGTTAGACACTAAAAAATAAGACCATAACTTATGGTATAAAGTTCTTAATATGGATTAAAAAATAGCAATTGCCTTGTTGTTACTTTCTTTTCCTACTGGCTGAGATTTACGCAGTAATAGTGAATATCGAACGTATTAGAACTGGTGTATTTCCCGTTTAGGATACACTTGTAATGAGGGCTACGGTTGAATGGATTTTCTGAGGTGCGGTTTGATCGATTAAGATGAAAAATGTTCAGAAATAAAAAAAGAGCCATTCGGCTCTTTTTTTATTATGTCTTATAGAGCACTTAGAACTTGTATGTCATCGCTACATAATGAGAGATGCCAGAAGATTTGAATGCTTCAGAATCTTCGATACCGTAAACGTCTTGGTAAAGTTTTAAGCCATAACCAACAGAGTAACGATCTGAGTGCCAGTAAAGGCCTTGGAAAGTAGCGCCACCAGAGGTTGCTGATACATACTCGCTGTCCATACCGAATTGGTAATCAATGTAACCTTGGTAAGACAGGAATGAACCATTTTCAAAGAATGTGAATGGTTTGAACCAGTTCATAGAGAATTGGTAGCCATTTAAGCCATCACGAGAACCAAAGCTTTGATCGTGTAATGCATAAAGGTTCATGCCAACTTTACCTAACCAAGGTAGGTTCACATCAGAGCCTAAACCAACAAACGTATTATTTGTTCCATTTTGGCCGCCATCTAAGCTTAAGATAGTAGAGATGTAAAGCTCTTGAACAGCACCGAAAGACAAGTCACTACCAGTGATAGCGTCTAATGAGAAACGAGGAGCTAATTTAAGGAAGATTTTATCACTGTTCGCTTTGTCGCTGTCTTCACTTGAAGCAAGATTGAAAATATCAACATAGCCATATAAGTCAACAATACCTGAGCGTCCACCAAATTCCATCTCTAAGTAATCATGAGTGGACTCACCTGGTAGTTCATCAATAGCGTACATTAAGTTGAATTGACTCCACGAGTAATCGTTCTTATGGATATCGTCAGAGTAATCTGCCGCTAATGCGCTGCCAGCAAGCAAGATGCTGGATAGACCTAAAATTGCCTTTTTCACAAGTATGTCCCCTTTATCATTTGTCATGTAGATATGATGTAACCGTTTGGTCAGGTTTGGGATATTACATACTTTTTCAGGCGGTGCAATCTTATGAGAAAAGTTTTTCAAATTAAATTTTATTGCACAAAAAAGGTATGAATTGCAGATCTTGTGCACTTTTTCGGTGTTTTTAGTAAAACCTTTTAAAATATAACTCTTTGGTCAATTTTTTGGTTTTGTGGTGGTTTGTGTAACTTTTCGCGCACCTTTTTGGTGCTTTATAGGAAATAGACAATAAGGTCTGGTTTATGCGCTTTTCTGCCTCCTAAATGAGGTTTTTTTATGTTTTTTAATGACTTTCCAACTGATGAAGTATGGATGTTCGTTGCCCTATGATTTTTTGATCAAAGAAAGAGACGAGATGTATTTTCCTGTCTCTGAATCTGAACCTTACTCAGGTCTTCATTTTTGAATTAAAAATGAAGACCTTTTGCATATTTGCTTTTTTATCTTCAAATAGCGAGTTATAGGTAAGCACAGCCATGTCGAATTAAATCCACAATCAGCTGTTGAATATTAAATAGAGTGGCTTACCCGCGGTAATAGCTTTGTGCTACGAAGGGCATTTTTTCTACTGTCATTGGGAGTTTTTTCCCGCGTACTTCGGCGTAAATTTCGGTGCCGATGGCGGTGAAGTCTGAGGCGACGTAAGCCATGGCGACTGGCATGCCTTTGGAAGGGCCGAAGGTGCCGCTGGTGACAATGCCGATTTCGTTGTCATTGGCATCGAAGAGTTTGGTGTCTTCACGAACCGGCGCTTTGCTTTGTCCGACTAGGCCAATGCGTTTGCGAGTCACGTTTTTGGTGGCGATTTGCTCCAGAATTAAGTCGCTGCCAATGAAACCACCAGCACGAATGCCATCTGCACGGCGTGCTTTGCTGATTCCCCATAATAGGTTCGCTTCCACAGGCGTTGTGGTGTCGTCTAAGTCATGTCCGTATAAACACAACCCGCATTCTAGTCGCAATGAGTCTCGTGCGCCAAGGCCAATCCATTCCACTTCGTCGTTTGCTAGCAAAGCGGTGGCGAGTTCGTTGGCGTAGGTTGCTGGTACAGAGATTTCAAAGCCGTCTTCGCCTGTGTAGCCAGAGCGACTGACGTAGCATTCTACGCCGACGAGTTCGATTTTCTCGGCGTCCATAAACACCATGTTTGTTACGGCAGGATTTAACTTGGCTAACACCTCGACGGATTTTGGCCCTTGAATCGCAAGAAGCGCGCGATCTTCAATGATTTCCAGCTCTACATCGGCGGGTAAGTGCGCTTGAAGGTGTGCAATGTCTTGAGTTTTGCACGCGGCATTGACGACGATAAACAAATGATCGCCAAAATTAGTAACCATTAAATCGTCGCTGATGCCGCCTTGTTCATTGGTGAAAAAAGCGTAGCGTTGCTTGCCATTTGGTAAATCGATAATGTCGACAGGCACTAGCGCTTCTAGCGCAGCGGCGGCGTTCGCGCCTTTTAAACGCAGTTGTCCCATATGAGAAACATCAAATAATCCTGCTTCTTGGCGACAATGTAAGTGTTCTTTTTTAACACCAAGTGCGTATTGCACCGGCATGTCATAACCCGCGAAAGGCACCATTTTTGCGCCCATTTCAATGTGCATAGCATGAAGAGGTGTAACGAGTAGTTGATCTGACATAACGGTGTTTCCTTATGGTGTTTGTGTGTTTAGACGCATTGTTATGAGGCGGTTACCCAAATGATGGATGCGTCTTCTTCGCTGACTGAAATCAACATGTGTCCCATGTTGGCGTCGTAATATACGGAATCGCCTTCGCTTAAATTAACAGGCTCATAATATTCCGAGAAAAAGGTGATCTCGCCACTCAATACCAATAAAAACTCTTCGCCGTCGTGACGAATCCAGTCGCCATAAGCATCGAAACTGCGCGCTCTGATTTGAGATTTGAACGGCATCATTTTTTTATTGGTTAATTGCGTGGCCAATAATTCGTGTTCGTAAGTGGACGTTGGGTGAGGTTTGCCCAATTCATTGCGTGTAATGTCGCGACGTCCTGTTGTGTTCATTTGTTTTGGCGCTGCGAACAACTGCGGAATATCAATTTGTAATCCGTCAGTGAGTTTTTGCATCGCTTGAAACGTTGGCGATATTTGTTCGTTTTCAATCTTCGATAATGTTGAACGCGCTAAGCCCGTTTTCTGGCTGGCTTCTTCTAGGGTTAATCCTAATGTGGTACGGATTTCTTTTAAGCGCTCACCTAGTTTGATCGGCGCGATTTTTTGTTCGCTCTGATCGGTTGTAATGGTCATCGAAGGATAAATGTCTTGTTGCTGTTTTTCGGTCATTTCTATTCTCCTAATTCATACCGTCTATACTAATCGAACGCTCTAAGCAAAAGAACCAAGACCGTGAAACAAAGGTTTTAAAGCGCTCAATATCAGAGTCAGAGAGGGATTTAAAACAGCAACTTTGATGATTCTAGATAAAAAGTTTCCTTTTGGAAACTTTTTATCAACTTTTCATTAAAATTCTTCTATACTCGGCAAATAAAGGTGTTTTGCTGATGTAAGTTTGACCGATTAGTTCAGTTTTTCTGGCGGTTTACAGGCAATTGGCAGAGTAAAAAGCCTACATTCTATTATAGGAAACATGGTTTCTTATTTGATGATTACTATTTAAGGAGTGGTTATGGACAAGTTATTTCAATTTACAGAATCTCATGAATGGGTGTTAGACAACGGTGATGGCACGGTCACTATGGGGATTTCGGATCACGCTCAAGACTTGCTTGGCGATGTGGTTTTTGTTGAGTTGCCTGAAGTGGGCGACACAACAGAAGCAGGTGAGACCTTTTCACTGGTGGAATCTGTGAAAGCCGCTTCTGATCTATACGCTCCTGTTAGTGGAGAAATCGTTGAGATCAATGACGCTTTGGAAGACAGCCCAGAAATGATAAATGATTCGCCTTATGCGGATGGCTGGATTGTTAAAATCAAATTGTCCGATGCGACTGAACTTGAGAAATTACTGTCTGTTGAAGCCTACGACGCGTTGAATGCTGAGTAAGTATTGAGGTTTTTACCTTTGACGGTGTGAAAAATCCAACCGTAAAAAAGACATTTTCCCTTTTTAGATTTTCTATTACTGCGATTGTTTAGGATAAATATGACAACAGATACCTTGCTCGATTTATTAAGTGATCAAGAAGAATTTGCCTCTCGTCACAATGGGCCAAATGCGGCGCAAACACAAACCATGCTGGATACAATTGGCGTCAAAACATTGGACGATTTGATTGACGAAACCGTTCCCGCTGCGATTCGTTTACCAGAAAAAATGGCCTTGTCTGCTCCTCAAAGTGAGTCCGATATGCTGGCGTCGTTAAAAACCATTGCCGAGAAAAATGTCGTCAATCGCAGTTTCATTGGTCAAGGTTATTACAACACGCTGACGCCGAACGTTATTCTTCGCAATGTGTTAGAAAACCCAGGTTGGTACACGGCGTACACACCTTATCAGCCGGAAATTTCTCAAGGCCGTTTAGAGTCATTGTTGAACTACCAACAAGCGGTCATGGACTTAACCGCAATGGATTTAGCCAACGCTTCTTTGTTGGATGAAGCCACCGCTGCCGCGGAAGCCATGACGCTATGTAAACGTGCGACGAAAAACAAAAGCAATGCGTTTTTTGTTTGTGACGACTTACACCCACAAACCATTGATGTTATCCGCACTCGTGCAGAATACATAGGTTACGACATCATCACAGGCAGTGTGGATGAGCTAGAAAACCATGATGTGTTCGGCGCGATTCTTCAGTACCCAAGCACAACGGGGAATGTGGTAGATCTAACGGACGTTATTGAGAAAGCCCACGCCAAGAAAACCTTGGTGACTGTCGCGTCTGATTTGTTGGCGTTAACCGTATTGAAAGCGCCGGGTGAAATGGGTGCCGATGTGGTCATTGGCAGTGCGCAACGTTTTGGTGTTCCAATGGGGTTTGGTGGTCCACATGCTGGTTTTATGGCCACCCGCGATGCGTTTAAACGAACCATGCCGGGTCGTGTGATTGGCGTATCGAAAGACAGCAAAGGCAAGCAAGCGTTGCGTATGGCGATGCAAACCCGCGAACAACACATTCGTCGCGAAAAAGCCACGTCGAACATTTGTACCGCACAAGCTTTGTTGGCCAACATGGCGGCGTTTTATGCCTTGTATCATGGCCCAGAAGGCTTATTGAAAATCGGTCGTCGTGTACATCACTACACAGCCGTCTTGGCTGCGGCCTTGCAAAGCGAAGGTATTGAATTAGAAAACACCACTTTCTTCGATACTTTAACGCTGAACACCAAAGAACAGAGTAAAGCCATTTATCACCGTGCTTTGTCAGAAGGCATGAACTTACGTAAGTTCGCGGTTTCTAAAAGCGCTGACAATGCCGCAACGGCGGATAATTTCCCTGTGCAGTTGGGTATTAGCTTAGACGAAACGACAACCGCAAAAGACGTTGAAGACTTGATTCTAGCGGTCACAGGCAAAGCGCTAAAAGTCACAGACTTTAGTGAAACGATTGCGAAAGACGAGTTTGCCGCGATTCCTGTAGCGTGTCGTCGTACGTCTAAATATTTAACTCATCCGATTTTCTCTGCACATCATAGTGAAACCAATATGATGCGTTACATGAAAAAATTGGAAAACAAAGATTACTCTTTGACGCACGGCATGATTCCGCTAGGCAGCTGTACGATGAAGCTTAATGCGGCGGCAGAAATGCTGCCAGTGACTTGGCCAGAGTTTGGTCAAATGCACCCGTTTGCGCCAACCGAGCAAAGCTTTGGTTACCAAGAGTTGGCGGAAAAACTGAGTGCCATGTTGTGCGAAATCACAGGCTACGACGGCATGTCATTGCAGCCTAATTCTGGTGCGCAAGGAGAGTACGCTGGTTTGATCGCGATTCAGCGTTATCACCAGCATAATGGTGATGATCATCGTAATGTGTGTTTGATTCCAAGCTCAGCGCACGGAACCAATCCTGCGTCTGCGGCTATGGTGTCCATGAAAGTTGTGGTGGTGGCGTGTGATGATCAGGGCAATATTGATCACGATGATTTGAAAGCGAAGATCGAAACGCATCGTGAAAATCTGTCTTGCATCATGATCACTTATCCTTCAACGCATGGCGTGTATGAAGAGTCGATCCAAGAAGTATGCGAATGGGTGCATGAAGCGGGCGGTCAGGTTTACCTTGATGGCGCGAACATGAATGCACAGGTTGGCATTACCTCACCTGGCTTTATTGGTTCCGATGTATCGCACCTTAACTTGCATAAAACCTTCTGTATTCCTCATGGCGGAGGTGGCCCAGGAATGGGGCCAATTGGTGTGAAAGCGCACCTTATTCCATTCCTTCCAGGTCACATTGAAGTGACTGAATCGACGGATCAAAAGCACTACGCTGTGTCTGCTGCGGAATTGGGCTCAGCGTCTATCTTGCCAATTTCATACGCTTACATTGCTATGATGGGCGAACAAGGTTTAACAGAAGCGACGAAACTTGCCATTCTAAATGCTAACTATGTCATGGAACGCTTACGTCCTCATTATCCTGTGTTGTTTATTGGTTCAAAAGGGCGAGTGGCGCACGAATGTATTATTGATATTCGTCCGCTAGAAGCCGCGTCTGGCATTTCTGGTGAAGACATTGCCAAGCGTTTGATGGACTATGGTTTCCATGCACCAACGATGTCTTTCCCTGTGGCTGGCACCTTAATGATAGAGCCAACGGAGTCGGAAGATTTGGCCGAGTTGGATCGATTCTGTGACGCCATGATTGCGATTCGCCATGAAGCGAGCAAAGTGGAATCTGGTGAATGGACATTAGAAGACAACCCATTAGTCAATGCGCCACACACACAAGAAGACTTGATGTCAGCAGAGTGGACACATGTCTATTCTCGTGAAGTTGCGTGCTTCCCATCTGAGTTCAGCAAAGGCGCGAAGTATTGGCCAGCGGTGAATCGAGTCGATAATGTGTTTGGTGACAGAAACCTGATCTGTTCTTGCCCAAGCATTGAAAGCTACATGGAATAAGATTCGTTAGAAATGAAAAAGCCCCGATTTGACAGTGGTTCAAATCGGGGCTTTTTTATTGTTGAGCGTCAACGCATCAAATGCGTGTGATTAGTTTTTTCTCAGGACTCTTTTTTCTCAGGAATGATTAAGCTGAGTAAAATCGCAGTGATGCCCGCTAAGGTGATTGGACCAGAGAACACTTGTTTGATCAGCGGTGGCAAATGCTGAGTTGAATCTGGCACTAACGTGACACCCAATGCCAAACCAAAAGACACAGCAATGATGTAGATGGTGCGTAATGTCATTTTCTGAGACGCTAGAATACGAACACCTGTTACCGCAATGGTTGCGAAAAGCACCAGAGTTGCACCACCCAAAACAGGTTTAGGGATGATCAAAAACGCGGAGCCAATGATCGGGAATAATCCCATCAAGAATAAAATCCCACCTGTCCACATGCCAACGTGACGGCTCGCCACACCTGTCATTTGAATCACACCGTTGTTTTGTGAAAACGTTGTATTAGGGAAAGTGTTAAACACAGCGGCAATGGCTGAGTTTACGCCGTCACCTAAAACACCACCTTTAATGCGTTTTAAATAAACAGGGCCTTCAACTGGCTCGTTAGACACCATAGAGCTGGCAGTTAAATCACCAGAAGTTTCAATCGCAGTAACCAGATATAGGAAGGCGATAGGTAGGAATAAAGCAAAATCAAAATCTAAACCGAATTTGAATGGCAAAGGCATGGCGAAAATGTCAGCGCTGCCTAAAGAAGCGTAATTAACCAAGCCAAAGAAGCTTGCCAGAATAGTGCCTGCAATGAGGCCTATCATGATGGCAGAAATTCTAAGAGTGGCATTACCAACAAACGTCATGATCAAAATGACAGCGATAACAAAAAGACCCAATAGTAAAAACAATGGCTCGCCTAAACGCTCACCGGCGCGTGAGCCACCAGCAAGATCTGTAAAGCCAGATTTAATCAAGCTTAAACCAATGATAGTAATCACTATACCCGTTACGGTTGGTGTGATAATGCGTTTCAACTTGTCTAGAAATTGAGACAAGACGATTTCAATAACAGAGCCCACTAAACACAAACCAAAAATCATCGATAAGATATCTTCTGGTGTACCGCCTTTTCCTTTTACGGCAAAACCTGCCGCCAATATGGCGCCCAAGAACGCAAAGCTGGTGCCTTGAATGCTAAGCATGCCTGACCCAATTGGCCCAATTTTGCGGCATTGAATGAAGGTAGCAACACCAGAAACAAAGAATGCCATGGCGATAAGGTAAGGTATGTAACCGCCTAAACCTAAAACGCCGCCAATAATAAGAGACGGCGTTGCAATGCCTACGATAGAGGCAAATACATGTTGAATGGCGGCTAATAGGGATTTTGCTGGAGGCGGTACATCGTCCAATTGATAGACCAATGAATTAGGGTTTTCACTCATTTTACGGTTCCTCATAGTATGTTTCTTGGCGTTAACTTTGTTAAGTTTTTGTCATTTCTTCATAACTTTTTTTTCACAATTACATACAAGAAAAATGAAATCAACGGTTCATCTTTGTATTTTATTGAAATATTTGTTTCAAAAAATAAATGATCTTTGACGGTGCATATTTTTGGGTTTTTTCGTGTTTTTCTTGTCTAAAGACCCAAAAAAGTGCAGTGATTTTTTGGGCTTTTTAGCCATTCTAGCGGAACTGTTTTTTGTCTTTTTTATAGGGTAATTAAATACCAATGACGTAAATAGACATAAGTCGCTTTTAGTATTTGTCTAGTCGTTTACAGCCTCTTATCTATTCAATTGAAAAATTACACTGAAATAAGCGGTGTATACCAAGAGTTTAATAAATAAGGGTGAATGATGAGCGCAGCAGAGTTACATGATAAATCCATTATTATCGATGGTTTAATTTGTGCGAAATGGAATCGAGATTTATTCGAAGACATGGCCAAAGGCAAGTTAACCGCGGCAAATTGTACTGTGTCGTTTTGGGAAGACTTCAAAGGCACAGTGAAAAATGTCATTGAAATGAATCAGCTTATTGAAGCGAACAGTGATCTACTGTTAAAAGTCTACACAACAAAAGACATTCATCGCGCCAAAGCCGAAGGCAAAACGGGTGTGATGATGGGCTTTCAAAATGCCCATGCGTTTGAAGACCAAATTGGCCATGTACAAGTCTTTAAAGATTTGGGCGTTGGCATAGTGCAAATGTGCTACAACACGCAAAACTTGGTTGGCACAGGTTGCTACGAGCGCGATGGCGGCTTGTCTGGATTTGGTCATGAAATCGTTGCAGAAATGAATCGCGTTGGCATGTTGTGTGATTTATCTCACGTTGGGCCAAACACTGCGAAAGAAGCGATCCTAGCCTCCAAACAACCTGTTGCTTATTCCCACTGTTTACCAGCTGGTCTGAAAGAACACCCGAGAAACCGTACCGATGAAGAGCTTAAGTTCATCGCTGATAAAGGCGGCTTTGTTGGCGTCACCATGTTCGCGCCTTTCTTAAAAGCTGGCATCAACGCCACCATTGACGATTACGTGGAGGCCATTCAATACATTTACAACATAGTTGGTGAAGACGCGATTGGCATTGGCACCGACTTTACTCAAGGTCACGGTCAAGACTTCTTTGAATACCTTACTCACGACAAAGGCTATGCGCGCCGCTTAACCCGTTTTGGCGAGATCATTAATCCGCTGGGTATGCGCACAGTGGGGGATTTCCCTAACTTGACAGAAGCCTTGTTGAAACATGGTTTTAGTGATCGTCAGGTGGAGAAGATTATGGGTGAGAACTGGGTCAATCTTTTAAAAGAAGTTTGGGGTGCCTGAGACGATTGCGCTCGACTAACCGTCGTTAAAAGCAAACTCAAGATGCTCATTTATGATTTATAAACTCTGCTCTTTCGTTTGCTTTTGCCTCGGGAAGCCTTTGCTCATTGCGTCTCAGAATTGTATTTACTTTAAAAAAATTTGAAATTTAAGGAATGATTTATGGGTTTTCATGCGCCAGAAATGCCAATTCTAGTCGATGATGAAACCGGTGTTTGGAATACCGATGCCTTGCCAATGCTTTATGTGCCTCGTCATTTCTTTGTGAACAATCACATGGGAATTGAAGACGAAATCGGCGCTGAGCGTTATGCCGAAATTTTGTACAAAGCCGGTTATAAATCAGCGTATTTTTGGTGTGAACAAGAGTCAGAATGCCATGGAATTTATGGCAAAGACATTTGGGATCATTATCTAAAACGCTTATCTCAGCGCGGTTGGGGCTTTTTTATCACTGAAGAATTGGACATTGAAAAAGGCACAGCAAAAGTTCGCTTAGAAAACTCTGCTTTTGTTTATCACTACGAAAAAATCCACGGTAAAAAAGTGAATCGTAAGGTGGATTATATGTTTACTGGCTGGTTTGCTGGCGCGCTGGATCAGATCTTAGAAAGCCAAGGCTCATCTTTAAGAACCAAAGCCACGCAAACACAAAGTGGTGCAGAAGAAGGGCATGATGTTGGGTATTTTGAGGTTCTTCCTCTTTAAGGTTTCCTTTTTATATTGTGATTCGTTTTTCTTTTTAGATTGTAGCTAGTGAATACACGCTGTGCGGGCAAGGCACAGCGTTTTCTTTATTTTTATATTTTCCAGTTAAGCGGGAGTCCTTTTTATGTCCCAATATGATGTTCTATTCGAGCCTCTTAAAATCAATAAACTTACCATCCGAAATCGAATAGTCAGTACGGCTCACGCTGAAGTGTATGCAACCGATGGCGGCATGACGACAGATCGCTATGTGAAATATTACGAAGAAAAAGCCAAAGGTGGTTGTGGTTTGTCCATTTGTGGTGGCTCCAGTGTGGTGTCGATTGATAGCCCGCAAAGCTGGTGGAGTTCGGTGAATTTGTCCACGGATCGTATTATTCCGCATTTCCAAAACCTTGCTGATGCCGTACATAAACACGGCGGCAAGATCATGATTCAAATCACCCACATGGGACGTCGTTCTCGTTGGGACGGTGAAAACTGGCCGAACTTAATGTCGCCTTCTGGCATTCGTGAGCCTGTGCATCGCGCGACGTGTAAGGTGATCGAAGTAGAAGAAATCTGGCGCATTATCGGCGATTTCGTGCAAGCGGCTCGTCGAGCTAAAGAAGGCGGTTTGGATGGTGTTGAATTATCTGCGGTTCACCAACATATGATTGACCAGTTCTGGTCGCCACGAGTGAACAAACGCACGGACGAATGGGGCGGAACCTTTGAAGGTCGCATGAAATTCGGCATGGAAGTTTTGAAAGCCGTGCGAGAAGAAGTCGGCCCTGATTTTGTGGTGGGAATGCGTATTACGGGAGATGAATTTCACCCAGACGGTTTGAACCACGACGACATGAAACAAATTGCACAATATTACGATGCCACAGGCATGGTGGATTATTTCGGTGTGGTGGGTTCTGGTTGTGACACACACAACACCTTGGCGAACGTGATTCCAAACATGAGCTATCCGCCAGAGCCTTTCTTACATTTGGCGGCAGGCATCAAAGAAGTGGTGAATGTGCCTGTGATTCACGCGCAAAACATCAAAGACCCGAACCAAGCGAAACGCATCATTGAAGCAGGTTATGTGGATTTTGTTGGTATGACCCGAGCGCATATCGCTGATCCGCATTTCATTGCCAAGATCAAAATGGATCAGGTGGATCAGATTCGCCAGTGTGTTGGTGCTAACTATTGTATTGATCGCCAGTACCAAGGCTTGGACGTTTTGTGTATTCAAAATACCGCCACGTCTCGTGAGTACATGGGCTTGCCTCATATCATCGAAAAAACCACCGGCCCTATTCGTAACGTGGTTGTCGTTGGCGGTGGGCCTGGCGGTCTGGAAGCGGCGAGAGTAGCGGCGGAGCGCGGTCATAAAGTCACCCTGATTGAAAAAGCCCCAGAGCTTGGCGGTCAAATTACCTTGGCAGCGAAAGCCCCACAGCGGGACCAAATTGCAGGGATTTCTCGTTGGTTAGTCATGGAAGTAGAGCGCTTAGGTGTCGAGATTCGTTTGAATACCGCAGCGGATGAAAACCTTGTTAAAGAACTGGATCCAGACGTGTGTATTTTGACCACTGGCGGTCGTCCTTTCTTGGATCAAAATCCAGAATGGGGTGCCGCGGAAGGTTTGGTTGTGTCCACTTGGGATATTTTGAGTGGCAAAGTAGAACCGGGTAAAAATGTTTTAATCTACGACACCATCTGTGAATTTTCTGGCATGTCCGCAGCAGATTATTTGGCGTCAAAAGGGTCGTTAGTGGAATTGGTGACAGACGACATCAAACCGGGCGTTGGCATTGGCGGTACGACTTTCCCAACCTATTACCGTTCGCTTTATGAGAAAGAAGTCATCATGACGTCGGACATGTTGCTGGAAAAAGTCTATCGCGAAGGAGATAAATTGGTTGCTGTGCTAGAGAACGAATACACAGCCCAACAAGAAGAACGCGTGGTGGATCAGATTGTTGTCGAGAATGGTACAAAAGCCAATGATGAGTTGTATTACGCACTGAAAGAAAGCTCGGTGAATAAAGGCCAAATCGATAATGAAACCTTGTTCGATATCAAACCTCAGCCAGTTTTGAGTGGTGACAGCGAAGGCATGATTTTGTGGCGCTTGGGAGATTGTGTTTCGCAGCGCAATATTCATGCGGCTATGTATGATGCCCTTCGTTTATGTAAGGATCTCTAATCGAGATGGGGTGAAAAATGATTCTTGATTGGTTACTTCCGACTCTCATTTTAACGCTTCTGGTGCTTGCGGGAATCGGTGCTGTACGTCGTATGAATATGTGGCGCGCGGGACAGGCGGAAAAAGTCGATATTATCGCGGGTTTGTTGGCGATGCCGAAGCGCTATCTGCACGATTTGCATCATGTGGTTGAACGCGACAAATACATGTCACGTACTCACGTTGCTACAGGCGGTGGTTTTGTTTTGGCCATGGCGCTGGTGATCTTAGTTCACCTAATTGGTATTGAAAGCAAGGTGCTTTCTTGGATGCTGTTAGGGGCTTTGAGCATGATGTTTTGTGGTGCGGTGTTTGTCTTTAAGCGTCGACGAAATCCACCGTCTCGTTTGTCGAAAGGCCCGTGGATGCGGTTGCCGAAAAATCTCCTAATCTTTTCCGTTACCTTCTTTGTTTTAACCTTGCCAGCGGCGGGTGTGCTGCCAGCGAGTTTTACATTGGGCGTTATGGGGCAATGGTTTTTGACGCTTGTGTTGTCCGCCTTGGTGTTGATGAGCCTAAGCGAAATGTTGTTTGGCATGACGTGGGGTGGGCCGATGAAACACGCCTTTGCTGGCGCGTTGCACTTGGCATTTCACCGTCGACCAGAACGCTTTGGTGGAGGTCGTTCTACCGGACTGAAACCAGTGGATTTAGAAGATAACGCCTTGGCGTCTGGCAAGGTGCTCGGTGTGGCGAAGCCTTCCGATTTTAAATGGAATCAGTTATTAGGTTTTGATGCCTGTGTGCAATGCGGTCGTTGTGAAGCCATGTGTCCGGCGTTTGCCGCAGGGCAGCCGTTGAACCCGAAAAAGCTGATTCAAGATATGGTGGTGGGTTTTGCTGGTGGAACAGATGAACACTACGCGGGCAGCCGTTATCCAGACAAAGCGGTCGAAGGCAAAGCGGTTGGCGAGGCCAAAGGCGGCGTAGATCACATCATCACTGACGGTTTAATCAACCCTGAAACCTTGTGGTCTTGTACCACTTGTCGCGCCTGTGTTGAAGAGTGTCCGATGATGATTGAACACGTGGATGCGATTGTCGATATGCGTCGTTTTTTGACCTTAGAAAAAGGCGAAACACCAAACAAAGGCGCCGAAATTCTCGACAATATTATTGCCACAGACAACCCAAATGGTTACGCGCCAGCCAGTCGAACACACTGGGCGGCTGACCAAAATTTGAATCTGATGAAAGACGTGAAAAAAGCCGAGGTGCTTTTTTGGGTGTCTGATGGCGCCTTTGATATGCGCAGTCAGCGGATTTTACGTTCCTTCGTGACGCTATTAAAAGCCGCCAATGTGGATGTGGCGATTTTGGGTGACGAAGAGCGTGACAGTGGAGATGTGGCGAGACGTTTGGGTGACGATGCCACCTTCCAAAGTCTTGCAAAACGTAACTTGGCGACATTAGGACAGTATGAATTTAAAACGCTTGTGACAACTGACCCTCATGCGTTTCATTGTTTGAAAAATGAGTATGGAGACTTTGGCTCCGATGCCTTGGAAGGCGTTGACGTGCTTCATCATACGACCTTTTTGAATCAGTTGATTAAGGCTGGGCGTTTGCAAGTAGAAGGTTTCAAAGGTGGAAAAGTGACGTATCACGACCCTTGTTACCTTGGTCGATACAATGGGGAATACGAAGCGCCACGGGAATTATTAGCGTCATTGGGCATTGAAATAGAGGAAATGGAACGCTCAGGTTATCGCTCTCGTTGTTGTGGCGGTGGCGGCGGTGCGCCTATTACCGATATTCCTGGTGAAAGACGTATTGCGGATATGCGCATGGAAGATGTGGTCAGTACAGGCGCAGAAATGGTTGCCGTGGGTTGTCAGCAATGTACGGCCATGCTGGAAGGCGTTGTGGAGCCTCGACCTGTGGTGAAAGACATCGCCGAAATATTAGCGAGCCAGTTGATTGAGGTGCATTCATGACAGACTCTTTCCCTCAGATTCTTCGTCGTGACCCAAGAGCGGAGTGGATCGCACGAAATCGTTTACACCCTTTGCATGACAGCGTCATGGCGGCCAACGGCGCAGAAGTTCGTGGCCCTTCGGGTTTGTTGCGTAAAAATCCTCATGTTATCGGTTTTATTGGGCCAAATGGCATTAAGCGAATTGATCGGGCGAATACGTCTTCTGGCTTAATGGCTGGGAAAAAACGCTCGTCTACCACACAAGATGTCGAACTGCCTTTGCATCAAGTGATCGATCCAACGGGTTACATTGTGGTGGTGCCAGACATGGTCGGTGGGCGTTTAACTACTCATGATAAAGATATTTTAGGTCTGGGTCACAGCTTAATAAAAGAATACGCCGATAACATGGCCGTGGTGGCGGTGTGTTTTGGGGAAAGTAAAGAAACCCAATTTGAATTGGCTGGTGTGGATCGCTTGATTCATTTGTCCAGCGCGGAATACGAAGGTTTCTCGCCAGAAGCTCGTTTAGCGGCGTTGCAACATATTCATCAAATATACCAACCGAAGCATTGGCTGTTTCCTGATTCCATCAATGGTGGAACGGATTTGGCGTCGCGCTTGTCTGCGCGTATTGGAGAGCGAGCGGCGGCACAAGCATGGCAAGTGTCGATTGCTCAAACTGTATGTCGAGGTGCGTCAGCAAGCCTAGATATCAAACGGGAAACGCCGCGTATTTTAATGTTATTGGAAGAGTGCGGAAATGCCATTAATGAAACTCGCCATGAAGTCTTGCCATTAACCTTGGACCGTTTTGAAATGACGGATACGCGTATTGAAGACAACGGCTTGGTTGATGTCGATCCTAATGCGGTGCCTTTGGCGGAAGCAGAATTCATCTTGTCTGCGGGTAATGGCATTCATAATTGGGAGCAATTCCATGCCTGTGCAAAAGCATTGGGCGCAACAGAAGGCGCGAGCCGCGTGGCGGTGGACGATGGTTTTATGCCACGGGCTCGACAAGTGGGCGCGTCTGGTACTTGGGTGACGGCGCAAGTCTATTTGGCTGTTGGTATATCAGGTGCGATACAGCACATGCAAGGCATCGGGCAATGTGACAAGGTGATTGCCATTAATACCGATGCGGGTTGTGACATGGTGAAGCGAGCTGACCTGGCTGTGATCGGTGACAGTGAAGAAGTGCTGCAAGCATTGATGGCACTGGCGAATGAGCGCAAAGGTGTTTTGCTCGATGATGCTTTGCCAAAGGAGGAAAATCATGTTGCCTGATGTAAAAGTGTTTTCCCTTTTGTCTATTGGTCGACATCCTCAATCAGGGCGTGCTCGTCGAGCTGAACAAGACGCCCGAGCAGTCGAATTAGGATTAACCTTGGTGGGGCGCGATTTGAATCTTGTACACGCTGGCAGTGCTCAACAGGATGATTCAGTTTTGCGCCAATACGCTGGAATGGGACTGCCCGCTTTGACACTGCTAGAGCAGGAAGAAAATGCGGATATCTTACCTAGTTTGGCTAAGTTTTTGCAGAATAACCAGGCTGGTATTGTGTTAATGGGCGTGCGTGCTGAGTCTGGTGAGTCATCAGGTATGCTGCCTTATTTACTTGCGGAAAAGCTGGGTTGGCCTATTGTTTCTCGTATTGCGGACATTGTGGATATCAAAGAGGGCGTGGCCGATGTGTTATTGGCTTTGCCTCGTGGTCAACGCCGCGCGGTACAGGTTGCTTTACCTTTTATTGCAACGCTTGATAATGCGGCGTCTGCGCCTCGTCAAACCGCTTATGGTTCAGGCTTACGCGCAAAGATTGAGGTAGTTTCAAGTGAATCGACTGTGGACGATTTGACGCTGAATTGGCAAGTCTCACCGGCCAAACCTCGCCCTAAACGCATGAAGGTGGTGAAAGCGAAAACAGCGGCAGATCGTTTTAAAGCCGCTACAGCCAAACTAGCAGGTGGCGGCGGTCAAGTTCTGAAAGAAGGAACGCCAGCCGAAAAAGCTCAGGCGATCTTTGACCTTTTATTGGAAGAGAAGGTCATTCGTTAAGCCTAAATTTAGGAGTAAGCCTTCTATGATGATTGTAGATTTAATCGATGAAGTGGATTTTATTGAGAAGTTAAGAAATATTAACGTACCAGTAACAGAG
>CALLIL010000045.1 GCA_938009755.1 uncultured Marinomonas sp.
CTAAAATAAGCAGCCCAATGAATCCATCACGCAGTACGATTTGAGATTGACGCTTTTGTGCCACGCCTTTCATCACTGAAAGTAAAACAGGAATATTACCAAACGGATCAATGACAAAAAGGAAAAGTAAGGTGGCAGAAAGAATAGAGAATTCATTAGTCATGCGTTTAAATCCATTTTATTAATCAATAAAAAACACCCTATTCAACATTAAAGCCCTCATCGAATAAGGTGTTTTCATTACCTCAAGCTGTTTGCCTATAAAAAGGCATTCAAGCTTGTATTAGCAAGTTCGTTTCAGGTTAGTTATTTTGCATTTCTTCAAGTTCTAACCAGCGCTCCATTAGCCCTTCTAACTCTTCCTCTTTGTGAGTCAATTTAGCCAATGTTTTTTGCACCTTCTCAGCGTCACCTGTATAGAAATCAGCTGCACCAGTGATGTCATGAAGCTCAGCTATTTCACCTTCTAATTTTGCAATAGCCTCTGGCATGGTTTCAAATTCACGCTGTAGCTTATAGCTCAGTTTCGCTTTTGGCTTCGCAATAACGTCAGCTTCTTTCTTGACGGCTTTGGCTTTGTTTTTTTCTTTTTTTGTGGGTTCGTCATTGGTTTGAGACGTTGACTCGGCTGGAAATTGGCCACCTTGGCGAATCCAATCTTTATAGCCACCAACGTATTCTTTTACCTTTCCTTCACCTTCAAAAGCAATCACACTGGTCACTACGTTATCAAGGAAAGAACGGTCATGACTCACCAACAACAAGGTACCGTCGTAGTTCATCAACAACTCTTCTAGCAATTCAAGCGTTTCCACGTCCAAGTCATTTGTTGGCTCATCCATAACTAATAAGTTCGCTGGCTTGGTAAAAAGCTTAGCCAGAAGCACTCGGTTACGTTCACCACCAGACAAGGCTTTAATCGGTGTGCGAGCACGCTCAGGCGGAAACAGGAAATCACCAAGATAGCCAATAACGTGCTTATTCTGGCCGTTGATTTCTATGACATCTTTGCCTTCACCCACGTTTTCCGCCACGGTTTGCTCAGGATCAAGCTGCTCGCGCAATTGATCAAAGTACGCCACATTCAGTTTTGTCCCTTGACGCACTTCACCAGATTCTGGCTCTAGGTCGCCTAACAGAATTTTTAAGAAGGTACTTTTACCACAACCATTTGGGCCGATAAGACCAATGCGATCACCGCGATTCACTATAAAGTCCATCGGTTGCAAGATCACTTTGTCTTCAAAGGAGTGACTGACTTGCGTGAACTCTGCCACCAATTTGCCGGATTTTTCTTTGGTTTCAATCGTCATTTTCGCATTGCCTTGGCGATTGATACGTTCAGAGCGCTCTACTCGCAAGGCTTCTAAGGCTCTCACACGACCTTCATTACGAGTACGTCGCGCTTTGATCCCTTGGCGAATCCACACTTCTTCTTCCGCCAGTCGTTTATCAAACAAAGCGTTCGCTCGTTCCTCTTCTTCCAACATTTTTTCTTTGAAGACAAGAAACTCATGAATGCTGCCGCTAAAAGAGATCAAATTACCGCGATCAAGCTCAATAATACGATTAGCCAGTTTTTCTAGAAAGCGGCGGTCATGGGTAATAAAAAGGATCAATCCACGGAACTGCTGAAGCTGCTGCTCCATCCATTCAATAGTTGGCACATCCAAATGGTTAGTCGGTTCATCAAGAAGTAACACATCGGGGTTGGAGATTAAGGCTTGCGCAAGGATAACGCGTCGACGCCAACCACCGGATAATTCTGACATGAGTTTGTCAGCAGGAAGCTTTAAGCGCTGAATCATATGATTGACGCGCTGCTCAAGGTCCCAGCCTTGTATCTTGTCTAATTCAGATTGTATGTCACCCAATTCATTTGAGTGATCGTTTTCAAAGTCTTCCAACAGTTTGAAATAACGTGTCATTAAAACATGCGCGTCACCAGCCCCTTCACTGACCACTTCTCGAACTGTTTTTTCATTGGCATCTGGCAATTCTTGAGGAAGTTGAGCCAACTTCATGCCACCTTCAAGACGGACAACGCCTTCGTCTGGGACTTGCTCACCAGAAATCACTTTCAGTAATGTAGATTTACCCGCGCCGTTACGACCGATAATCGCCACGCGCTCGCCCGCTTCTGCAGCAAAGCTAATTTTTGACAATAGTGGGTTGTGACCGAAAGCAACGCTGATTTGTTCTAATGACAGTAGACTCATAACTATCCATATAAATGTTAAATTTTTGTGGCGCTATAGTACCACTCTTCTATGAGAAGGTTTATCAAATAAATAGCAAAACACCGCCCATAAAAGCCAAAAAAAACTACTTATGATTATTTTTATATGAACTTTTTAGTATTCATGAACGTATTACAAACAACCTCGTTCTAACTGAGCATTTTTTATGATGCAGCGGTATTATTTATGAATATACTAGGTTTCACATAAAGACAATAAGCGTAATCTGTGGAGTATTTGATGGATTTAAAAACAAAAGTAGGACCAATCATTGCGACCGTTATCACGGTTATTTTGGTGATTTGGATGTTTGTTGGCGGAAATGGCATTACCGTGAGTCCGGATACAACAGAAAGAGAACAACAAGACAATATAAGCGCGACACAAACATTGGAAGACAAGCTCGCCTACCCTGTTCAAGCCAAAACGTTAACGCCAAAGAATATTGAAATACATTTGCCTTTGAGCGGCAAAACCGTAGCAAACGATTCTTTACAGCTTATTAATAGCTATGCAGGGCGCGTCATTGAATTGCCTATCGAAAAAGGCGATTTTGTTAAAAAAGGTCGCTCAATTTTAAAAATCGACACACGCACATTGAATAATCAACTTCAACAAGCAAGGCTTTTAGTAAAGCAAAGAGCATTGGAGTTAGATGGCATCAAGAAGTTGGCGGCCGAAAATTATTCCTCACAGGTTAATTTGGCTCAAGCAGAAACAGAATTAGCGTCCGCTAAGGCGTCTGAAAGTGCATTATTAGTCGATTTAGAAAATGCCAATTTAACCGCTCCATTCTCCGGTATTTTAAATACGCTCGATGTACAAGAAGGACAAGTATTATCGGCTGGCGCAACGGTCGGAACATTGGTGTCCGTTAACCCAATCAAAGTCAGCGTCAACATACCTCAAAATAAAATCCAACAGATTACGTTAGGCACACAAGGCAACATTCGCCTCGAATCTGGCTATCAAGCGCAAGGGTTCGTATCTTATATCAGCACAACAGCCAATGAATCTAGCCGCACAATTACCGTGGAAATGAAGGTGGAAAACCCCGACAACATTATTCCTGCGGGCTTAACAGCAGCAGTTGATTTTATCTTGACGGAAACAAAAGCCCACGCCTTCTCTCCCGCTTTATTAGCGTTAGACGACTCTGGTCGCACGGCGGTTAAAATCATCGATATTGATAATAAAGTGGTAATCAAAACGGTCGAGGTGATTAAATCTGAAAGAGATCAGGTTTGGGTCAAAGGCCTTCCAGATAATGTGAACATTATTACTGTTGGACAAGGTTTTGTGTCTGCTGGTGACCAAGTTCAAGCCCATTATCAATAAGGAGGTTTACCGTGCAAACATTGATTGATGCGGCATTAGCCCGCTCAAGAACCGTCATGATGTTCTTCTTTTTGATTCTCATTATGGGCATTGTGTCTTATATGACGATCGCGAAAGAAAGTGACCCTGATATTACTATTCCTTTGGCCTATGTTTCTGTCACCTTAGATGGCATATCCCCTGAAGATGCCGACAGTTTATTGGTTCATCCGTTAGAGAAAGAGCTAAAATCACTCGAAGGCTTAAAAGAGATCAGTTCAACGGCCTCTGAAAGTCATGCATCCATTATTCTTGAGTTTGAATCTGGCGTCGATATAGATCAAGCGATCATTGATGCGAAAGACAAAGTGGACAGAGCAAAAAGTGAATTGCCAGCGGACGCCGATGAGCCAACTGTTACTGAAATTAATCTATCTACTTTCCCTGTTCTGCGCGTTAACTTATCAGGCAATGTGGACTTTGCGACCTTAAGCCGAACGGCAAAGAACCTTCAAGACGCTATTGAAGGCATTGATGGTGTATTGGAAGCAAATATCAGTGGTGACCGCGATCAACAGGCGCAAATCATCATTCGCCCAGAGCAGCTCGAATCCTATAACCTATCTCTCGCAGAAGTGGCGAACTTTGTTACCAATAACAACCAGCTCGTCGCGGCAGGCAACCTAGACACAGGCGCAGGCAGATTTTCCCTTAAAGTCCCAGGGTTACTTAAAACCAAAGAAGACATTTTAAATCTACCGATCAAGGCGGATGGTGAACAAGTAGTTCTCATGAGAGACATCGCCACTGGAGAGTTAACCTTTGAAGACCCAAATAGTTACGCGCGAGTCGAAGGGAAACGCAGTATTTCATTGGCTGTCTCTAAACGTGTTGGCGCCAACATTATTGAAACCATTGACGCGGTAAAAGCCGTTGTTGAAGCAGACAGTCAACAATGGCAAAACGGCGTTGAATACAACTTAACCGGCGATAAATCAACCAACATCGAAACGTCGTTAAACGATTTGTTTAATAACGTTTTAGCTGCAACCTTACTGGTTATGATTGTCATAGTATGGGCTTTGGGGGCTCGCAGTGCATTACTGGTTGGATTAGCGATTCCTGGCGCTTTCCTATCAGGTATTCTCATCCTCGACTTACAAGGCCACACAATTAATATGGTGGTGTTATTCGCGCTTATTTTAAGTGTTGGAATGCTGGTTGATGGCGCGATCGTTGTCACAGAATACGCTGACAGAAAGTTGGCCGAAGGCGCTTCTAAACGCCAAGCTTACAGTGAAGCAGCAAAACGTATGGCGTGGCCTATCACAGCATCAACAGCAACCACTCTAGCTGTATTCATGCCACTTTTATTCTGGCCGGACATTGTTGGCGAATTTATGCGTTATATGCCAATCACTATCATTGCGACGCTTTCTTCCTCTTTGGTGATGGCGTTGATTGTGTTACCAACCATTGGCTCTATCATCGGTAAAAAAGGCGCTTACAGTCCAAAAACCATGCACGCATTACAAATCACAGAAAACGGTGACTTAAGAGAGCTTTCAGGATTGACAGGCTTATATGGCAGAGCACTTACTTGGCTTGTTCAACGCCCTACTTGGGTATTGATGTTTACCATCGCATTGCTTATTAGTGTGTTTATGATTTACGGAAAATTCGGTAAAGGCGTTGAATTTTTTCCAAATATTGAACCTGAATCTGCCAATTTGGACATTCGTGCTCGTGGCGACTTATCTCTTGATGAAAAAGACGATTTAGTCAAACAAGTTGAGCAGTTAATTATTGGGATGTCAGAAATAAAAAGTATTGTCACCACGTCTTATGCAACGCCTGGTGACAGCAGTGCCGCTGACAGTATTGGCCTCATTAGCTTAGAGTTTACCGATTGGTATACACGAGAGCCGGCCAGCCTCATTTTGGATCGCATTAGAGCCAAAACGAAGCAAATTTCTGGCATTGAAGTAAATGCAGAAAAAGAACAAGGCGGCCCACAATCCGGCGCTGATATTCAATTGCAATTGACGTCAAACTATTCAGAAGCGTTAAACATTGCGGCAGACGAAATCAGTAAAGAGCTACTTAAAAGAGCCGAGATCGTTACAGTAAGTGACGACCGATCGCTTCCTGGTATTGAATGGCAAATTGACATTAATCGCTCCGAAGCAAGCCGTTATGGCGTTGATGTTACCAGCCTGGGTAATGTCATAAAGCTAGTGACAACCGGCATAACATTAGGTGATTTCTTGCCTGAAGGCGCTGACGACAAAATTGATATCGTACTTCGTTATCCTGTCAATCAACGCAACTTAGAACAACTTGACCAACTTCAGATTCCGACCAATCAAGGCAGTATTCCTGCCAGTAACTTTATTACTCGTTACGCTGCGCCAAAGCAAGGTGTTATCAATCGTACGGATGGCAAAAAAGCCATTCAAATTGATGCCGATGTAGAAGATGGTTTGGTGGTAGATGAAGTTATCAAAGCCATTAAAACTCAGTTAGATGCGGCGAACATTGATAATTCTGTCAGCTATGAGTTCCGAGGCAATACTGAAGAACAGCAAAAATCGGTGATGTTCTTAATGAAAGCCTTTGGCGTTGCGTTCTTCATTATGGCGATTATTTTGGTCACTCAATTTAATAACTTCTTCCAGTGTTTATTAATTTTAAGCGCGGTTATTTTTTCGACCATGGGCGTATTCATTGGCCTTATGATGAAAGGACAACCTTTTGGCGTCGTCATGAGCGGCGTTGGCGTGATTGCTTTAGCGGGAATTGTGGTCAATAACAATATCGTTTTGATTGATACGTTTAACAGCTTACGTCAACAAGGCATGCTAGTGCATGAAGCTGCTATCCGAACAGGCGTTCAACGTTTACGCCCTGTTATGCTCACCACGATTACGACCATTCTTGGTTTAATACCTATGGTGTTTCAGCTTAATATTGATTTGATTCATCAAACGTTAAGCGTTGGCGCACCTTCTGCGCAATGGTGGACTCAGCTATCTACAGCCATTGCTGGTGGCTTAACTTTTGCCACACCGCTTACACTGATTTTAACCCCTTGTTTATTGGTGTTAGGTTATCGTCGTAAAGAAAGAAAACAATTGGAGGTGTTAGAAGCTCAAAGCAATACGGCGGAAAATGCGTAAAGGATAAGAGCACAAAAAATGGGTTTAGGTGAACACCTAAACCCATTTTTTATTTGCGAATTATTAATAAAATCGCAATAAACTTACATTGGGTGCATCATATCACTTGCCTGCACATCTTCTATTGCAGACTTATTTACATCGTTACGTGAACCTTCAAGACCTGCCAAATAATTACTGTCTATATTACCCGCAATATATTTCGCATCGAATACAGAAGTATCAAATTCACGAACGTCTGAGTGTTTTTCATCAATACAAGCTTCAATCAAGTCATCTAAATCTTGGAAAATCAGCTTATCAGCGCCAATAATTTCACAAATTTCATCGACATTACGATTATGAGCAATAAGCTCTTGAGCCGCTGGCATATCAATACCATATACGTTTGGATAACGTACTTCCGGTGCAGCAGAAGCAATATAGACTTTCTTAGCGCCCGCCTCTCTCGCCATCTCAATGATTTCTTTACTGGTAGTGCCACGTACGATGGAGTCATCTACCAACAAAACCGTTTTGTCTTTAAACTCAAAAGGCACAGGGTTCAGTTTTTGGCGAACAGATTTTTTACGTACCGCTTGACCCGGCATGATAAAAGTACGGCCAATATAGCGGTTCTTCACAAGACCTTCACGAAATGGGATATTCAGCGCTTGTGCTATCTGTAAAGCCGCCGTTCGGCTTGTGTCTGGAATCGGTATAACCACATCAATATCGTGATCTTGCCATTCTCTCTGGATTTTTTCAGCCAGCTTTTCGCCCATGTTAATACGCGCTTTATACACTGAAATACTGTCGATGACAGTATCAGGACGAGCAAAATACACATATTCAAACAAACAAGGTCGAGCCGCTTTTTTCGGCGTACATTGGCGCATATGAACCTGATGATTAACATCAAGGAAAATCGCTTCTCCAGGCAAGATATCACGCTCAACTTTAAAGCCAGCTGCATCCAAGGCAACGCTTTCAGAAGCAACCATGTATTCAATGCCATTATCCGTTTGACGAGAGCCGTAAATTAATGGGCGAATGCCATCAGGATCGCGAAACGCTAAAATGCCATAACCTGTGATCAGTGCAACCACGGCATAACCACCTTCGATACGATTATAAACACGTTCTAACGCATTAAAAATATCTTCAGGTGTAGGCACTAATTTGCCTTCTTCATGCAGCTCATGCGCGAGCACATTTACCAATACTTCTGAGTCAGACGTTGTATTAACATGTCGTAAATCAGATTCAAAGACTTCACGTTTCAATTTTGCCGTATTGGTTAAATTGCCATTGTGTGCGAGGGAAATACCATAAGGAGAGTTCACATAGAAAGGTTGAGCTTCCGCTGAACTTGACGTACCCGCTGTTGGGTAACGAACATGGCCAATGCCAATATTACCCTGTAGTCGCTTCATATGACGAGTTCGGAACACCTCGCTCACAGGTCCATTGTCTTTGCGTAAAAATAAACGTCCATTATGGCTTGTGACCATACCCGCAGCATCTTGCCCACGATGCTGAAGAAGTGTTAATGCATCAAATATTGATTGATTAACAACCGACGTGCCTACGACACCAACGATACCACACATGTTATAGATCCTCGTGTTGGGGAATTGCGGAAAATACCGCAAACATTCTTCATCTATTTTGCGTTGCTACTGTGAGCAACTAGTTACCAAGGGCGCGGTCAATGAGAGACGAATCAATAAGATCCGTACTCTTGCCTAACATTTCACGCGTCCAGTCATTCAACTGCCCTAATTGCGGGATCAATTGTGATGTTTTCCAAAACTCTGTTTCTTCAATTGCTGGACTCAGACTCAATAATGAGACAAATGCCACAACAATTAACGTACCTCGAGCAAAACCGAAGAGCATGCCTAATACTCTATCGGTGCTCGACAAACCAGTCACCTGAATCAAAGAACTCAACAAAAAGTTCACTAAAACACCCACAATTAGGCTAGCAATAAATAAGGATACAAAGGCGACGACGTAACGAATTTGATCATTTTGAACCTGATCAACAAGCAAGACTTGCATTTGATCAGAGAACTTCACTGCGACAACAAACGCAACAACCCAGGTTAATAAAGACAGTACTTCTTTGACAAAACCTCGTTTTAAACTTAACAGCGTGGACAAAACCACTACGGCGATAATGAGCCAATCGATCGTTGACATTGAAGTGTTGCTCCATGAAGAACGTTAAAAAACGCTGGGGAGTTTAACAGATGAATACGCTATTCAACATACTGTTTCGTAAAAGCGACGCTAATTCACTGAAAATCGGATGACGATGCCAGCGAGATTGAATTTTTTCTTAATATCATCGCGCATTTTTTCGGCCGTTTCACGCTTAAATTCTGGCCCTACATACACTTTGAATAAAGTGCTTGTTGTTGTGCTATAAGCGTCATAATTGTCTTTTTTCAGCTTCTCAACCAAGCGCGTAGCATTGTCTCGGCTTTTGAATGTGGCGATTTGCACCGTCCAGCGATCGGCTGTTTTTTCTGGTGCTTTTTGAGTTGATGTTTGCTTAGCGGGTGCGGCAGAAACCGTTTTTGATTCGGTTTTCTTTTCTACCGATTTAGACTCTGTAACATCAACGTCCTTACCTTTTTTAGGTGTAGGAATCAGAGTGATTTCTTGCGGTGTTTTTTCTTTGGTAATCGTTTTTTCACCTGAAGCGTTTTTAAGAGGCTGAACAGATTGAATTTTCACAACAGGAAACTCAGGAGGCGTGCTGACCTGAACATCGATATCCAGCTCGGCAGGACGCTCTCCATCCAAAATCAACGGCAATACAATGGCAGCGGATAACACCATAATACCGGCACCAATCAATCTGTATGTGATGGTTTTATCTATCATAAGTCACTCTTTAATTTATTCAGCGCCAAATATTCTGAAACAGTCACAAAAGATCCAAACACAACCAAGGCTCTATTTTCTTCTTTTGCCTTTTGTAAGGCCGCTCGAAAAGCACTTCCTACAGAAGAATACGAAAAAACATTAGAAGACAGTGATGGCGCATACTCGATGATCGCCTTTGTTAACTCTTCACTTTTTGCGCCTCTTGGGCCGCCAAGATCAGAGCAAAACCAAGCAGAAAAACTGTCTGTTAAATGCCTTATGACGCTATCAATGTCTTTATCTTTAAGCATGCCGCATACCGCTATTGGCGGTGATGCAAAATGAGTTAGCCGTTCGGCCAGTTCTACTGCTGCTTCAGGGTTATGGGCAACGTCAATGTATACCTCTGGCGCCGTAGCCACTTTTTGAAAACGCCCTGTTAGCTCTACTGTTTGGAACAAATCTACCAGACTCTCTTGAGCTGGTTTCATGCCCATAAAAGTCAATACCGCAATAACCGTCGCGGCATTTTGCAGAGGTAACGAAGGAACAGGTAATCCTTCATAATGGACACCAGCGCCAGACCATGACCAGACACCGCCTTGAACAGAAAAATGAAAATCTTCCCCTTTCTGTTGTAAGTCTGCCTGGATCTCTAATGCAGTATTAGCTATTGTCTTAGGCGGATTAACAACACCACTTACTAATAATTTACCTTTTCGTGCAATACCTGCTTTTTCTTGAGCAATAATGTCTAGGTTGTCTCCCAACCAATCCGTATGGTCCAAAGCAATGGAAGTGATAACAGCGACATCAGTATCAATCATATTAACGGAATCTAAGCGCCCACCTAGACCCACTTCCAACACCCAGTAATCCAATGCGAGTTGATCAAAGATCCATAACGCAGCGAGCGTACTGAACTCAAAATACGTTAAAGCAATATCACCGCGAGCCGTTTCAATAGCATCAAACGCACGACAAATCATATCGTCGTCGCAAGGTGTATTATTGATCGCTATTCGCTCGTTAAAAGCCAAAAAGTGAGGAGAAGTATATGTACCAACAGAAAGGTGTTGAGAGTGAAGATATTGAGTCAGCATGGCGCAAGTAGAACCTTTACCATTCGTGCCTGCAACCGTAATCACTTTATGTTTAGGGCGAGACAAATGAAGTCGCTCTAAGACTTGATTCCCTCTATCTAAACCTAATTCTATTTCGGAGGGATGTTGGCTCTCAATATATGAGAGCCAACTTTCTAATGACGTGTGCGTCATTTATTTACACTGCCTTTTTGGTAAGCAAAGACAAAATATTGAACAAGCGATCACGCATTTCTTCACGCTTAATAATCATGTCCAGCGCGCCTTTTTCAAGCAAAAATTCACTACGCTGGAAGCCTTCTGGTAATTTCTCACGTACAGTTTGCTCGATAACACGAGGACCTGCGAAACCAATCAAGGCATTTGGCTCTGCAACATTCAAATCACCCAACATAGCCAAAGAAGCAGACACACCACCAAATACTGGATCAGTCATAACGGAGATATAAGGAATACCTTCTTGTTTCATGCGCTCTAAGCCTGCACTGGTTTTCGCCATTTGCATCAAAGAAATCAAGGCTTCTTGCATGCGGGCACCGCCACTCGCAGAGAAACAAATAAGAGGAATACGTTTTTCTAGACAAACATTTACCGCTTGAATGAAACGCTCACCTACGATGGCGCCCATAGAGCCACCAAGGAAATTGAACTCGAACGCAACCGCCACAACAGGCATGCCATTTAAAGCACCTTGCATAGCAATAAGAGCGTCTTTCTCACCGGTTTTCTTTTGAGCATCGATAAGGCGGTCTTTGTAACGCTTTGAATCTTTAAATTTTAATTTGTCTTCTGGCTCGAGATCGGCAGCAATCTCGTAACGACCTTCTTTATCTAAGAAAATATCCAAACGACGACGAGCATTTACTCGTAAATGATGTTCACACTTAGGACAAACGTCTAAGTTTTTTTCTAATTCTGGGCGATATAAAACACTTTCACATTTAGGACATTTTTTCCAAAGCCCTTCAGGAACAGAGCCAGATGTTCCACGCTTAGATTCACTGCGTACAATTGACGGTACAAATTTATCTAACCAACTACTCATTTCGTTCTCCACATTACTTGTTTGCTGCCGCTTACGCGTCCATTTTACTACGCATTGGCGCTAAAATAGCACCTAAAGCGTCAGCTATAATTTCTTTTTTCTGATCTTTATTTTCTGCAATAGCGTTTACTAAAACACTGCCCACAATCACGCCATCAGCGCATTGACTTACCGCGGCCGCTGTTTTTGCATCGCGAATACCAAAACCAACACCAATCGGTAAATCTGTGATTGTGCGAAGTGAATCGACATGTTTTTTGACACTGTCCACATCCAACTCTGCCGAGCCTGTTACGCCTTTTACTGAGACGTAATAAACATAACCTGACGCTAAATCACATATTTTCTTCGCCCGAGCCGGTGTTGTGGTCGGAGACAATAAATAAATAAGATCAATTTCATTTTGTCGAAAGTATTCTACTACATCTGTGGCCTCTTCAGGAGCCAGATCAACCAATAAAATACCGTCCACGCCCGCCGCTTTAGCGGCATCCGAAAAGGCTTGATAACCAAAAAATTCAATCGGGTTTAAATAGCCCATTAAAACGACAGGGGTTTCTTTGTCTTGACGTCGAAATTCAGCAATAATTTCCAGCACTTTTTTCACGCTAGTGCCTGCTGCCAAACTTCTTTCACAAGCCAATTGAATCACTGGGCCATCAGCCATTGGATCCGAAAACGGCATACCAATTTCAATCACATCTGCACCAGCAGCAACCAGCGCATTCATCATAGTAACAGTATGCTCAGGTGAAGGATCACCCGCCGTAATATATGGAATGAGCGCCTTTTTACCAGATTTTTCTAGATTTTGAAAACATTGTTTTATGCGACTCATACTTCTATCCCATCTAATTCTGCAACCGTCAGAATATCTTTATCACCTCGACCAGAAAGATTAACGACAACAATTTGATCTTTCTCCATCGTCGCAGCCAACTTCATACCATAAGCCACCGCATGACTAGACTCCAACGCGGGCATAATACCTTCTAAACGCGTCAAATCACGAAAGCCATTCATTGCTTCATCGTCATTAATCGCCACATAATTTGCACGACCAATATCTTTCAACCAAGCGTGCTCTGGGCCAACGCCAGGATAATCCAAACCTGCAGATATAGAATGAGTGCCAATGATTTGTCCATCATCGTCAGCCATAACATAAGTTCGGTTACCGTGTAATACACCTGGGCGACCAGCCGTTAGAGGCGCTGCGTGACGTCCAGTTTCAATGCCATCACCACCGGCTTCCACGCCATACATAGCAACGCTCTCATCCGCAATAAACGGATGAAACATACCAATTGCATTAGAACCGCCGCCCACGCAAGCCACAACAGCATCAGGCAATCGCCCTTCTTGCTCCATGCATTGCACCTTAGTTTCACGCCCAATTACCGCTTGGAAATCACGCACTAACTTAGGATATGGGTGCGGACCAGCAGCCGTGCCAATAATGTAAAAAGTATCGTCTACATTACCTACCCAATAACGCATAGCTTCATTCAATGCATCTTTTAATGTTTTGGTACCAGATTCAACAGACACAACCTCTGCACCGAGTAGCTTCATTCGGTATACATTAAGAGATTGACGACGAATATCTTCCGCCCCCATAAAAACCTTACACTTCAACCCTAAACGAGCAGCGACTGTTGCAGAAGCAACGCCATGCTGACCTGCGCCAGTTTCGGCAATAATATTTGGCTTGCCCATATGTTTAGCCAATAAAGCTTGGCCAATTGTATTGTTGATTTTATGGGCACCAGTATGGTTCAAATCTTCACGCTTTAGGTAAATTTTCGCACCGCCGGCTTTTTCAGTTAAGCGCTCCGCAAAATACAGTGGCGATGGGCGACCAACATAATGTGCTAAATCTTTATCAAACGCGGCCTGAAAATCGCTGTCTTTAGACAATGCCTCGTACATTTTTGTAAGATCATCTAAAGCAGACATTAGGGTTTCAGAGACGAATACACCGCCATAAGAGCCAAAACGACCATGTGAGTCGGGTAAATTTAAATCGATGTCTTTACTGTCCACTTTTTGCTCCACTAATAAATTCTTGAACTTTGGATTCATGTTTAATGCCTTTGGACAATTCTACGCCACCACTTACATCAACAGCATAAGGTGAAACGCGTTCTATTGCTTCTTTAACATTGTCTGCGGTGAGTCCACCAGCCAAGACAACAGGCTTAGATAATCCTGGCGGAATCAATGACCAATCAAATACTTCCCCCGTACCGCCTGGCACGCCTGCTTTATATGCATCAAGCAATATTGCACTGGCTGTCGGAAACTGATCGACTAATACCGCCACATCTTCTTCTTTCTTTACTCTCAGTGCTTTCATGTAATCACGTTCATAGCGCACGCATTCAGATTCCGTTTCATCACCATGAAATTGAATTATCCAACGAGAGTTTTCACTAATAATAGACTGAATCACCTCGAAATCTTCATTCACGAATAAGGCAACTGGCGTCACAAACGGAGGCAGTTGAGCCACGATTTCATTGGCAATTTCAGGAGAAACATACCTTGGGCTTTTTTTATAAAAAACAAAACCCAGAGCGTCTGCACCATGACGACAGGCCATCAAAGCATCACTAATATTAGTAATGCCGCAAATTTTAACTCGACAAGTCATCTAAATGCTCTTCTACATAAGGTAAAAAATGAGGGCCAAGCTTGGTCACTGGCACATTAAATTCTTTGGGGTATTGCGCATCCACAAAATACAAACCGTCTGGCGGTGCAGTTATACCACCTTTACAACGATCTTTCGCCTCCAAAACCTCTTTTGACCAAGCAATTGGCTTCTCTCCTGCGCCAATGGTCATTAACACACCCGCAAAGTTACGAATCATATGATGCAAAAAAGCATTCGCCCTTATATCAAGAACAATGTAATGCCCTAGTTGCTGCACATTAAAATTTAGAATGGTTCTAGTCGGTGTATTCGCCTGACAGCCAACCGCTCGAAAAGATGTAAAATCATGCGTGCCAAGAAAAACTTTGGCCGCCTCTTTCATAGATTCAACATTTAAAGGTTTGTATGTCCATGTCACTCCCTGTGCCAATATGGCTGGGCGTAACGCAGAGGAGTAGATAACATATCTGTAACGTCGACTAACCGCGCTAAAGCGCGCATGGAAATCTTCAGAGACACTGCGAGCAGCAACAACAGATATATCAGAAGGAAGGTAAGTATTAACGCCTAATGTCCATGCTCTCTCACTACGCTCAACGTCGGTTTCAAAATGAACCACTTGCGCACTAGCATGAACACCAGAATCTGTACGGCCAGCACAAATCACCTTAACAGGGTGATTTGTGATCACAGCCAATGCTTTTTCTAAATTTTCTTGAACACTTGGAACACCAAACTTTTGTGCTTGCCAGCCCTTATATGCAGAGCCGTTATATTCAACAACCAGTACTACTTTATTATTCACCTGGGAACATTCGCTCCATCATTTTCTGAGCTTCGGAAATTTGTTCCTCATTCCCTGCTTCCAGAACATCTTCTAAAATGATACGAGCCCCTTCTTCATCCCCCATGTCCATGTACGCTCTGGCAAGATCCAATTTAGTGGCCATTTCGTCACCGCTGGCATCAAAGAAGTCAAATTCCTCTTCTTCATCACTTTCTTCTTCATCTCCCGCCGCTTCAGCCTCACCAAAAGAAGGAATATCCAACTCTTCTTCATTGTCTTGCGCTTCCGCTAACGTTTCTTCTATAGTGCTTTCCAATGCGTCATTTGGCACATTATTGAAGATAGCAGATTCATCAACATCTTCTTGTTCTGTGTCTTCTAACAGATTTGCAACAAACGATTCTTCGTCACTGTCAATTTGATCATCTATTGTTTCTGCCTCTTCAGGAATATCCATTTCAGACGCTTCAGGCTCAACCTCTTCTTCTAAGGCTTCTTCCAATTGAGCTTCTGGTTCTACTTCCTCTACCACATCAACTTCAGCAATATCTTCTTCGACGTTTTCTGGTGCCACTGTAGGTACATCGGCTTCATCAAATTCTTCGTCTTCAATCTCTACAACAGGGTCAGGCATATCATCCGTTTGATCGAATGAAGCAAAGACTTCATCATCTGTCTCTACTTGACCATCATCCTCATAAGCACTTTCTAATTCAGCCTCAGGGTCTTCGGAGAAATCTGTTTCTTCTTCGGCAATAGGCTCATCAAACGCTGCAATATCTTCATCAAAAGAATCAAAATCGTCATCAATGTCGTCTTCAGACTCAGAGTCAAAATCAAAAGCGAAAGGATCCTCCTCCTTAAACTCTGGCTTTGGTTCAGATACAGCGGACTCTGAACGAAGCGATAAGAAGTCATCGTCATCATCGATCTCTTCATCAGCGGAGGCAGCCACAGGAACAGCTGACATTGTAGGCGAAAGATCAAATTCATCCTTTTTTGAGGACAGTTCCTCTCCTTTTTTTCCAGAACGGCGCATAACCAAGCCAATTAAGAAACCAAGAAGAAGTAAAACAACAGCTCCCATTGAAACAACAATAGGATTACCAAAAATTTGGTTCATGAGAGAGTTCTCTTCTGCTAACTCTTTCTCACGTCTAATTTGATCTGCTTCTAGTAATTGATCTACTGTATTCTTTTGCTCTTGAAGGGCTTGTTGAGCGTTGGCAAACTGCTGCATTAACTCAGCCATTTGCTTATCTTTTAGACCGATAAGCGTCTCAAGTGTTTCAAGCTGCTCATTTAACTCACCCAATTGCTCAGACATTTCCGTTTTTTCACGACGTTCCTTGTCTAGCATTTCTTGAGACGCAGACAATTCTGCTTGTAGTGCCTGCAGAGCGGCAGAATTATTATCGCCAGTATTAGAGCTCGCGCTTCCTTCAGGTAATAAGCTCTGACCAGAAGACAACGTTAATTTATCAGAGGCAGACTCTGTTTCATTTGAGGCGGCTTTAGACTCGGCTTGAGTATTCAACTGAGCTTGTTCTACAGCGGCATTACTCTGATTACCTTTTAAAGCCATCCATGCATCATGCTGGCGCTTAAACTCTTCTACAGAGGTCGATTGATTAAACAAGGCAACTTGATCTTCAGTCGGCAAACGTAAAATGGCGCCCTCTTTTAACAAGTTGATGTTATCAGAGTAAAACGCGTTTTTATTTAATGCTTGAATCGCCATCATTGTTTGATAGATGGTCAATTGATTACCAGTACGGTTACGATCAGCAATAGACCAAAGGGTATTCCCTCTGGCAACATTAATTTGATTCTCTGATCCAGCGGAGTTAACAGCAGCTGTTGCTTTATCTAGCCCCTCGCCATTCGCATCAAGCGGTACAGCGGAAGACACTCGAGCAGGCGCAAGGTCAGCCTCAGGTACAGCATTGGCAACAACAGGGGCAACTTGCACCACTTCTTCTTGAGCTTTTTCAACAAGAGCAGATTGATTGATAGGAGTTTGATACTCTCGTACAACTTGTCCACTCGGCCAGCGCGCTGCCAAAATAAAGTGAAGTTCATCAACCTCTAACGGTTCATCCGAAGAAACAGCGACGATCAGATCACCATTTTCTCTAATAACATCAAAGGTTAATTGGGAAAGTACTCGGGTAGGAGGAAATCCAGCTTGGCGAAATTCACTCTCACTTCCGATACGAACCAGAATATCGTCAGTGGTTAGAACACCAGCATCTGAAAGCTCTATTTTACCACGATAAGGTTCATCCAAATTTGATTGCGAGGTTAACTCACCCAGCTCCAATGCATAGCTACTGGACGCAAAAAGCGCACCTGACACTGCGAGACTAATGAGGGTTTTTCTGAGCATAATTATCCCTTTACATACAAAAATTGGATACAAATATCTTACAAGTATCTTACACAGGTGAATATTTATCAATAGCTTTAGAATCAATGGTTTGTACTTAATAATAAGAGAATAGCAGATAGCATATTCGAACACATAAAATCCGTACAAAAACCTTACGATAAATAAATTAACGGCATAACAAACAAAATCTTTAGGCCCCAAAAATCACACCTAATAAATTGTTTGCTTTGAACATTTTTATACAGCTCACATTATTAACGAAAATCATTCTTTGAAAAAAACAACCAGTTACACTTACAACCAACAAATTTAACTCGCCCCTTACTTCAGAAACGACTGAGCTCTGTCACTACCAATATCTCGTAAAGTAAATTATGCTCGGGGTTGCTTATCTTGCATCTTGAAAGAGTCTTCAGTTTCTTGATCTAAAGCAAACCGCTTTTCACCTAAAATTTAAGAAAAAACCACGTTAAGCACTTATCAATAACAAGGAAAAAAACATGACATTCAAACACTCACTAGTGACGCTATCATTACTTTCTGCATTTACATACTCCACCACCATAATGGCCGAGGTTTCTGAAGGCATTGAATCAACAACAGGTTATGCTGCAAATTACACTTTGACTGGCGATGAAATGACGTTAGATTTGAACAGCGTATCATGGAATATTGTTAAGGTTACTAACAGCAAAGAACTTTCAAAAGCCCTATCAAAAGCCGCCCCTGGCGACAAAATCGTAATCGCTCCCGGTACCTACCCTGGCAAATTCAAACTAAAAAAAAGCGGCTCAAAGAACAAACCTATTTGGGTAACAGGTGAAGACGCTTCAAACATGCCAATTCTTGATGGCGGCGATTACAATAACAAAACGGCATTTGCGATTGACGGTGACGAGAAAGGTATTGCTTATATTTACCTACAACATATTAAGGTAACAAATGCGCGAGGTGGAATCACGGTAGACAATGCCGATTACGTAACGATAGATAGTGTAGAGGCTTACAATGTAGGGCAAGCTGGCATTCACCTTAGAGACGGCAGTGAATATAACATTGTGAAAAACTCATACATTCATGATACAGGCCTTTACAACGCAAAATATGGCGAAGGCATTTACATTGGTTCTGATTACACAAAATGGCCTGGTGGTCGCAGCTCTTCTGAATACAACCCAAAAGTGGATTACGCTCAGATCATCAACAACACAATTGGGCCAAACGTGACTGCTGAACACATTGATATCAAGGAAGGTTCATCTTATGCCTATATCATTGGCAACACTTTTAATGCAGCTGGCATGATTGATATCTTAAATGGCGGCTTAAGTTATATAGATTTCAAAGGCAATCATGCAGAAGCCGCCTATATCAAAGGAGACCAAAACAATAACAAATACTTTGAAAACGCCTTCGAAGTAAACACAAAATCAGAAGGCTGGGGATTCCATAACAGTATTCATGACAACGTGTTGATTTTTAACGATGAATATTACAGTAATGGCACCATATCCATCACTATGACCTTAGCACTAGGCTCGAAAGGCAAGCCTAAATCTTCTGAATCAACCAAAAAGAAATCGCTTGATCACTGGGTTGTGAGAAGCAACATCAAAGGCACAACACAAGCCTTCAACAACACACGAATCCCCGCCGATACAAGCAAAATGTACAAAGGCGACATCTCTGAGAACTAAACACTCGGAGCATATTAAAAATACAAAAGACATAAAAAAGCCGCTAACGAAAAATCGTTAGCGGCTTTTTATTTAGAGCTTAATGCGTGGGGGCGATGATTACATCATTCCGCCCATACCACCCATTCCGCCCATGCCACCCATATCTGGCATTGGAGCATCTTCTTTTGGTAATTCAGCGATCATAGCTTCTGTCGTGATCATAAGACCAGCAACCGATGCCGCCGCTTGAAGCGCGGAACGAGTTACTTTTGCTGGGTCAAGAATACCCATTTCCAACATATCGCCATACACACCAGTGGCTGCGTTGTAACCGTAGTTATTTTCACCCTGCTTCACTTTATCAACAACAACAGAAGCTTCGTCGCCTGCGTTTGTCACGATTTGGCGCATTGGAGCTTCCATCGCACGTAAAGCCAAAGCGATACCCACATTCTGGTCTTCATTATCACCTTCAAGACCCACCACTTTCGTTAAAGCGCGAACCAAGGCAACACCGCCACCAGCAACAACACCTTCTTCAACCGCTGCGCGAGTTGCATGAAGCGCGTCGTCTACACGAGCTTTTTTCTCTTTCATTGCCACTTCAGTCGCCGCGCCAATTTTGATTACCGCAACACCACCAGCAAGTTTTGCTACACGCTCTTGAAGTTTCTCGATGTCGTAAGAGGAAGAAGAGTTCGCGATTTCTGCACGAATTTGCTCAACTCGACCATTAATGTTTGCTTCAACACCCGCACCATCAACAATAGTTGTACTTTCTTTTGTCAAAGTAACGCGTTTTGCTGTACCTAGCTGCTCCAAAGTCGCTGTGTCTAGTGCTAGGCCAACTTCTTCAGAAATAACGATACCGCCAGTCAAGATGGCAATATCTTCAAGCATTGCTTTACGACGATCACCAAAACCTGGCGCCTTCACTGCAGCAACTTTTACGATACCGCGCATAGTATTAACAACCAATGTTGCCAAAGCTTCGCCTTCCACATCTTCAGCAATAATCAATAATGGGCGAGACGCTTTAGCAACGCCTTCCAAAATTGGCAATAAGTCACGGATGTTAGAAATCTTCTTATCAACCATAAGGATGAATGGGTTTTCTAGCTCAGCACTCATTGTTTCTTGGTTATTGATAAAGTAAGGAGACAAGTAACCGCGATCAAATTGCATACCTTCAACCACTGCCAGCTCATCTTCAAAACCTGAACCTTCTTCAACAGTAATAACACCTTCTTTACCAACACGCTCCATTGCTTCAGCAATGATTTTACCGACAGATTCATCTGAATTAGCAGAAATAGTACCAACCTGCTCAACCGCTTTCGTGTCAGCACATGGCGTAGACAACGCCGCGATTTCTTTTACTACTGCAGCCGCCGCTTTATCGATTCCACGTTTCAGATCCATTGGATTACGACCCGCAGCAACAGACTTCAAGCCCTCTGTAACAAGCGCTTGAGCCAATACCGTCGCGGTTGTTGTACCATCACCCGCCACATCGTTTGCTTGCGATGCAACTTCTTTCACCATTTGTGCGCCCATGTTTTCGAATTTATTTTCCAATTCGATTTCTTTGGCTACGGTTACACCATCTTTCGTCACTAACGGTGAACCAAAAGATTTTTCGATAACAACATTACGGCCCTTTGGTCCTAATGTTACTTTAACGGCATCGGCAAGGACGTTTACGCCTTTTAACATTTGCTGACGTGCACTGTCTCCGAACTTAACTTCTTTAGCTGACATTCTGTTCTACCTTTAACTGTTTTAAATGTTACAAATTGAATATGAACTGTAAAAATGAATGATAAATATGAACAACGATTAGGCTTCTACAACACCGTAGATTTCGTCTTCTTTCATAATTAACAGCTCTTCACCATTAAGTTTCACTGTTTGACCTGAGTACTGACCAAACAATACAGTATCACCAACACTAACAGCCAACGCTTGTACGTCACCATTAGATTGAATACGACCAGTGCCCACAGCCAAAACTTCACCTTGAGTCGGTTTTTCTGCAGCAGATCCAGACAGGATGATACCGGATGCTGTTGTTGTCTCTTCTTCTTTACGGCGAACAACAACACGATCGTGCAAAGGACGAATATTCATTAATCATTTTCTCCAATTAAAACAATACCAGGACGCCCCTGGCAGGACTTATTCTCGACACAAAGGGTGAGAATCTCTAACGAGGTTTTATATACGGTTACTACACCTGTATTTCAACCCTGCTAAAAAAATTATTTTTTATCAATTAAATCATTATCTTCATTAATATATTCTCCTTCTATGATATCGCCTTCCTGCTGAGAAGCATCATATTGAGAACCTGTGCGCCATTGACTACCGCGCGCCATAATAGAGCTGATGAATTTCACAATTAGCCCTGCGGCCAAAAGCTTTCTTAACGGTGAAATCAATAACAACGCCCCTAGCGCATCCGTTACAAAGCCAGGAATAAGCAGACACAATCCAGCGAACATCAACATGACACCTTCAGCCACTTCTGAAGCTGGCAATTCACCTCGACGCATTTTTTCTTGCGCTTTCAAAGACGTCTCCAGCCCTTGCTTGCGAATTAAACTAACGCCTACAATAGCCGTCAGGAACACTAAACCTATCGTTGACAACACACCTAACTGACTACCTACTTTTATCAAGACAGTCATTTCAACAATAGGTACTAGGATAAAGAGTAAAAGAGCAAATCTCATGGTTACCTTCTTTTCATTCTTGAATTCGTTTCATAACTTCTATCTATGGGCAAAACTGTGACTAATCAAGCGATGGATCATTTTAAATCTCAAGTATTTTTCATTTTGAGTAGCGTTCAGAAAGGAGAATGCATTGCCTATGGCGAGCTGGCCAAATTAGCAGGCTTTCCACGCCACGCAAGACAAGTTGGCTCCTTGATGAAAAAATTACCAAAAGACACTAAATTACCTTGGCATAGAGTCGTCAATTCTCAACGACGAATCAGCTTTGCAGAGAACACCGACGCCTACACAAGGCAAAGAGAAAAACTGGAAAGTGAAGGATGGATTATTGTAGGAAATAAACTCATGACAAATGAGCGACTCAAGCAATAAGAAGGTTATCAAGTTCGGTCTCGATAACCCTCTGACACGATTTAACTTCTTAAAGTTTAACTTAATTTCTGACGTTTTAGTCTCTGAAATTAGTAAACTGAACAGGTTGCGCTAAATCCGCACCACGCAACAACGCCATTACCTGTTGTAAATCATCACGTTTTTTACCGGTAACACGAAGTTGATCACCTTGAATTTGCGCTTGGACTTTTATTTTACTCTCTTTGATCATTTTTACGATCTTCTTAGCTTCATCCGTATCTAAACCCTCTTTCATTCGAACAGCTTGAGACGCACGCATATTGCCCTTTTCTACTTCTTCTTTTTCTAAACTCTTTAAATCTATGCCTCGATTCACCAGTTTTTGATTTAAGATGTCAGACATTTGACGCAATTGTGGTTCCGCTTCTGCTGCCATTACCACGCTACTTTTGTCTTTGATCTCATAATTCGCTTTTACACCTTTAAAGTCATAACGAGTCGTAATTTCTCGGTTCGCCTGATCCACGGCATTACTGACTTCGTGCCAATCCAGCTCAGATACAACGTCAAATGATGGCATTTTTTTACTCCTTAGCATTTCCAATCATGTATTTTTGGAGCGATAATAGCAGGGATTGAAATAAAATACCTAATGGAAACCTATTATGAAGAATACACCTTGGCTCGTTATTGGTGCTGGTGCTATCGGCCTTTTTTGGGCCTGTAAGCTGAAGTCTTTAGGTTATACCGTACACCTTGTCTATCGTTCTGAAAATCCAGGGAAGAAGATTACACTGGAATCTCTCACAGACGAAGAAGGCCATCAAACCTACACCTCTTCAAAATACAAGATTAAAAGCTTTACCGCTCAGGAGCTAGTAGAACGAGAATCAGAAGCGCTGTATGACAAAGTCATGATTTGTACAAAATCCTTTGATTTAAAAGAGGCTTTTTTACAGATTGCAGAAAAAGTCGCAGCGGATGCGGATATTGCTTGTTTATGCAACGGCATTGGCGCTCAAGAGAAGCTGCAACAATCTTTACTTGATACGCAAACATTATGGGCCGGCGTCACAAGTGAAGGTGTTTTAAAAGTGGATACTGACCACATTAAACATACTGGATTAGGCGACACTTACTTTGGACAATGGCGGGATACTGACGCCACCCAAAGCTTCCCCCTGGAAAACCTCACCGTTGCAAATATACATCAACGAATCATTGAAAAACTCGCGGTTAACGCACTTATCAATCCGATTACGGCCATTTTTAGTATTCACAATGGCGACATTCTTAATGAAGAGTACAAACCACTTGTTGAAGCAACATTGTCTGAGTTAGAAAGTGTCTTTTCTCACAAAAAGTTCAGCTATTCTCGACAAAGCCAGCACCTCACACGCGAAAATCTAAAAAACCGAGTCAATACCGTCGCTCAACTTACTCGCCTTAATCGCTCTTCTATGCATGAAGATTTAAGACTAGAAAGACAAACAGAAAACGACTTTATCTCTGGTTTTTTATTGGAAAACAGCCCGATAAAGCTGCCGATCCAACAACTGCTCTATAACGGCGTCGCTTTCCCAGAACAGCGGGAAGAAAGCAAAAAAAAGCTGCTAAGTATTTCTTAGCAGCTTTTCCTTTATCCAAAAAACACATCAAACCAATACTTAAAGCTTCGTCACCTTTTCTTTCGTAAGCTGAATTTTCTTATCCTTATATAAAGCGCCCAGCGCCTTTTTATACGTTGCTTTACTCACCTTAAAAACCGCATAAATGGCTTCCGGTGACGCTTTATCTGTTAAAGGTGACTCTCCACCTTGAGCGTCCAAATACTCCAAAATGTCATCCAGAATATTACGCACTTTTTTATAACCGACTTCTTGAAGACTTAAATCTATCTTGCCGTCTTCACGCATTTGCTTGATAAACCCTGTGGTTTTTTCACCTTTTCGAAGCTGTCTAAACGCATCTTCAAAGAACAATACTCCCCAAAATCGATTATCAATGACACATTTAAAGCCAATATTGGTTTTATCACCAATAATAATAGACACCTTATCACCTACACGGTAAGGCGCTTCTTCACGATTAAGCAAGGCATCAACACGCGTCGTGGCTACAATGCGGTTGGTAATATTATCCAAGTAGATAAAAAGCAAATGCGTCTCACCCTCTTCCACTCGATTTTTTTGCTGACTGAATGGCACCAACAAATCTTTTGGCAACCCCCAATCAAAAAAAGCACCAACTTGATTCACTGCAATAGAGGTTAATGCTGCAAACTCACCAACTTGAGCTTTAGGAAACTCGGTCGTTGCGATCAACTTATCGTCTGAATCTAAATACACAAAAACTTCGACAAAATCGTCGACAAACAAATCTTTAGGAACGTAACGCCTAGGCAATAGAATTTCGCCTAAATCATCAGCGTCTAAATACACACCAAAATCTTTTTCTTTTACGACTCTTAATGTATTTAAGCGTCCAATTTGAGTAGCCATGCTTTCTCCGGCAAATAATTTTTTTCGCACTATACGCACTTCATCAATAAGCGCAAGAGCAACACTTTCGAATGACTTATTCGTCTTTATCCAAACTCATGCAAGACGTAAACATAGCGTCCAGTTTTTCCTTTCCTAACGTTTCCATTTTTTCAATATTTTGCTCCGGAATAACAGACGTATCACCGTAAAATTCAATGGCTTTGTCCATGCTCGCTTCTCTCAATATGTGCAACATAGGATAAGGTGAACGATTGGTATAATTTGATACATCTTCAGGCTCAGCACCGGAGAAACAGTAATTCGGGTGAAAAGTAGCCAACTGATAAACACCTTCACATCCTTGATCGAACATGAGGTTTTCAGCCATCTCAACAAAATCCAGATAACGATGAAAGTCCTTAAACAATGTCGGAAATACCAATAAAGTGGTTTCCGTATCTGGCTGCTCATCTAACCATTGGATTTCAGACATTAACTCCTCTAATGCGACATCTGTTTTTTTCGAGCGCAAAACAACCAAACGAACAGACTCTCTGTCTACTTCACGTTTGGCAAACGGGCACACATCAAGATTTACAATAAAATCCTTCACCCAATTCATTGTTTGGGTTGTAACTAACTCATCTGATAACAACATAATATCGTTTCTTGTTATTGGTATTCTGTCTATTCTAGAGGAAAGCAAATAAAGGTGCGAATTAGGCACAAAAAAGCCAACCTCTCGGCTGGCTTTATATGTTCTATTTAAACGCTAAGAGCATTGGGCTCGAACACTACTTGCTGTCTATTTTATAATCTAAAGAGCTAAAATGAACTTCACTTGTGCCGTTTTTAAATTGATTATACACACCGGCTTTGAAGTAACTGTGTAAGTGCTTCCAGTAAGTAATATCGTGATCGACCTTAGTCTCACCATTTACTTTAATCACCATTTTAGAATTGCCCACGGCGATATCAAAATGCGTCATTGACTGTAGATCAACTGGCCCTAAATCCAATTTAATGTAAGCATTTTTACACTCTGGTTTACCTTTGTTGCCACTTTTTGAACCGCAATTCACGGCATTATTCTTAATAATGGCCCAGAAATGGTCTTTTTTACCACTTCGCTCAGCTTCATAAACAACGCGCATTAATGGATGAGGAATGTACCCTTCTCCACTTGTCCCGCGCTTACTTTCTCCGTTACCACTGTTGTGCACTTGCAAGAAAGTCATGGCATCATTTTTTGCATCACTGTCTTTTAGGGAACCTTTAGGGTCAATTGGCTTAAGGTCGGCTGTTAAATGATAAAATGTGTTTGGTAGAGAAGTATCAAAATTATCCAAAACACGTACTTCGCTGCGATTTTTGTGACCTTTCATACTAAAAACCAAATTTTCAGTATTTGGGTCAACATAAAAATGCTCGCTTACCACGCCATTGAAGTCGCTGTTGGTTGCAAATTCACTTTTATTTCCAGATTTACCGTTAGGGTCCGAAACTTGTAACTTAGATTCAGACAACACGGCTTGGTATTGACTGTATTTTACTGGCTCAGCGTAATTCCCTGCCGCGATTGCAGCACCGCTAATTAATAGAGAACCAATAAAACCACTTGTTTTTACAACTGTATTATTCACTTTTACTCACCATTTTTTCTTTTTATTGATCAGTAATACTAACCGAATTTCAAAGAACATTACCAATTACTCATACAAATAAAAATCAACGTCCTAATAACACCTTTATATAAGAGATTTCTTTTATTAAGAACAGCTGCACTTTCAATGTCGTAAACCATCAAAACAAGGTATCATGGCAAAAATTTGAAGGTCGACGCTCAATCAGGGTTTACCAGTTACTCCGCTACAGAGAATATACATGTCATTTGCTGAACTAGATTTGGATTTTACTATTGAAGGCGCAATCAGCGACCTAGGCTTTGAAAAGCCAACAGAAATACAAGAACAAGCCATTCCGATTGCCCTAGATGGTTCTGACCTTCTAGCGACAGCCCCAACAGGAACAGGCAAAACCATCGCCTTTTGCGCACCAGCGATTCAACATATTCTTGATCGTGATGAGCAATCCACCACAGCGCCGAAAGTCCTGATTCTTGCGCCTAGCCGAGAGCTAGCTCGTCAAATTTTGAACGTTGTTGAGCAGCTAACTCAACATACGAGAATCCTTTCTCAGCTTATTATTGGCGGCACACCTTACGGCATGCAGCAACAACAATTAAGCGAGCCTTGCGACATTCTTGTCGCCACACCCGGTCGCCTGGTCGAACTAGACGACAAACAATGGCTTGATTTAAGTGATGTGTCTTACTTTGTGATTGACGAAGCAGACAGAATGCTAGACATGGGTTTTGTAAACGCTATTAACCAAATTTCAAAAGAACTTCCTGAGCATCAAACCCTTATGTTTTCTGCGACATTGGAAGGCGAAAAAATGGGACGTTTTGCCAGCGCTTTATTAAAGGATGACACTCAACAAATACGCTTGGGAGAATCCTCTAGAACCGTTCCAAGTCAAATTCGCCAAGTCGCTTATCGTGTCGACAGTGACGAACATAAAGAAGCAATTCTAAAACACCTCCTTACTCAAGAACGCGTTCAGCAGGCTGTTTTATTCGTATCAAACCGTGAACATGTTGATGTTTGGGTTCAACGCATTCGCAAAATGGGACTGATGTGTGACGGTTTACACGGTGACATGAAACAAGGCGATCGCAGTGAGCACATGAAGCAAATGAAGCGTGGACGCCTTCAAGTTCTCGTCGCAACCGACGTAGCATCTCGCGGTATCGACTTACCTGAGATAAACACCGTTATCAATTTGCGCCTGCCTCGTAAGGCTGATTCTTACATTCACCGCGCAGGCCGTGCCTCTCGTGAAGGCGCGCCTGGGGAATGCATTTCGTTAATTGATATTAATGACTTGCCAATGATCGAAAAAATTCAAAGGTTCATGCAAGCGAATATCAAGTTTGGACGTATCGAAGGCTTAGAAGCAAAAACAAAAGCCCGCTCACCAAGCACCAAAAAAGGAAAAAAGAAAAAGCCTGCAGACAAGAAAGCCACGTCTTCCAAAGTAAAGAAGCCGACTTCTAAAAAGTAGTGGTTTAAACTTTAGCCAACGGTTTTTTACCATTAAAAAAGGCACTTTACTAAGTGCCTTTTTAGTTTTAAACGCCTTATCTCAACTCGAAAGCATGACGCCTATTCTTTTATATAGTCGAATTTTAAAGTATGAAATTTACTCTTCGCTTTTGTTTCCAAATATTGTCGATTGTATTTATGAACGTGCACTTTTGTTGGTACAACTTCTTCGATGTCGATACCATGCTCTTTTAATTGCTGCGCCTTATCAGGGTTATTCGTCAATAGCCTTATACTAGTAACACCTAACGCTTTTAACATATCAGCCGCAATACCAAAATCTCGATCGTCTTGAGGTAAATGCAGCATTTCATTCGCTTGGTAAGTGTCATAACCCTGATCCTGTAGAGCGTACGCATCCAGTTTTGCATACAAACCAATACCTCGTCCTTCCTGACGAAGATACAGAATATAACCACCCTCTTCATCAATTCTGTCTATGGCTTCATTAAGCTGCTCTCCACAATCACAACGCCCAGAGCCAAACACGTCACCTGTTAAGCACTCCGAATGAAGTCGCACCAATGGAATAGAGGCCTCTTCTTTGCTCTCAGGCACTTTTCCTTCAAAAGAAATACCAATATGTTCTTTACCAGAATCATCACCATTGAAAGAGATAAAATCCGCCATCACGCCGCCCGCTCTTACAGGGATAGTTACTCGACGCTTTATTGTTAAGTCACTCATACACTTCTCTTTACCAAGGTGTTTTACATTGTATCTATTGCGAAAATATATACGGTTATATTTGAAATCTATCTATTGGGTCAAATTTCAAGAAAACAACATCAAGTTATACTATAACATAATCGTTATCTTAAATGCTCCAGAGGCAATGCCGTACTGTCTTTCACACTGCGCAGTAAGAAACTTGACTGCACACCTGTCACACCTGGAATTCGAGTAAGCTGACCCAATAAAAAGTCATGGTACTTTTCCATATCTTCTACAACGACTTCCAATAAATAATCACAATTTTGCCCCGTTACCAGATTACAACTTCTCACTTCTGGAAAGTTATGGACTTCCTCCTCAAAAACACTGAATCGATCAGGCGTGTGACGATCCATACTTATTTGAAGAAAAGCCGTCAGCTTTAGACCAAGGCTCGATTTTTTTAACAAAGTCACTTTACGATCAATAATGCCACTTTCTTCAAGCGCTTTAACACGGCGCAGGCAAGGAGAGGCTGACAGCCCTACACGATCTGCCAAGTCCTGATTCGTCAAGCTAGAATCTTGCTGCAATTCAGCCAAAATACTCAAATCAATTTTATCCAATCCCATTACCACAGCTCCATATCATTAAAAAATCAAATTAATACGCAATATAATGCCATACAGATTGAAATTTCTATAAAAAACGCAATCTTTTACCCAATAAAGTTCGTTATCATAGACACACAACAAAGCACTCATATTGATACCAAGAAAGATACAGAGTGCATAAAACGTAAATCTGAGCTTATCGGCTCAACACACAATGAAGGGCAAGACCATGACATCTTCCAACAACACGGCTTTTAACCATAAGAAATACACCCCTTTTAAATCCATCGCTATTGAAAATCGCACTTGGCCAGATCAAGAAATAACAAAAGCGCCAATTTGGTCTAGCGTGGATTTACGCGATGGAAACCAAGCCTTAGTTGAACCAATGACGGTTGAACAAAAGAAACAATTTTTTGCCCTATTGGTTGATGTAGGTTTTAAAGAAATTGAAGTGGGCTTCCCTGCCGCATCACAATTAGATTTTGATTTTGTTCGCTGGTTGATAGAAGAAGACCAAGTACCTGATGATGTTTACATCCAAGTATTGACGCAAGCTCGCCCTGAACTAATCGCTCGCACCTATGAATCGTTGAAAGGCGCTAAAAAAGCAATCGTTCACGTTTATAATTCAACGTCAAAAACACAACGTGAACAAGTTTTTCGTCTAGACAAAGATGGCGTTAAAGACATCGCGGTCAAAGGCGCTCAATGCGTTAAAGACCTCGCAGCAAAACACCCAGAAACAGAGTGGGTTTTCCAATACTCTCCTGAAAGCTTCACTGGCACAGAAATCGATTACGCTGTTGAAGTGGTTGATGCGGTAGCTGACGTTTGGCAGCCAACACCAGACAATAAAATCATCATTAACTTACCTGCAACCGTAGAAGTGTCTACACCAAATCGCTTTGCTGACCAAATTGAATATTTTTGCCGCAAAGTGACACAACGCGATAGCATGGTTATCAGCTTGCATACACACAACGACCGAGGCTGTGGTGTTGCGGCCGCAGAACTTGGCTTAATGGCTGGCGCAGATCGCATTGAAGGCACCTTGCTAGGAAATGGTGAACGTACAGGCAATATGGATGTCGTTACTATGGCCATGAACATGTACAGTCAAGGCATCGACCCTGAATTGGCATTAGGTGATATGGATCGTATCATCAGCGTAGTACAAGCCTGTACATTACTGCCTGTTCACCCTCGTCATGCTTACGCTGGTGAATTGGTCTTTACGGCTTTCTCAGGCTCACATCAAGACGCTATAAAGAAATGTTTGGCCAACCAAACTGATGACAAGCCTTGGGACGTAGCCTATTTACCTATTGACCCTCGCGATGTAGGCCGCAGCTACCAAGAAGTGATCCGTGTTAACAGCCAATCTGGCAAAGGCGGCGTTGCTTACACTCTTGAGCAAGAATATGGCTTGGCATTACCTCGTTGGCTACAAGTCGAATTCAGCCCAATGGTGCAACAATTTGCAGAACAAGACGGCGGTGTTGTTAACGCCGAATCCATGAAGTCACTATTTGAACAAAGCTTCATGACAGGAGACTCACCTTTTAAATTAGGCAAATATGACCTATCTAAAAATGACGTTGATACAGTCAATGCTGAACTTATTAGCACCAATGAAAGCATCAATATCAGCGGTAACGGCAATGGCGCCTTATCTGCGTTCAGTGAAGCATTGGGTAAACACTTTGATATGCGTATCGACATTATTCAATATCAGGAGCATGCATTAACGGTTGGTAGCGACTCGCAAGCGATTGCGTATGTTCAAGTCAATATCAATGGCGATCGTTTTAATGGCGTCGCAATAGATAACGATATCGTATCTGCTTCTATTCAAGCTTTACTAGCAAGCGTGAATCAAAAAATAGCCTAGATACAACCGCTAATCACCTTTTAAAAAAACCGGAAGTGAAGCGCATTCATTTTCGGTTTTTTTTATGCCCATTGCCATCGAAGCAACAACATAAAACTTAATAAAAAAATTATTTAACGATCAAGAGATAACTAGAAACATAAACACTACAGCAGTGAATTTTTTCAGCATAGAGCAATGAAATATGAAGTCGCTTGAAATGAGAATATTTACGAAGGATATTGTTGATTGAAGCATAATGTGACAAATTGACTAATGAATAATCAATGAGTTACACTATTTTTTGCACCATAAAGAGACAAAATATTAAACCATAAGGTGACAAAATTTCACGATTTCAAATTCTCTTATATTTTTCATAGAGTAATTTTATTACGAGTAAAATTAAATAAGAACAGCTTGGTAGTAATATATGGATCATATCTTAAAGCTATTTAATTCTCGAAGATATCTAAACTAGCTCTTTAATAAAACGAAGCTGCTGTAGAAACTCAGGAGCTTTCACTAAGCCTTTGTTCCAATACTGCCTAGACTTCGTCATTTTATCAGCTAGTTCAGAAGTTAAATACTGATAATTTTTCACAAGTCTATCGTTGCCGATAGGAGATCTTTTATCCGATGATAGATTCCCAGAAAATGCTTGAATGTGCTGACGCATTTCGAATTTTGCAGTTGCTGGATCTTCTTCTTCTGAGGCACAGAAATCCAAAAACTCACTTATTTCAGTTCCTATCTCATTACATAGCGCAAGTATTCCTTCGAGATCACCAACACAACAGAAGTGGACGTTTTTAAGAGGTATCTTACCAGCAACGGCTTCATCTATCCTTTGTCTATAATCATCCCCTAAATAAGAGGCAAGTTTAACACCGTTACCAAGATAGAAATCTTGATGAGTCACTATAAGGGCATATCTGTGATCAAAATCAGCAAGACCTTCAAAACCAACCTCATTTAACTTATCTGCACATTCACCCGCTTGTTTAATACCTTTCAGGTGAGTGTCCCTTAACTTGTCCTTAATAATGTGGCTTTGGTCGGTCACAAGAATTTTTTGGTTGGGTTCTACACCCTTTGCATCAATAAATATCGATGTTCCGTTTCGTTGATGTAAGAAGTCGACAACCTTACCTTGAACTTTGTTATCTCTGTAAACTTCATTTAATTGATCTTCTCTTGTCGTCTCAAAATTATATGCATCAAAAACATATGCTAAATACTCCTCAAACTCTTTAGTAAATTTATTTCGAAAACCACTCGAATCAGCCTTTTTAAGTGTTCTGAGAACAAATTCGCTCAACCCGATACTTGCGATATATGGATGAGCAGTTGATATACCCTCAGGTAGAATGAGTATTGGTTTCTCAAGCAGTAGTGGTTCAGAAAAATATTCTTCTGCTCTTAGACCTACATTGCCTCTAGTTTCCTCTCTTCGACGTTTCATCAATTGTTGTAACTGTTCAAAGTTTGCTCCAACTAAACTGAGATATTGTTTAATCACGACTACTGGATATGCAGGCGTGAGTTTGGGCAAGAACTCTTCGTACTTAATAACTGGCCTTTTATGCGATAAAAATATTGAAAAGAAAAATGCCGACAAAACAAAAAAGTCTTCCAAAGCAATATCCGTCTGAACTTGAAAGCTATCTCGAAAAGACCGACTTGCACCTTCACTGCACATTATTGAGAATAACCTTACTAAGAAATAGTTGTGTACTAGTTGGCTCGTTTGAAATCTCAGTTGTGTTAGTAAAAACATTCTTAGAGACAAGTCAACATTATTTTCATCAGAAAATTTTATAGCTTTCCCTTGTAGCGCCCAAATTCTGTTCAATATATTCCAAACATCTTTTTGATTCGCTGGAATTGCACCTTGAATGGGTTCTAGCTCTAAGGTCCACTCAAGCATTAAGCAGACAACCCAAGGTCGGCCCATTGCTTTAGGCTCGTCAGAATATACGGTATGTAGCCGAGTCAATAAATGCTGTACGACCGACTCTTTTGTGTAACGTTTGATAGAATTTCTTATTTTATAAGCGTCTTGACTAAATGACATTAAACAAACCCAACTGTAATCCTCTCATTTTGAAAAGGAGTAAAAATAAGTGAAACGAACAACCTATTAGACCCTTTATCACTTATAGCTTTCTATTTTTCATAGGCCAGTGTTGGCATATTAGAAGCATGTCTGTGCTGCGTGCGCTGCTATTAGACCCTCAACTGTGACCTTATCGTTTAATAAATTAGCAGTCTATTATTACTACTGTGTACGGCACGTTGTTTCTCTTTCGCGACTGATTCGAAATTTAGAAGAACAGCTAATTGTTTACTTCGCTATTTTTAAAAGTAACTTGCAAGCTTAATTGCTTCATGAAGCTCAGCAACTTGCTTCGAGTAATCGCCTTCCTTCATCGCATCTAAACGAGTAACAACCTCTTCCCAATTAAAGAAGCGTTCAACAATTTCTTTTCGCAATGGGTAATACACTCTTTCGCTCATCGTCCAACTTCTCAAGTGCCTTAAAATTGTGATGAAACCCTCATCAGATTTTGCATATTCTTGTACCCATAACTTAGCCTGTCCTTCCTTTGATATATCATCCCAACCATAGAGGTAACCATCTATATCAGGTAACCCTAAAATTTGCTCTTTGGTTTCGGTTAACGACAAACGCTTCTTTAAAATATCTAAAGCTTCATTTAAAACACCACCAGTGATTTCCCACTCTTCTTCAGGTTTCTTATGATCGCCAACGATCCCATGTTGAAAGAGATGCCGTCTAATAAAATGACCTACGATCCAGTTTATTGCCTTCCCTTCGCTGACGATATGCTTAACTACTTCCTCATGCCTACTGATGCTAAGGTCGCGTAATTGTTTTAAACAGTTATTTGATACGTAATTAGCGATTTGAGCTAAAGATCTGGAAAAAGGGCGAGGCTCGCCATCTTCATATAAGGCTGTATCCATCATATCTGAAATAGCTAGAACAATTCCGACCAATTGCTGCTCTTCAAGCCTTAATATACAGTGTTCATCTAATCGGTCTAAAACATGTTCAAACCAAGTCTTCCCTGACGAACGACGTTTCATTACCTCGCTAGAAAGACGCTCGCTTAACATCCTGAAATCAGATTTTGCCAATTCAAGCAACTCTAAAAAATCACCATCAGACATTACTGTTTTAGGCCCAGTTAAAGCAAAGTAGAATCTGTAATGCAAAGGGCTTCCAAGTCGCTTCAGATTTATATATGAATCTACCTGTGTTTCGTTTGTTGCTCCAAATACACAATTTTCAGGTTCTTCAGCCACTATTACGCCTGGAACATACTGCCCAATATCTCGGATTAAATTTTCATTCGGCAATAGATCTTTTAGGTTATTCCCTATTTTCTTTCGCTCATCAGGCAAAATGGAAGCATCTCCTGTTACCAAAACTGATCTCTCAGAAAGATAATTTTCAAGCCATTTGTATAATCCATAACGAGTGGTTTTTATGAGCTGAAGGCGACAAAAATCAGGAAAATACATATCATTTTTAACTTGCGGATATACAAAACGAATGCCATTCAAAGCAATTTTGACTTCTCTCGGTGTCGTCAGCCACATCCCTTCTCGATCTATAGCCTTTTTAAGGTCCTCTAGCTCTGAAGTGTTCATTTCAATGTCATTGGCTTCAAAATATATAGACTTTGCTTCTAGTAAGAATTGAGTTCGTAAATCAAACGGTTCTGGCAGAGGTATAGAAAAAGTAAGCTGAACCACCTTTTGAAGAAAAAGGTCTCCGTCAGAAACCTTCAAACCTGTCTCAAGAGCGTGGGCCAACACATCTCTGTCATAGCACATCAAATAAGCAACTTTAGGAAAATCAGCTACAGATCTCACAAGACGTACGACTTCTACTGCTTGTTCAGGTTCCAAGCGATCAAGGTCATCAAGCATAACAACAAACCCTACATCCAACTCTTGCAGTTTTTTACCTATTTGTTGTTTTAACTCTGTTGGTGTTAGCTCCATAGGAATCACTTGTTCAACTACATCAGCTCCTTTTTCAAGGGCATTCCCTAAAGCTTGGCTGCCTGGAAAGAAATTACCTGCAAAATTTGCTACTAAAGCAGCTTTACGAGCAGTTTGAGGTCCATAATTTTTAAGAAGCTGACTAAGTCGTGTGTTTTGGTTTTTATTACTATTCCAAAATTTCCATTTAGGGCCAGAAGCGCTTTGTTTTTCAATCTCTATTTTTTCAAGCACTTTGCACATGGGTTGAAGCAGTGATAAAACCAATGAAGAGCTGTCGCCGTTTAACCAAGGTGCAATAGATATTGTATAAACGTTTGCTTCTTTCGAGTCCTTCAGCTCAGCCTGAAGGAAATTTAGAAGAGAAGTTTTTCCTGAGCCCCATTTACCTTCCAAGCCGATCACCATGCCATCGCCTTTGGAGGCTTCAACTATTGATGGAGCTAGCTTCTTCGCAATACCAGAAAAGCCAAATTGATCTTTTCCTCTATCGACTAGTGCGCGATCTGAGTCTAATTGGGTCATTGAAACAATATCCAAGTATTTGTGTTTATTTACTTCATAGGATGTAGCGCATTTAGTCTTTAAAGCTGTATTCTTGCCAATACCTTTCGACAAAACCAGCAACACCATCGCCAGGGTCATATAAAGGATATAAAGACTTGAACTGCATTAGTGCTGAATCAAGATCAACAGAATCAAATATCGAGGTATGTTTCAAGAGGTATAAAAATGCAATGGTGGGCGATCTTGACACCCCTTGATTACAATGCACCAAAACCTTTTGGGATTTGATATTAGTAGCGATAGCATCCACCGCTGTGTCCATGATTTCTTTGGAAATATAAGTAGGATTAGGCACATCAACCAAATTTAGAATTAGCCTATTTTCACGTTTAGCTATTAAGTATTCAGGATGAGTTTTGGGCGCTGCTCGACCAGAGTAACCAAGTGCTTGTCGATGATATGGTTCTTTACACGCATGGATTATATACCACTCTTGTTGCTGCATTGCTTGTTGAGCGTCAATATCGTTTCCAACAAAAAGATTGGGGAAAACTTCGATCATACATTCCTCCTTGCTTATCTAAATTAACCTTTAGCCTAATACACTACTTATCATTGAAGCATTCAAGTAAATCACGCCTACGCATAACACCACTTTCTCGCAGACTAATTGCATTGTTGAGTTCAAATGGTCTCAACGCGTCCCTTATAATCTCTTCTCTAAGCAACAAATACCTAAAATCAGGAATCACCATTAAAGGGGCTATTGATTTCTCTAAGTCTAGGAACCTTGGATGTAAGGAAAATGATCCAGATAACTCGGCGAAGAGCTCCTTGTACGGAATAACTTTTCCGACAGGTTTTTCATCAATTATTTCAGCTAATACCGAGAGTACAAAAATAGGCCATACGTTGAAAACCCAAAGACAGGGATAAATTCTGGCATACTTTAAATTAGGAGGGATTTTAGGATTGCCCTTATCATTCTTTCGATATTGAATCCCTGCATCTACAATCCACCTTTTCCACTTCCCATAGCCTTTTTTAAATAGCTCATCACTTTTAGAGACAAACTGCTTACTTAGACCATAAGCTTCGCGTTCGGCATTACGGGTCGCAGGAACCTTTGATATATGCGTTTGGCATTCTTCTTCGTATTGCTTCTGCATTTCCTCAATTTTCCGGTCTAGTAAGGGATGCTTGTACCATCGCCATATCGATAGTTCATTTAAAGAGCTTGGAGCCAAACGAATAACGATAGTTTCTTCCAAATCATCAACTAAACCTGAAATCCTGTCTGATAGTAGCAATATTAATGAAACAGCTCTTCCACAATAAAATCCCTTTAGATGAACAAATTGTTCATTCTCTTCTATGCGCTTAATATCCGAAAACTCAAAATCAACCGCTTCCCGTACAAGCTCTAGTTTTTCAAATTGATAATCACCTGCTTCATAAGTAAATTTCTTTTCTAGTTCTGGCAGTCTTATCTTTTTTTCTACTTCAATAGTCGCAGCAGCGTTGTTGGCGCTCCAAGCTCGATATAACCTAAGCTCTTCTGCTTGCTTCGCTAACTTTTCTTCATGCTCATGGATTAGTCTTCCTCGACACCATTCATATAACCAAACAAATGGAACTTTGTTTTCTTTGAGGTCTGAAACAGCCTCCCTAATCTCACGATGAAGATAAGAGCTTAAATCGAATTCGATAGATGAGATCTGGCGATGGCGATAGAACTCCGTTTTATCAGCCTCATTTTTGTGTGTAACACACACCTCGATTGCTACGTTAACAACATCAGATTCTAGAAGAACATCAGCAAAATAAGGACCAAGCTTCTCTTCACGTTGAGTATCCCTAATTTGGATGTTTGTCTTAGAATGAAAAAGATCAGCATCTTTGTAAATGAAAGAGACTTCTGGTAATTCAAATGACTTGAGATTTAGAAAGTAATCCTGAGCGACAAGGTGCAGTTGCGTCATTAGACAACTAGGAGATTCTATTCCGTTGTAATGAGCAAAATGGTGCTGTACATGCTCTCCACCATTTTTAGCAATAAGCTGGCTTTTACATCCTGGACAAATGCAATTACATGCTACACCATTAGCAACATCGCTGATATGTAGCAGGTTATTAGAGTTCTTTTGTTTTGCGTATAAAAGCAAGTGTAATCCTTTAACTACTCGATCTTAGTCCATACTCGTACTAACTTTATACACAAATCTATCAAACAAAAAGTCCTACGACCTTATTAAGCGAATTCACTACTCGTAACAGCCTATATTCCAACCATTAAACATTTAAATGTCGCTTTATGACTGTAAATACAATCTTTAAGATTACATCACAACGAACCTTAACAAAGCCCTATAGCCTGAGCACATGAAAACCTAAGCTAGACTAAGAAAGCATACCATGCTCAAAACGCTCAATTAGGTCGAGTACTTCTCGCTGTCGCTCCAAATCAGTACAATACTCCAGAGGGGGTAAGCCTCCCAATAAAGGAATCGGCTTATTTAACCAATGATTAGCCTTTTCTTGGTTCTGGAACAATTTTAGCGCTGCTTCTAAGACAGGTTTAATCATTTCTTCTTCAGGTTTCATATATACCCTTAAAATAAATGCACCTCACAGTAGCTATTACCCATCCATGGGCAGAGTCTACCTTTTCGGTAGGTTTATGTTCACTGATGTGGATACTTACTTCCAGTCCTAAATTCAGCTGCCTATGCGGCAGGTCATGCAACTCTTATAACACGAGAGTACTTTTTGAATTTAACAGCTGCCTATGCGGCAGGTCATGATCAATATAAGCGCTTAACCTCTTGGTCGTATTAAATTTAGACCAAAAGCAATGGAAATACCTAATTTTTTACCTACCTCACAAGCAACTGTTTTTCATTAACAAAAGTAACTAAATTAACATATAGGGTATCAGAGCTTCACAGCTCTCATTAGTTGAGAGTCCGTATGAGCATACCTCAAAAGAAGCGTCTTCCTTAATTCGATCTGATTCATACCGCTGCACTCTCAGCATATAACTCATTCCACTTTCAGAGCTTTCCATCGGAATATTATGAAAGAAATCAATTTCCTTCGGCTGCGGTGCAATGGGATTGAAGGGTTCACCTCTTGCTAACGCTCTTTTCTTAGCTCGCCTTAGCCTTCTTGCTTTTGCGGCAGGAGTCATTTTGTCAATGGACTGGTTGCGAACGAACTTCGCACTTTTATTTGATTCAACTAATTCAGTAATACAGCTTATTTCAAATAAGTCATTTTCAATCATCATTTGAAAGTAAGGTTGTTCCATCAATCGAGCCAAGAGTTCATTATCAGGCGATACAAAAGCAATTTGCCTCCCTATCTCACTCTCGTTCCATCTAGGAAATGAAACAGCAATTTTGAGCTTCTGATTACGGCTCATAAAGCCATGAAGTACTTTAATACATCGTCCAGCCAACAAGGCTTGATCACATTTGATCGGCAAATAAGTAATCGTTGAGCTGAAAAGTTTCAATTTTTTGCTCCTTGAAACATCCCGCCTTTAACCAAAACGGAAGCGATGAAATGTGCATCTGGGTCAATCTCATCAACACTTGCGCTGTTAAGTAGCTGTTCCGAATAAACGGGAAGCTTTTGCAGACACTGATAGAAATCTCGATTAGTTTTTGGGTGCCGCCTCGCAATTAAGTTCTCGTAATCGGCCGCATATTCATTGACTCTAAGGGGAAAGTCACACTGTTCATCCCACCAATCGTCTATCATTTGAATGCCAGCTCCGATTTTATCAGCACTGAAACAGGCCACTAAGACCCCATCAATATCAGTCGTAAGCAATACCTTACTCGCACTTTGCTTATCATGATTGTCAATAAAACACTGACTTGGGAATACTTCGGAGCAAAATGGCATTTTAACTTCAGCCCAAATATCACAGTGCCAAACGTATCGAGAACTAGAAAGCGCTTTAGTTAACTCACTTGCTAGGCCATTCAATAGATCACTTTTTTCAGCTGGCCAAGCAGCATCCCAAAAAAGCTGATGAGCATTTTCAAATTTATACTCGTTGCCTTGGCTTGTTTTCACGAACACGTCGAAAGTATTAGCTTCTTTGTTACGCCAAAGCCAAGTTCCCATTGCGATATTTTTCGCGTATCTAGTAGCGAGTTCTTTGTACCCATCTTTGGCAATATAAGCGTTCAAGAATTGCTCAGTCGCTTCTTTGAAAGACATATCAGAACAACGATCTGGTTTTAGGCTGTTGGCAGAAATCCGTAGGGAGAACCGACAAATTAAGCATTCGGCCACTGGCGGCAAGTAACAGGTATCAATCGTATGTGGGTTACCCATAGCTAAGCTATGGATCGTGGCAGACTCTTTGATACCTTTAGCAGTATGGCCTTCGCTAAACCCACTTTTACTACCTCTAATCTTCATTCGCTCTACAGGAAGAGGATAAAGCTCATCACTACGACGGTAGTAGAAAATTGCTTTGCTGGGGTTTATTGAGCGTTTATAGCTCAGCTGGTTGGGAAGTTGCATAGGGATCTCCACAAACTGGACTTACTCTCAAGGTAGTACAGTTTTGTGATACTGGCACGTATCGCCAAAATAGCTGTGACTCCAAAGGCTTTGATCCTCTGATCACTTTAAAAGTTTGTTTAAGCCGACAAAGATCGATCAGGGGCTCACAAAACGCATGAATTCCAGATATGACGTTGCGGGGCTTTATCGGCTCCAAAAGATCATAGCCCACCAAGCAGAGTGATAAGTCGTGATTGGCTTTTAATAGCTCCACATAACTATTCAAGTCTAGTTTGTTCTGTTTTTCTGGCGATATCCAATTACCAAAAAACATGTGTCTAGCCATGTACTTCTTAAGGTTGTTAGCACCACTTACAATGGAAGCCCACTCAGTATCCTCATAAAGGTAAGGAGGATGCACTGAGCCGCCCCAGAGCCGTTCTGGTAGCGCAGCCTTAATCTGCTCAATATCCAGAGGACCATCATTATCAGTTAAGCGGTTTAACTTAACGACAATAGAAAATTTCCCATCAAATTTAAACTCGGGCATAACACCACTTCGTTTAATCCGCATCTCTTTATCGGGAATGCTTGGGGCAGGAAGAGAAATAGATCCATAAGCGCTGTAGTGACTGCAATGAAGCGTAAAGCTTGCAACGGATACATCAGGGTATATATCACTCAACTGTCGCTCGAACTGATGCAGAAAGCCGTATAAACCAATCATCGATGGCATGCCTGCAACGTAGGGATTATTGAAACCATTAGCTTCATTGATTCTCAAGCTCTTGAAAACTAAAAATGTTTCATCAGAAGCATCTGAGGATGGCTTGTCAGATAACACTCGCTTTAGCAAACTCATAAGACGTTTTTGAGTTACACCAACAAGACGTTGGTGATAGCTAAAACGGCGAGTATATTTATTGAGCTCCAATTCACCATGCAGCTTTCGGTTCAAACATCTAGAAAAGCTTTCGATATCAATAATACTCGTCTCCAAGAAATTTTTCTCTTCTTGGTTCAAGCCTTCTATTTCAGTGATGTTCTTGGAAGTCAGCTTTGCCTGTATCAACGGAGCCAGCCATTCACCTAGAAGATTGTCTAAGTCACTTAAGGCCTTAAGTCTTGCTCGTCTCTTAAGTCTTAGGGACGAATATTGTTTTACCTCCGTAACTTCTTGATAAATATTTGTCGCATACTTAGCAGTCAGTGAATATGGTTCAAGATAGCTTCTAAGGCTATATAAGTACCCCTGCTTTGATCTTACGCTGTTTACAGGAGACAACTTAAGCATTCGTACATGACCGCCTAGAGAGCCACACAGCACTCCAAGCGCGCTTGGGTGAGGAAAGCTAAGCGAATGAATTGGCAACCCTACGACCCGCTGCACTGCAAGCTGAGAGCTATGTGATACAACGGGAGTCAAGGTTAAGTAATGATCCTTGTACGGAAATAGCAACTCTGGCGAATAGGTATCCACCGCTTCAGGGAAATGACTTTCTTGAAAAAGGTCTTCTAAATCACACTTGATTTGATACCAGAATGCTTTCGATATGCCCAGCTTGTAAGCGGCCTTGCGCCACTCTACAAAATCTCCAAGCCACACAGAAACCAGGGAGTGCTCTTTATCACGCCAAACAAACGAGCTTGTTAAGAGCCGACCAAAGCGGTAATCGCTACTATTACCCGACCAACCAAGCTTAGGAAGGCTTTCAGTATTTTGAATAACTCGAATATGGTGCTTTAAGCTAACCCGCGAATCAGGCCACTTCAAATTGTGTGTATGTAACTGCGAAGCAACTTTTCGAAACCTGAGCCAAAAAGATTCTTCAGCCATAACGGCTTGAGCAAGTTTTGGATTATCTATGGCGACAGCAAGTTTGCTCGTTAAGTTAATGAGAATAGACAAACATTCAGTTTCATTACCTGTCACGTCAATATTATCAGTGTAAACCTCAAATAATTTCTTAAGCGCTTCACTCCGATTTTTTTCCGCTAGATCATTCGTAGCGATTAATGCCTCTTGAAGTTTCATCTAGTCTCCCCGTACTACCAAGCTGATTGCCTATAACCAAGATGAGAATAAGACAAAGCAAGAGAAGCAACGTCTCTCAAACGAAAGACAGCATTAAACGACTCTAATCTTCCTTCATTTCGAATACGCCTTCCTAATAACAATATGCCGCTTTCATATAACCGATAAAGATCATCGATACTTGAACCTGTAATCAATGATGCCTCTCGTATGGAAACCAAGCTATCTCCAATATTTGCAATCGTTGAACGGGGTGTATTTAACGCGAGTTCAATAACTTCATTTGCAATACACGTTCTAAGCTCGACAGGTAGAGAGCTAATACGCGTCAACTCATTTAGAAAGTTACAAGACAGATACCCAAAGGCAAGTCGATTCGTTTTATCTGTCGCAAGCAAGGTTTGCTTTTTGATTGCGCTTAGCAAGTAAGCCTTAATGAATGAGCGAGTGTTTAAAAGGAACTCATCAAGTTGAGTATCGGGAAAGAACTTCTCCATAAATAATAACATCGCTAGTTGCTGCGACAATATGTTGTGGTTGCCATTCCAATCTTCCCTAGATCGCCACTCATCATTTCCAGTTTCTTGCTGTGAAACGGATAGTAAATCCTGTCCGCAGATACACTTACTTGGGTCTTCGCTGATCATGTAGTTCAAGGAGGTGTGACAGGATGGGCACTCGGTGAGAAGCTTCACATTATGCTTTTCACAGTAATCTATTTTATTGATGTGCCATTCGAAACGAGCATGATTTGATTCTTTTAAACACTCTGTACAAACAGGGATGTTTGTCGTACGAAGAAAGCGTTTAGGAATGGAAGCCTGTTTATAGAGCACTTCAGCATACCGACCTAAATCGATAGAACCTAAATGTTTAAAACTTATGTCTAAAAGAGAGAATCTAGGCAAGCCTACTAGCTGCTCTAAGAGTTGAAGAGCTTGAACACGTTGAGCACTGCTTTGCTTAGCATGATAAACATTCACTGCATCTAAAGCCAACGGAAAAGCACCCGCAACCGTTGGATGATGCTCTTCCAGCCAAGATTTGATTTCAATGGATAGACCATTATAGTGCTCGAAATGATTAGCATGACAGAGCCGCAGCAAAGCGCTTTCGAGCGTTTCACTTTCAAGTAGATCAATAGAATTGGGTAGGAAGCTCATAAGAACACCTATTTTT
>CALLIL010000046.1 GCA_938009755.1 uncultured Marinomonas sp.
CTCAGTAAACACACAATAAAGACCAACGCCTCTTGTCTTAAATGAACAGGCGGCGCTAAAGCGAAAACGTCCATTCGGCGTTGGTTTTTGTTTCTAGAATTATTCTTCTGGACTCTCATACAGAATGTTTAGGTCTTCTATTATTTTCAATAATGCTATTTTGCTAGTAATAAACCTATTAGATTCATATTGCTTAAGCTCTTTTAGGTGACTTATTAAAGAAGCTGGAAAGCTCTCAGATAAAAGTGCTGAAGCTCTATTTTGTGGTAAATATTTCCTGTTTGATTGTCCAAATTGATTCTGTGATAAAGCATTACTCCCCTTTTGTAATTTAGTTATAGCCTGTGAACAATTTTCAATAAGTGATTCTAGTTTTATAACAGACCCTTGTTGATTTCGAGATTCTTCTCTAAATACATTTACTGAATTGAAAGTTCTTACTGGGTTTGACGAGTCTTGCAATGCCAATTGAGCTCGTCCAATTTCTGTTTTTGGTTCTGATAAACCTCCATACAAAGCATTACCAAAGACTAAGCCAATTAATGTGAAAATAGGATAAGCGCTTTCTCTTAATTCTTTTGAATCAATGATGACTTCTAATTGAGCACAGATTTGTTTCGTTCGACGTAATGAAAGGTGGTGTTTGTTTTGTTCACAAATGAGAGCAACAGCTGCTCTTAATTGTTCTGAGGTTTCGATAGCTGGTAGAGTTGGCAGCGCTTGGAAATCCTCCTTATCAAAGATACCTTCTGCGGTTAAAAACTCGAAAAAGTCTGGTTCTGGCAAGGTTAAGCGTTGCTCAAAGAAGCGGCTTAGATATTCGTGTGAATCAAAATCATGCCCATAAACAGCCTTAATGGAATGCTGTAGTTGGTTGGTGTCGGTTGATAAAACAAATATGAAGTTTGGAATGTCGAATAGGTGTTTGACGGTTTCTAGCATTTCGATGGCGTAAGTTGGTCGACAACGATCTAGTTCATCGATAAATACGAACACTTGTTTATTAAGGTTATCTTCAAGCGCGAAATCGACAAGGTCGCGTGCCTGTTTTTTGAAGTCCTGAGTAAACTGTTTATGGCGTTTATGTTGTGTGACGACGTCAAGACCAAGATCACTCATGTTTAAGTCATCTTTTACGGCTTTATGATTTACTACAGAATCTGTTGCGCTAGCAATAAGGTTAAGTATTTCTTCTGTAGCAGCTTCTCCAAGTAAGAGTTTTCCTACAATCTTTGATCCGATAGAAAAAGTATTTTTCCCCATATTGAGGATCGCACTTGCTACGTTTCTTTCTGCGTTACGAAATTTCGCATCGTGATTTTTTATGTTTGCTCTTACTTGCTCAAGAAGTTCTGCAATGATGATGGCGAGAGGGTCGTTTAAGTAATCTGATTCCCAAGCGTCTATTTTAATGGCGATGTGCCCTTGTTCTTCAACAAGTTTTTTCCACTCGGTTACAAAATAAGTTTTCCCTGTTCCCCAAGCACCATTGAGATTAACAACATAGGCGTTTTCTTTTGTATTCTGGCTTTTTAGGTATAAAGTAAATCGTTCAGCGAGTTCTTTTCGTTTGTCACCTGTTGCGCACTTTTCAAATGCATTTGCTGACGTTAGCGTCATTATTCATTCCTTTGCTTTATGAATCTTATAGCTCTAAGTCAATCACTCTAGTTATTCTAGTGATTTATTTATATCTAGCATAAGCTTTATGATGTATTCTTTATAAAATTAGATAAAACTAATATAAAGAATGACTTTAAAATTTTAGGAGTAAGGTATGAAGTTTCGTTTGTATTTTGCGGTGTTGATGTCTGGCATTATGTCTTTGATGATGTCAGCTTGGATTACGATTATTAATATCGGTATTACGTCGGATTTTCTGTATTTGTGGATGAAGGCCTGGTGTTTGGCGTGGCCTGTTGCAGGCTTGGTGGCGTTTGTTTTTGGCCCTTCTGTTCAGAAGTTAACCACACGCTTGACGAAGTAAATGCTTACTAATGATTACTACTTTTTAGCCTCATTAAAAATAAAGCCAGCACAGGCAGAGTCTGTGTTGGCTTTTCTGGTTTTAAAGGGTTGCTTTTTGAATGTCGTAAAGGGTAAACAAGTTAAAACGCGTTTGGTGAATGTGGTGTGTCATGTACTGTGTTTTGCTTTGGATCTTGTTGGCATTCGCCCCATTGCCTTTCTAATGGTACGACGCCAGCCCAAACTGGCCAGTTGTAATCTTCTGGATCATCTCTTGGTGGCTCGCCACGAAATTTCACAGAAGCTTCTTCGATCTTGATTCTTACCAACCCCGTTGCTTTGACTTCATTGTCGTTGATAGGCCTTAGTTGCTCCCAACGGCCAGGGCTGACTTTGTCTAAGAAAATCTTAAACTGACGCACTTTTTCGTCTTTATCTTCAATTAATTCGGGTACGCCAAATAGCGTCACTGAGCGGTAGTTGACTGAGTGATGCATGGCTGATCGCGCTAGCACCAATCCATCTAATAAGCTGATATTGATGCAGACTTTTTGTGGCTCATCGATTGGCCCTTTTACATTGCGAGCTTTGGAATGCGCGTGCCAGTAAAAGTAGTCTCCTTCTCGCCAATGGCAGGTTGGTGTGACGAAAGCTTGTCCATTTTTGGTTTGAGCGACGTGACACATTAACGCCGCATCTATGATTTCCAAGGCGGTTTTTTTATCGTATTGGGCACGATTTGGCCCACGTTTTACTTTGCTGAGTGGGGTTTCAAGTGAATCGCTCATAGTTGGTTTCCTCTACTATTCGTTTTGTATAAATTTCTGTATAACCAAAAGCGTAATGAGATTTGGCTTTTTAAAAAATAGCCAGAATAGATATAAATAAGCAGGCCAGATATGAAATATGCGATGGGGAGTTTGCGGTTTTCTTTGAGTGAAGAAGGCGCACCGTATTACCAGCAATTAATGGATCAGGTTCGCCAAGGCATTGAGTCTGGTGAGTTAATGGTTGGCGACAAACTTCCCTCTTCCCGTGCTTTGGCGGAGTCTTTAGGTGTGTCGAGGAGTACGACGTCACGGGCTTATGAGCAGCTGGTGGCGGAAGGCTTTTTGGTGAGTGAAGAAAAGCGCGGTGTGTTTGTGGCGGTGTCGACGGCGATGAGGACAGAGTCTGTTCCTGCCCGTGCTTCTATTCAGCCTATTTCAGACGAAGAAATACTGCGTTTAGATTCTGGTGTTGATGTGGAGGCGTTTCCCAATAAAGAATGGGCGGCGAGTATGCGGCGCAGTTGGCTGAACCCTGACCTTGCGGTGCTACGAGGAGATTACAGTACAGGCTTTCCTGATTTAAAGGCCGCAATTGTAGATTACCTTTATCGTGTTCGCGGTATGTGCTGTTCACCTGAACAGGTAATTGTGACCGCTGGCAGTCGAGACTCTTTAACCTTGATCCAGCATACGTTGTCGGCGATGAAGACGGATATCCAATGGTGGGCTGAAGAAGCGGCGTATCCTCCAATGCGTGAAACCCTGTCTCATTATGGCTCGGTGAAAAGCTTGTCGCTCGATGACGAAGGCGCTTGTGTGCAGGACAAGGCGGAAGGTTGTAATGTGGCGCTGTTGACCGCCAATCGGCAATATCCATTGGGTATGTCGATGAGTTCTTCACGTCGTCAGCAATGGATTCAGACTTTACAAAATACTGCGTCTGATTGGTGGCTTATTGATGATGATTATGACAACGAGTTTGTTTATCAAGGTCGTGGCGATGTGCCTTTGACACAGACGGCCAGTATGCATGACGAAGCGCGTGATCGCGTGTTTTTTGTAGGCAGCTTTTCTAAGGTGCTGTTTCGAGGTTTAAGGCTGGGCTTTATTGTCGCGCCTCTAGCGCATATTGAACAACTTAAAAAAACACAACGTTTAATTGGTGTGTCCGCGTCTCAGCCTATTCAACCTGCGGTGGCAGATTTTATGAGGCAAGGCGGGTTTGATCGACACATTAATCGCATGAGACGGCATTATCGAATTAAGCGAGATGTGTTGTTGGAAATCTTAGAAAAACATCTAGTCGATTGGTGTTTCTGGAAGAAGCCGAGAGGCGGTATGCATGTGCTGATTGAGCTCAAAGAAGACGTTATCGCAGCCCAATCCGAAAAGTATTTGGATGAGTATATTGCACAAAAACTAGAGCAAGAAAACGTGCGAATTTCGACGTTATCATCACATTACGCAGACGATCGAACCTTTCGGCAAGGTTTTGTCTTAGGTTTTAGTGGGCCAACGGAAAACAATATGTTGCGTGTGATCGAGCGCTTGGCTGCTTGTCTTTCTAATCACTTAATCTAGTCTCTGAGATGAGAAACTGAGTGCTCTAATGATTGTGCTTTTTATGACTTATCTTGTGTAAGTGAATGGCAAAGTCGGTGCTTGTTTGATTGTTCCATTTTCTTTTTCTATATGGGTGATCCAAATAATGAGCTCTAGCGTAAGGAAATATTGAAGGTCGACTGAAGGATTAATTGGCCGAATTTGTAATTAGTCGTGGTTTTGAGTTGTAAAAAAGCGAGCTGAAAAATATAATTAAATAGCTTGAGCTATATCTACATTTGACGTGTTTTTTCCTGTCATAAGTCAAGGAAAGGCGTTTTTGTTGTTGTTTCAGGCACATATTTTCGCTCTCATACGCTGGTTAAAATTCGGCGACATTTATGAATTCAAAGTGTTTGTTATGAATACTTAGTCCTCCGCCATATTGCTCCAGGACATTCTGAGGTTACAGATGAAGAAAAAACTGTTCCAATCAACTGTGCTATTTTCGCTCGCATTCTTATTGAGTGGTTGTGATTTAGCTTTGTTCGATTCTAGCGGTGTCACAGGTAAAGAAATTGGTGACACTATCTTACTTACTATGGGTTTGATGCTTATTGTAGTTATCCCAACTATTTTAATGTCTATTTGGATTCCCTATAAGTATCACGCAAGTAAATCTGATGAGTCTTATGACCCAGAATGGGAACACTCTAGTAAAATAGAATTTTTTGCTTGGGGTGTGCCTGTTGTGATTATCGTTATTTTGGCAACAATCACCTACTTTACATCCTACTCACTTGATCCTAGAAAAGAGATTGTTTCAGACAAGAAACCGTTGACTGTTCAAGTGGTTGCAATGGACTGGAAATGGCTTTTCCTATTCCCAGAAGAAAAAATTGCCGTTGTTAATGAAGTTGCCTTCCCTGTTGATACTCCCGTTGAATTTTTGGTGACGTCTCAATCTACTATGAACTCATTCTTTATTCCTAAGCTTGGCGGACAAATTTACGCTATGGCTGGCATGGAAAACCGTATGAATATCATGGCGACTGAAATAGGTGAGTATCGCGGTATCTCTGCAAACTACAGTGGTTTTGGTTTTGCGGGAATGCGTTTTAAAGCAAAAGTTACTTCAGATGAAGGTTTTGCTGAATGGGTAGAGGGCGTTAAAGCTTCTGGCCAAGTATTAACAGACGCTGAATATGATCGCTTAATTGAAAAGACACGTGATCATAAAGTGGAGTATTTCTCGTCAATAGATCCTCTACAGTTTAAGAATATTATTGAGTCTTTCATTGGAGCCCAAAATGGTTCAAACTGATTTAATCAAAGATCCTCATGTGCTGACTGGTAAGTTGCACTGGGGTGTCATCCCTTTTCATGACCCTGTTGTCGCGCCTGTTATGTTTGCTGCTATTCTTGGCGGTTTGGCTCTACTTGCACTGATTACATACAAAGGCTGGTGGGGTTATTTATGGAAAGAATGGTTCACGTCTGTTGACCATAAAAAAATAGGTATCATGTACTGTATCGTTGCCTTGGTGATGTTGGTGCGTGGTTTCTCGGATGCCATTTTGATGAGGACTCATCAGGCCTTAGCGACATCCGATGCTTTTGGTGAAGGTTATCTCCCACCAGAACATTATGATCAGATCTTTACCGCTCATGGCGTAATAATGATCTTCTTCGTAGCGACACCATTAATGGTTGGTATCATGAACGTGATCATGCCATTACAGATTGGTGCGCGAGATGTGGCCTACCCTTTCCTTAACTCGTTAAGCTTCTACTTATTTTTGGTGGGCGCTTTATTAGTTAACATTTCTTTGTTTGTCGGTGAATTTGCTGCAACAGGTTGGTTAGCGTATACGCCACTTTCTGGTATTGAATACAGTCCCGGGGTCGGGGTCGATTATTGGATCTGGGCATTACAGATCTCTGGTATCGGTACGACTTTAACCGCAGTTAACTTTGTGGCAACGATTCTGAAAATGCGTGCTCCTGGCATGACCATGATGAAAATGCCTGTGTTCACTTGGACAACATTTTGTGCCAACGTAATTGCGCTTGTTATCTTCCCTATTCTGACTGTTGCGATTGCTCAGTTGACGCTTGATCGCTATTTAGACTTCAACTTCTTCACGAATGATGATGGCGGCAACCAAATGATGTGGGTTAACTTGATTTGGGCTTGGGGTCATCCTGAAGTGTACTTCTTGGTGTTGCCTGCATTCGGTATGATTTCCGAAGTGACAGCGACCTTCTCAAGAAAACGTCTATTTGGCTATGTTTCCCTTATTTGGGCGACGATTGCCATTATGTTGTTGTCATTCTTAGTATGGCTGCACCATTTCTTCACAATGGGATCTGGCGCAAGTGTGAATGCTTTCTTCGGCATCATGACAATGATTATTGGTATCCCAACAGGTGTGAAACTCTACAACTGGATCTTTACTATGTATAAAGGTCGCGTAGAACTTACCGCTTCTATGTGGTGGGTAATCGCCATGCTGATCACCTTTACGGTGGGTGGTATGACAGGTGTAATGCTTTCTATTCCTGCGAACGATTTCGTACTGCATAACAGTATGTTCGTACCGGCTCACTTCCATAACGTAATTATTGGTGGTGCGGTATACGGTTACTTTGCAGGCTTTACATACTGGTTCCCTAAAGCAACTGGTGTGAAATTGAACGAAACATTAGGCAAGTGGTCTGTTGCTCTTTGGTTCTTTGGCTACTTCTTCGCTTGGATTCCACTTTACTACACAGGTTTCGACGGTATGACTCGTCGTCTTCAGTATGTTGATAATCCAGATTGGCAATTGCCTATGTACATTGCTTTGATCGGTGTTGCTATGATCGCTGCTGGTATTGGTACTCAGGTTATTAACATTGCTTGGAGTATCTACAAGCGTAATGATCCTCAGTACAAAGATGTTACAGGCGATCCATGGGACGCTCATACATTAGAGTGGTACACAACATCTCCGCCACAGTTCTATAACTTTGGTGATGTTCCATACATTAAAGATCGTGATCCATTGCTGAACATGAAGCAAGAAGGCATCGCATACAAACGTCCAGAGAAATACTCGCGCATTCATATGCCGAAAAATACTTGGGCAGGTCCTGTATTAGGTTTGCTAACGCTTCCTATGGGCTTCGGTTTTGTATGGCATATCTGGTGGATGGTTATTGCGTCAGTTGCAGCTATTTTCGCTTGCTGGGTCAAATTAAACTTTGAGCGTGATAAAGATTATTATGTTGAAGTTCCTGAAGTTGAACGTATTGAAGATGAATTCTTGAAGAGTAATGAAGGTCGTAGCTTCTACTTTGAGAAACATGCGAAATACTACAAAAAATGGAAACCAACAGATCAAAATGACAGCTCGGTTGTGGCGAAGTAACCAATAAACCCTAGTGGCCATGTGAAGTAATTGGCATGGTCACTAGAATTTTAATTTTGGAAGATATTTATGACTGCATTAACTAACGATCATGATCTTCATGACCATGATGATCATCACCACCATGAAGCAGAAGCTGCTGATCGCTACGTATTTGGCTTTTGGTTATACATAATCAGTGACTGTTTGTTGTTTAGTACACTTTTTGCGACTTATGCCGTAATGGGTCAAAGCTTCGGAAGTGGCATTAAGCCTGAAGAGTTATTTGATTTGGGTTTTGTTGCTGTTGAAACCGCACTGTTGTTATTTAGTAGTTTTACATTCGGTATGGCCATGTTGGGTGCGAATGCTGAAAACATGGCGAAAACAAAGTTCTGGTTAATCATTACTGCTTTGTTGGGTTTAAGCTTCCTTGGCATGGAAATCTACGAATTCGTTCATTTCAGCCATGAAGGTGCAACACCACAAACAAGTGGTTACTGGACGTCTTTCTACAGCCTTGTAGCGACTCACGGTTTGCACGTAACCGCTGGTTTGATTTGGATGTTCTTCTTGTTTATTCACTTCAAGCGTGATGGTTTTTCTAATGAAAACAAAATTCGTTTGGCTTGTTTAAGCTTGTTCTGGCATTTCCTAGACATCATCTGGATTTGCGTATTTAGCTTTGTATATTTAAGAGGAGCTATGTAATGTCATCATCTGAAACAGGTCCTGGTGGACAGGCTCACGGTAGCGTTAAAGAATATGTTATTGGACTTATTCTTTCTATCGTACTGACAATCATTCCATTTTATTTGGTTATGTCTGGTGTGGGCAGTGATACCTTTACTGTGATTACTATTGTGGTTGCAGCGATTGCTCAAGTATTGGTTCAAATGGTTTTCTTCCTTCATATGAACGGTTCTTCTGAGCAAACGTGGCTAACAGCTTCTGCTGTTTACACAGTATTTATCTTACTTTTCGTCATCGTTGGTTCTTTGTGGATATTTGAGCACTTGAATCACAATATGCTGATGGGTCACTAACTTAGTCGAGAATATTATGTTTAAAGACTATGTTTCGCTGACTAAGCCAGGCATTATCTTCGGAAATCTTATAGCCGCTGCAAGCGGCTTTTTCCTTGCTGCAAAGGGCAATATTGACTGGTTTCTATTTCTCATTGTGATGATAGGAACCGCCAGTATTGTTGCCGCTGGATGCATCGTTAATAACTGTGTTGACCGCGATATTGACTTGAAAATGAGCCGTACTAAAGATCGTGCTATTGCTCAAGGTCGTATTGGTGTCGGTTCTGCACTTATTTTAGCTTTGGTTCTTGGTGCGATTGGTTTTGCACTTCTTCATATCTATACAACGACTTCTGCTGTTTTATTTGGTGTGATTGGCATTCTGGTTTATGTCGGACTGTATACACTTAAATATAAGCGTAATTCTGTGTATGGCACGCTTGTCGGTAGTTTATCTGGCGCTTGCCCGCCAGTGATGGGCTACGTTGCAATCAGTAATGGTTTTGATACCGGCGCTGCTATTTTGCTTCTAACCTTTTGTTTCTGGCAAATCCCTCATTCTTATGCCATTGCTATTTGTCGATTTGATGACTATAAATCTGCAAATATCCCTGTGTTACCTGTGAAATACGGCGTACAGATGGCGCGATACCATATGTATGTTTACATTGTGGCCTTCGCTATTTCTGCATTATTGCTCGTGGAGCAAGGGTTCGTTGGGTATATCTATGCTTTGGTTATCAGCTTAATGAGCATTTATTGGATTTACTTGGTGAAGGTTGGTTACAAAGTAGAGAATGAACAGGTTTGGGGACGTAAGTTGTTTGTGTTTTCCATTCTGATCATTACAGTATTTAGTGTTTTGATCTCTGTTGATTATGTTAACCACGGACAAGTAGACATTGCTTTTCTTCAACATACATCAATGGCCGTATCATAATGAATGAATCTAAAGCGTTAAAAACCTCCATCTTTGTCGCTGTTTTCCTTTCTATTTTTATCATCGTTTTTTATGCAACAACGTCCACTCGCCCACTGGGTGAAAAATACAAACCACTGAGTGAATTGGGCGGGCCGTTTACTTTGGAAACAAAGAATGGCCCTTTCTCGCTGTCTGATATTGAAGGCAAAGTGGGTGTTGTGTATTTCGGATTCTTAAGCTGTACAGAAGCATGTCCTGCTTCGATTGGTGTTGTTCAAGCCGCCTACAAACAGCTGACAGAGGAAGAAAGGGATAATGTGCAGTTCTTATTCATCAGTGTCGATCCTGAAAGAGATTCATTAGAAGATCTTTATGATTTTGGTGATTACTACGACAACGACTTGCTTGCGCTGACAGGTACACAAGAAGAGATTGATCAGGTCACATCCGACTATGGTGTTTTCTTCGAGTTGACCGATTTAGAAGGGTCGGCACTTGGTTACACAGTAGACCATTCATCTCGGTTTTATATGATTGATAAAAATGGCGAGTTGTTTACCACGATGAGCCACAGTACTACGCCAAGCGAACTTGCTGCGCGAATAAAGCAGCTTCAAAATTTAGAAGATAGCGCTTCTTAAAGCCACTCTTCTTAACCAAGTATCGATTCTTTCGTCTATCCAAATGTAAGGACGTGTTATGCAAACTGTTCGTAACTTGTTTTTCGTATGTGCCATTTTACCGGCGACTTTTCTTGCTCAACAAACTTATGCAGAGACGTCTATGTCTGTGATTGTTGAAGAAAATGACATCGTACAATGTAAGCTACCATTGCTGGCCATTGCCGAGGAAGTGATTGGCCAAAATGGCCATAGGTTGCACGTAGATCAGCCGAAACAACATGCTGATAAATACCCATTTACCGTTGTTGGCGTTATTTCTTACAAGGATCAAGACGCGCAAATTCAATTTAATGCTGCGCCTATGATCAATGGTGAATGTGAAGTGTCTTACCAAGAGGTATTTGCACTGCCAGAAACTTGTGTTGCGACTCGTGAGCAAGTCTTTAAAAAATGGGAATACGTAGGACGATTAAGTAAAGACAGCTTTTTCTTGCGCCATAAAGAACGCCTAACGAAAAATGCGACATTAACCAGTATCAAATCCGGTTCGGAATGTTTAGTAACCCGACGTCATAGCGGTATATAAAAGGTAATTCAATGAAAAAAACAATAGCACTCGTGTTGATGGCCTTAAGCCCATTTGCTTTTTCTGCACAGCTAGAAGTAAGTCGAACCAATGTCAGAGCCAACGTGCCTGGAAGTGATAACACAACGGCTTATATGCTGATTGAAAACCTCACTAAAAAAGATGTTCGTATTGTTGGTGCAGAATCAGATGTTTCTGCATTTACTGAGCTTCATAGTCATAAAATGGATGGCGATACCATGATCATGCGCCATGAAAAGTACATTGACGTCGACGCAGGCGAAAGTGTTCGCTTCGCACCAAACGGTTACCATATTATGTTGATTGGATTGGACAAACGCGTAAAACACGGTGAGAAGGCCACCATCACATTAAAATACGATGATGGCACATCTCAAGCGTTCAAATTTGATGTCATCGATCCAAGAAAAGCCGCTAAATAGCCGACGATTAGTCAGAGTATTTAGGTTTTTTCGTGTTGGTGTTTTGCTAACAAGGCTTCTATTCCTTCAATGGTTACCTTTCCATGCAGAACATCAACAATGTCTCCATCTGGAGATAAGAGATAAGTGGTAGGCAATACTGCAGGCAATCCTATTGGCAGCGACTCAAGGGAAGCCGTCTTCAGCACGGGAAACTGAATCCCATAACGTGCTTTTAAATCCAGAATTTCTTGATCCGATAAGCTGTCATAGCTGATCCCAAAGACACGCAACTCTCCCGCTTGTGCGAGCGCATTCAATTCAGGCAGCTCTTCCAAACAAGGCTTACACCATTCGGCAAAATAATTAATCAAAGTCCATTGCTGACTTTTCCAACCATAAGACTGCCCTGAAACGGCGTTAAAAGAAGGCTTGTTGCCTAGGTTCATCATGACGATTAACGTCAATATGGGCAGCAGAGCACAAGCAAGCAGTTTAAGAACAAGGGATTTGTTTTTCAAAGGCATGATAAAAACTCAAGCAAAGTGCGGTTAAGAAAAAAGTGACGAACGTCTTTGAAAGACAGTGTCGGCATTATGCCGCCATAATAACCATAGGCAGAACGAGGAACAAGGCGAAGACTGCGCAACAAATCAGTATACGTTCGATAATAAAAAATGGATTCGCCGATTTCCCTTATCGTCAATTCGAGGATGACTTCCTATTTCACTCATTATTCGCTATTTTGAACACTTATTGTCTGAACTTATGTCAACTTGGCAAAGTGTCAGAATATTATGATGACTTTTTACTTGGTTGTGGTTCGAAGAAAAGAATCAAAAGGATGATGTAATGAAAGCGTTTTCGGCTTTGTTGGCGCCCGCCAGCTTTGTACTTTTTTCCAGTATGAACCTTGCTTATGCTGAAGCAGACAGTACGAACAATCTTTTTTTTACGCCACCTTCCGCTGAGGTATTATCTTCTTATCCGTCGCCTTCACCGCAAGGCAACTCAGCTGTACAGCCAAATACGATCAACGCCTCTGCTCCTCCTGCACTTCAACCTCAAGCGATAAGACCTCGTTCAAATTTAGAACGCTGCAAAGCTTTATTAACAGAAGCGCCAGATTACATCGATATCAAAGTCGCCATGATGCCAGCCGATAATCATGTTAGCAGCGCTTATTGTTTAGTGTCTGGTATTGCGTCTCAACACATTGGTGCGGAAAGTCAATTTTACTCAATCAAGTTTGAATTGCGTTTACCTGATTTTTGGCAAGGCCGTTTTGCTCAGCAGTTTAATGACAGTATCGATGGCAGCGTTCAGCCCGCTTTAGGTCGAACCACAGGCATGCTGTTTTCTCAATACGCTATAAACCAAGGCTTCGCTGTGCTTTCCAGTAATGAAGGGCACTTTGCCAAGGCGAACACACAAAAAGGCCATTCAGCAGGCGTAACCTTTGGGCACGATCCTGAAACTCGTCGAGATTATGGTTATGCGGCGATTCAAAAGCTAAACCCGATCGCCAGAGAACTTGTGGAAAGCTACTACGAGAAGCCGATTCAATATAGTTATGGCATAGGCCAATCTAACGGCGGTCGTGTTGCGATGGTCGTAGCATCACGCTTTCCAACCATGTTTGATGGCTTACTCGCTGGCTCACCAGGGTTTAACGCGCCCAAAGCCGCACTGCAACATGCTTGGGATGTCCAAACCTTGCATAAATTAAATGCCAACCTCAGTGCGACGTTTAGCAAGCGTGATTTATTGCTGTTTAGTCGCCGTATTATTGAGCAATGCGACGCTTTAGATGGCGTAGAAGACGACCTGATTTTTGCCATAGACGCTTGTCAGACAGTGTTTCAGCCGGCCTCTTTAGTTTGTGAAAATGGCTTTGAGCGCAATTGTTTATCCATTGAACAAGTTGCTGCATTAGAGACAATGCACGCAGGCCCAAAGAATTCTGCAAATCGACCTCTTTATACTGATTGGGTATACGATGCTGGCATTCGTTCTGCGAACTGGCGAGCATGGAAAGTAGAAAGCACACGTAATGTGTGGAGCGGACAACCAGCAGGGTTAGTGCTTGGCGCAGCCAAACTTGCTCATCTTTATACAACGCCTTTTAGCAATGTTGAAAGCGACGTAAAGGCACTGGAGAAATACTTACTTGCGTTTGATTTTGATAAAGATGCGCCAAAAATCTTTGCGAGCAACGACACATTCAAAAGTTCTGCCATGAGAGTCATGACACCGCCAGATGCGGTAAAACCAAAATTAGCACGCTTCAAATATCATGGTGGGAAAATGATGATTTTCCACGGTAACAGCGACCCTGTTTTCTCTGTGAATGACACGGTCCGTTGGTACGACTTTTTAGACTTTGGGTTGGCGGGTAAAGCGGAAGAGTTTGTACGATTCTACCGAATTCCGGGCATGCCTCACGGGCAAGGCGGTCCATCAACAGACCAATTCGATATGCTGACACCATTGGTTAATTGGGTTGAAAGAGAGCAGGTTCCACGTGAAATCATTGCAGCCACTCGATCAAGTAACCCTGAAATAACAGATCGTATGCTGGGCATCACACGACCACTTTGTCCTTATCCTGCTTATGCTCAATATCGTGGTGGTAACTCAAAAATGGCACAGTCCTTTGTTTGCCAAACAAAGGACTGACATGAGAATAAGAAAATACACAGAGACAGACAAAGCGCAATTGTTGTCTCTGTGGGCGGAAGCCTTCCCGAATAATCCAAAACACAGTCAGCCTCTGGCGAATCTAGAAGCGAAACTAAAAGTCGACGATCTGATTTTTGTGGCAGAGTACGAAAATGAAGTCGTTGGCGTTTGTATGGCAGGTTATGACGGCCATCGCGGTTGGCTCTATGCGGTTGCCGTGAGTACAAAGCACAGACGACTTGGCATTGGGAAAGCCTTAGTGGAATACGTTATTGATTCATTGCAGCAATTGGGCTGTATCAAAATCAACTTACAAGTACGTGAAAGCAATGACGCTGTTGTTCAATTCTATGCGTCGCTGGGCTTTGATGTTGAGCCGGTTATCAGCATGGGAAAACGGCTCGTTTAATCCACTTCGAATCAGCGCCCGCCTCCTGTTATCAACATAATAGGTGTTGTCATGGTTAACTCCCTTTTATTTATCTGTGCTTAGACTGCGGCAGTAGTAGAAGTGTCTGATAGCAAAGGCTATTATGCGTAATTATTTTGACCATTCCATATCTGTCCACTGACTGGAGACTAACATGAGCGCACCCGATCGACACTTTATTCTAGGCTACGGAAGCCTGATCAGTGGCGAGAGTCGAGCGAAAACAGGAGAAACAGGTCGAGTGTGGCCCGTCAAACTGTTCGGTTTTGAGCGTCATTGGTCTGTTATGTCCGCCAGCTTTGGAATGAGTTCAGTGGCCGTTATTCAAGCACCCGATAAATCTTGTAATGGCGTATTAGCAGAAGTGCCATTTGAACAGTTTCCTTTGTTTGATAAACGCGAAGAAGGTTATCACCGAGCGCAAATACCAGCAGAGCAGCTTAAGTCGTATGGTGACGAAGCATTGCCAGAAGGCACATATTGGATTTATTACACCGATGACATCGTTGAACCGACTCAAGAAAGCCCGATTGTGTTGAGCTACCTTGATGTGATTTTGTCTGGCTGCTTAGAGCATGGCGACGCGTTCGCAGAAGATTTTCTTGAATTTACCAAAGGCTGGTCGTCGCCTTTATTAAACGATCGACAAACACCTCGTTACCCACGTGTTCAACCAGACCTTCCAACCAAACGTCTGAACGCATTATTGGCACCGGTCACCACCCTTTCTATTGAAGAGCTATCCGTAACTTATGAACCTTAACTCGACGAGTCAATTACTGACACGCAACGAAGAATCACTGACGGGCAAAGTGTTATTTGCTAACCCAGAAGACATTTACCCTCATGACCTTAGTAAGCAAGCAGACGTCTACGCGTGGTGCCAATCTAAGGCAAACTTTGACGCCTTGGCACGAGTTGGTTTTGCTGAAGATAAGCTGCGTTTTTCGGAACAATGGACACAAGCCGATGGCAGTGAGTTTGATCATGTTGTGATTTATCAGCCAAAAGCCAAAGAGCTATTAGAGTATTTACTGGCTGTGATTTTGCCTTGCCTTAAAGAAGGTGGGCAAGTTTGGCTGGTGGGTGACAATAAAAGCGGCGTGAAGTCGTCTATGAAGCGTTTAGAAGGCGATTTGGAAGAAGTAGGGAAGGTTGATGGTGCAAAACACTGTTTGCTTTACACAGGCTATAAGCGTGCGCCGAGCAAGCCGTTTGTGTTTGAAAAATGGGTTTCTACTTGGCAGCAAGACGTCGCAGGACAAAGCATCACTTTGTGTAGCTTGCCTGGCGTATTTGGGCACGGAAAACTCGATAAAGGCACCGCGCTTTTTTTGAATCAGTTAAACGACCACCGCTTTATGAGTGATGTTGCCAATGCTCGAATTCTCGATTTTGGTTGTGGCGATGGCATTATCGCTTTATGGATGTACAACAAAACAGGTGCCCGTATCACAGCGTTAGACGACAGCGCTTTGGCATTGAAAGCAACAGAATTGACCTTCGCGGCAAACCAAGCAAGTGACGCGCTGACCTTGGTTGCATCTAATGGTTTAAAAGACATCAAAGGTCGCTTTAATTACGTGGTGACGAATCCGCCTTTCCATACTGGCGTGAATACAGACTACACGATTGCAGAAAGCTTCTTCATGTCGGTGAAACAGCATTTAACATTGAATGGCGAGCTGTTTGTCGTTGCCAATGACTTTTTACGTTATCCGCCGATTCTAGACGCTGCGTTAGGCTCTCATACACGATTGTTCCGAGACCAAGGCTTCGCCATTTATCATGGTCGCCAACCTAAAAAACGTTAAGTGTTTTAAAAACATTTGATTCAGAAACGCCAATATTCATTATGTGAGTATTGGCGCTTTTTTATGGTCGATACTGACCGTAAATTCGTTAGGAATGAAAATCCCTCATCCATCGTTGTAAATGCTTGAGAAGAGCGAGGGGCGCTTCGGTGAGTTGTCTGCCAAGGCGCGTGACGATGTGGACTTCACCAGAGCTCAAAATAGAGTCTTCAATGGGCAAGGAAACCACTAAACCGTCTTCTAATTCTCTTCTGACGACAAAGTCAGGCAGAATGGTTACGCCCATGCCTGAACGCACAAACTCCTTTAACAAGGAAAAAGAGTTGACCGTCATGGCGGGCGAGAAGCGGATTCTATGTTTGAACTCTGCCACTGAAATAAGCTGCCTGACGCCAAATTCTGCTTCTTGCAGCGCGATAGGATAAGGCATCATTTCTTCTAATTGCACAGGGCGATTTAACTGCGTCAAAGGATGATTCGGTGGCACAATCGCCCTGAGAGGATGCAGCGATATTTCATGCGAACGCAATTTTTGATGATGAGGCGGATGAAATAGCACGCCGATGTGCGCTTCGTCTTCGTCGATTCTACGAATCAATTCATTGGAACCTGCCACATAAAGCGACAAGGTTAAGTCTGGATACAAAGCCTGAAACTGAGGCAACGCCTTAGACATAATATCGCCAATAAAACCTTCGCCAACGGCCAAGGTAATGTGCCCTGTTTTTAATCCTCTAATCGCCTGAAGCTCAGATAAACAGGCCTCTTCATTGGAGCTTGCTTCACGGTAATAGCGTAACAATAATTCTCCCGCTTCGGTTGGGCGTACGCCCTTTCGGTGTCGCTCAATGAGAAGGCACGCCATCTCTTCTTCTAATTGGGTGATTTGACGACTGATCGCAGAAGGCGCCACATTGAGTTTGTCTGCCGCAGCGCGAACGGTTCCTAAGGAGACCGCTTCATAAAAATAGGTTAAGCGTTTGGCGTTGATTTCTTTCATGGCTGTCTTCTTATGACCTGTAAAACAAAAAAGCAGAGAAGCGTCTCTTCACTGCCTTTTAAAAGAGTATAACGGACACGAGTGCGATTATTTTGCTTGAAGCGGAAGTTGCTGTTCCACGAGTGTGCACCAGAACCGAATCGCGACCTCAATGACATTATCATTAAAGTCGTAATAAGGGTTATGCAACGCAATGGATTCTTCTTCATCCACTCCTAACCAGAAATACGCGCCAGGGCATTCATCCAGCATAAAAGCAAAATCCTCAGAGGCCATCGAAGGCGGAAGGTTTCGATGACATTGCTCCGCACTAAGTTGTGACGTTGCGACCTGAGAAATGATCTCAGCGTGCTCGGCATGGTTCATGGTCACTGGATAACCTTGATGATAGGTAAGCTCCACACTGAGTCCAGGCGACTGATTATAGCTCGCAATATAGTCTTCAAGCAGTTGTTGAACTTGATCACGAACATCGCCATTTAAACAACGAACCGTGCCTTGCAATGAGGCCGATTCAGGCAACACATTAATGACTTCGCCACTGTTAAACATGGTGACACTGACCACAGCGGATTCCAGTGGAGAAACATGACGAGAAACAATGGTTTGCAGTCTCAAAACAATGTCTGACGCGGCCACGATTGGGTCAATGCCCATGTGCGGCATTGCGGCGTGACAGCCTTTTCCTGTGACCTTGATCTCAAAAGTATCAAGCGATGCCATCATCGCGCCGTCATTGACCGATATATGTCCTGCAGGCAATCCCGGCCAATTATGTAAGCCGTAAATAGCGTCCATTGGAAAACGCGTAAATAAACCCTCTTCGATCATTTTTCGTGCGCCGCCAAGGTTTTCCTCAGCAGGCTGAAAGACAAAATACACGGTGCCGTTAAACGCTTTCGTTGTCGCTAAATGGCGAGCAGCGCCTAATAGCATTGCGGTGTGTCCGTCATGACCGCACGCGTGCATGCAACCAGAATGTTGAGACTTATGATCCGGTGCGCCAAGTTCTTGGATCGGTAACGCGTCCATATCGGCTCGTAGCCCAATCGTCGGACCAGACCCGTTTTTTAACACGCCAACCACGCCAGTGAGGCCAATTCCGGTGTGAACTTCTAGCCCAAAGCTGGTGAGCAGCTCAGCGACTTGTTGTGAGGTTTGGTGCTCGGCAAAACCAAGCTCAGGATGTTGGTGAAAATTTCTGCGCCATGCTTTGGCATCAACAACAAGCTGTTTGATATCTGACATTGGTACTCCAAATGATTCATACCGTATTTTTAAAAGATAGATTATCCAGCGTATTTTTATACGCTGGATAATCTACAAGGTGTCAATTAAAGAAAAGCATTCGCAATCAGCGCGGAACCAACATAGGTGCCCGTGAACACGAGAATAGAAATCACAACGATTTTAAAGCCAGAGCGTTTGAACAAATCGACTTCCATTTTCGTGATTGCCATAGCGGCATAAGCCAATACTGGCGTCACCATCGCAAGGAAACTGATGTTTTTTAGTTCGGTCAAAATAGGCTCTGCAACGGGTGACACAGGAATGGTCAGTAAAACGCTAACAAGCGATACCCACGCGACCGCAGGAAAGCCAATAGGAACGAGCTTGGATAGCAGCATGCCAACGACAACCATAGCAAAAATAATCAACATAGCTGGAAAGGCTGCCAGAGGATCTGTCCCCGTTCCCGCCCAGTTACTCACAAGGCTGACTAAACACATGACGACCAAAGCAATCATACTTTCTTTAAATGTAAGGAGCATTTCCTTTGGTGTTTCTTCGTTTACTGTTTCTGTTTGAGTAGCCATATTAATTCGACTCCTTTGCAGTGATTGGGCTTGGGCGATTTTTCGTTAATTTTTTGTAGAACCATTCAGAGAACGGCAAACCAATGAAAATGGCGACATACAATCCTGTGGCGTTGGTTAACAGGTTACTGGCGCCAGCGAAGGCAAGAATCTCATCTTTCATTGTAGGGAATGACGTGGCTAGTGTACCTGAACACGCGGCGGTCATACTGCCACTGCCGACACCACAAGCCATGGCAAGTGCGCGAGGATCAAACCATCCGGTGGACGCAAAGAAGCCCGCTAAGAGTGCGAAGTAAATCGTACCGAACATGGTGCCCATGACGTAAACGCCCATGACGCCGATGCCTTCATTACTTTTTAAACCATAACGATCTGAGATTAAGGCAATGTTTGGCTCTCGTGCGATAGAGAAAGTGGCTCCAATGGCTTCACGGCCCATTTTGAAGACCAATATCGCAATTGGCATCGCGATAAGCATGGTGCCTAAGTTTCCTAATTCTTGAAGAATCATCGCGCCGCCTGCTTCTGCAATTTTCGGCAGCGCTGGTCCAATCAAGGTACCGAATTTGGCAATGAAAGGCAGAATGCCGATCACGATAATCGGTGCGGCAATAGACGCTTGTTTCTTTGTAATGATTTTTGAAGAAAATTTTAAAATATTAGGATTAAAGAAAAGGCATAAAATAAAAGCGTAAAACAAAGGCAAAAATAAAAGTTTAGCGTTGGCGATGGGAATGCTTTTAATGCCTATTAGTTCAGAAATAACAGACATGACAATGACGATTAAATGCAACCGCCAATTCAACAACAAACTTGTTGGTGTGGATGGGTTATTCATTTCAAGGCTCCAGTATTTTTAGTATATGGTTTCGTAATAAAACGCCTTTATTTGTTGCTTTATAACGCCTTGAGTGTTGCGAAAAAGGCAACGGCTTGAGAATAAAGTGTCTTTTTATTGGTGTGTTTTCTTGTTTGATGCCGCCAACACAGCACTCAATTTGAGCGTGCACGCACTAAAGCAGAACCTGATACTGAAAAAAGCGTCTAAATTGGCTTTATGAAGTGTGAAGCAGTCGCACTAATTTAAAGCGTCGAATAATGTGTGATAAAAGACATACTAGGCATCGACTCTACCAAATAGTTCGAAAAGAAATATAAATGAGTTTATTTATATTAAATAAATCTATTGAGTGCGAAGTAAT
>CALLIL010000047.1 GCA_938009755.1 uncultured Marinomonas sp.
AATTCCTCTACTTTTTCCATTGCTACAGGGAAAGATGCTTCAGATCTTGAATTTGAAAAACTTCGTCATGAGCTATTAAGTAATAAATCATTACAAGGTTTACTACCATCCTGGCTAAAGGTTCACAGGAATTTGGGATCATTTTGGGGGTTCATACAACCTAAATTCGGTACTTACGCTGATAGGCGTAAATTCCTAGCAGAAGAATTTTCACCAGCTCTAAACCTTTTAGAGTTTGGTCATACTGTAGAAATGGAAAAAGTAGAGGAATTCCCTGTAACTCAATCCACTTTTAATACATCTGTGAATATTCAACCAAAGAAAAAGATATTCATTGTTCACGGTCGTGACAATGAATCAAAACAAGAGTTGTCTCGTTATATTGAAAGCCTAGGCGTCGAAGTTATTATTCTTCACGAGCAAGCCAGTAGTGGAATGACTATCATTGAGAAAATTGAGCATTACTCAAATGAGGTTGATTTTGCCTTTGTGCTTTACACTGCATGTGATCACGGGCGTGGTATTCACGAAACTAAAGTTCACCCTAAAAATAGAGCTCGGCAAAACGTAGTTTTTGAGCATGGTTATCTGATGGCTAAGTTAGGTCGCGAAAATGTTTGTGCTTTGGTTAAAGGTGAAATCGAAACACCAAATGATATTAGTGGTGTAGTTTATGTGGCATTAGACCAAGCAGGTGCTTGGAAAATAGAAGTAAATAAAGAGCTTAACGCTTGCGGCTATAATGTTTAATTGAAAGTATTGGTGTAACGTGCGTTTAACAAGAAAAAAAGGGTTGCCAACAGTTTGCACCTTTTGGCTCGCTTCGCCATTTTAAAGCAAAAACCACAATCAATTATCCGTCCGTGTTATTTAATAAATCAGGAGCACCAATTGATATGGTATTAACCAATTCAATTGGTGTTCAAATTTTAGGTACAAGTAACGGAAATAATATCAAACTTAGGTAAACTCATTGCATCTAAATGTAAAACCATCGCGCGGTGAATTTTGAGAAATAACTTAATGAAAATATATGTATTTTTGCCCTTTATCAGTTTGTTAATCGGCTGCTCAAATTCTAGCTCTTCTTATCAGGCTGGAATGACTGATAAAGATATTGAAAGTTATGCAATAGCAAGTTGTTTAACATTGCAAAAATCAACTTATCTACAAGATCAAGGCGATGCATGGGCTTCAGTAATAGTACAAAGAATGAAAGGTAGCATTGATATTTTGCCTAAAATAACTGAAATAGTTAAAGAAGAAATAAGTAAAGGTGAAATGGCCGTTGCTCGCTCTGAAGTGATTAACGCTAAAAATAAAGAGTTACCCGTACTTTATTGCAATGAAATTATTTATAAACCAGCAGTACTAACTGCTTTGAAAAGCTTGTAATTGAAAAAATATTAAATAAAACGATCAACGAATAGGAAGAATGCAAAACAGCAGAAATTTCAGATAAAATCCCCAAAGAATTTGTGAATTTTGAGAAATATAATCTGGGGAAAAATAAATGATCTTGGCCCCCCCACAATTAATAGTATTTATTTTTCTTAAGAATAAGCCATTTCCTACTAATAGTGCTTCACACTATGTTTAATAACAGAAAAATATTTTACCGTTGGTTCCACTCAGGTGATGCATGGACAGGGAAAAATCAGATTATGATGCGAGCGCTCTGGATGAAAGCCAAGTGGTTGTATTCAGACACCTTTATTTGGACACAGATAAAATCCCAGAGTATGCCAATTTATTTCGATTTGGAGAAGAGTGTGACATGTTTATGATGAGGCAGGATTTAATGCAAATACTAATCGATTCAGGCATAACGGGTTTAGCGTTTACCAGCCTAGAAGACTTCGGTAAAAAAATATCGAATTATTCCTGATACTGAAGTAAAGGTGTATGACGTTATTGAGACGTTAACCGCTAGCTAACACAGCCAAACCAGTGGAAAAAGCTTATGAACTGGCTTTCTGGGAAGTCCACATTTTCAGTTTTGGCTTACAGCATGAAAAGTAAAAAATACAAACATAAGTGTGACAGAGCTGTGAGAAAGACAAAACCAAGAAAGGAATAACAATGGAGCATTATAAAAATGCACCGCAAAGGCTACGAGACGAATTAACTCCTTTGTTTGCCGTGCTTGAAGAAACGATAGCGCAAGAAGTTGAAAGCGCTTTTACCACCATTATTGCGAACAATCCAAATTTAACATTCTATTCACTGGGCCTTTATCATCACGGATGGGGTTATATTTTCCCTACTTTCTCTTCAGAAGAAGGGCTAGCGCAGGTTGCTAAGCGTTATAGGAAAGATTCTGAAGTAGAGGTTGACCTAGAAAAGAAAGTATTAAGGTGGAGCCCTTGCGATAGTCCGCATCATAGTGAAGGCTCGCTGGAACATTTGATGCCCAAAACAGCCGCTCTGTTAAATAGGTTGTCATCGATCATGGATTTGGCCGATCCTGAGTATGAGCAATACCAATGGCCAAAAGCATATCAAGAGAACAGTGAGCTTTATGATGATTTCTTTTCTGAGCTTTATTATAAGTTTGAAGATATTGTGATATCCGCAATGAACATAATCTGGGAAAATAAGCCTCTTCACGACTTTTTTGTCACAAGGGATTGTGCGTTAACGTTAAGCGCGGGAGATGTTTCAGATGAGGTTTTTCTTGAGCATGCTGAAAAATTAAACAATGAAAAAACGATAAAGAAGCTAAGAAAAGACATTGAAGATGGTGATGAAGCAAGAAAAACACTTCGCAAAATTCGACTAGATAAACGACAGCGAACACAAGTAAACTCAGCAGACAGAACCTAACTCTAGTCAAAAATTGAAGCGCCGCTCATTATGTGTGTCATATTATGATTTATTAGATGACATTGGTGATTAAAGCGATAATATTTCTTTAGTGAAATTAAAACCTTCAAGGTTGTTTTCTTCAACGATTTTTTTAATTTTTCCGTTACAAATGCATGAGATATATTTTCTTGAATAGTAAATATAAGTTCATCTTAAATTGCACTGGAAATCAAAATAGGCTTTCTTATTATAAAGCCTGGTAATGAATTGAGCGGATTAGAAAAGTGATTTTATGAGTGCTAAAAATTTTATGAATTATAAATTGAAAAGCCTATTTCTGTTAAGTGCAACGGTATTGTTATTTGCTTGTGATCAGCCGTCACCGGAATATCAGATGGAAGAGGCTGACGATAATGTTGTGTTAGATGAGTCTACGACTTCGCTTAAAATACGTGAAGAAAACTACCATGACGAGAACGTCTTTTCTACATCAAGGCTTCAGTTTACAGCTAAGGTTGGCTCAGATAAGAAAAGTTCACTTTGGTCTATGAAGCTGGATGGTTCAGATCGTAGGAAAGTAGCTAATTCTGAGTTGATTTTTAATGGACAAACGATAGTTCATACGCCAATCCGTTCTCCAGATAATCGATATGTGGCTGTCTCAATGGATGGGCCTGATGGATTTTTTCGCGGTATTATCGATTTAAAAGATAAAACAGCCATTCATATAATGCCGGGAGGAGGTTATCCATTTTTTAATTGGACGCCTAATAGTGAAAATTTAATTTTTTATAGTGATGCAGAGCATTACAATTATCACCTGCCAACCAAAAAGCTGACGAAGCGATCTACCATTTATTCATCAGGCTTATTTTTACTGCCTGGTGGTGAAGAATTTTTAGCAATGAAAAGTGATGGTTTTTGGATACATTATTTTGATGGAGAAGTTAAGAGAAAAGTTAAGTTAAATATAGGGGAGAACCGTAGAATGAAATTCCCTATTATTTCTCCAGACGGAAAGATTCTTTATTTTATTTCTGAAGGTAAGGGAGAAATACAATCTCATTGGGCTTCAGTTGACAGCGGAGAACTCTTAGGTAGTGAATCATCTAAAAATCTTACAGGCAGTTCAGCTAAGCCTATATTTTCTGTAGATTCAAAATCACTTTTTTTTAGGCGAGGGGATTATTACCGACAATTAAACCTTATAACAAAAAAAATAAAAGACAGTAATATAAAGGAATCGGGAATATGGGGAATGTGGGGAATCGCTCAGGTGTCTCTTATTAATTATTTTCCCGACGTGGTTTTTTGAGACTAGCTGAATACATTGTTATTACGGTTGGCGTAGTCGATGGATTAAAGCAAGTAAGGCAATATAAGGCGGTCACTAGTGGGTATGTTGATGTGTGCGAAGCACGGTGAAACAGGCGTAATTCCAACGGTTTCAAAGAATTTGTCTGTTGCCATGCAAAAAAATGAAGCGAAAAAACAAGATATAGCGACAATATATTTGCGTGTTTATGATGAGGGAGAGTTTCTTTTTGATCAGCTGTTCTTTACTCATAAGGAAATGGATATGCCTCACTTAAAAGATGAATATCTAATAGAGAATGACGATGATGACGCGCTATTTAGTCGGGACGTTAATCCATTTTTTTCCGGTGGAGCCTATTGTGTAAAATGTTTCAAAGAATATATGGAAAAGATTGGCTTTGATTTGAACAATCTACGTACATCATCAGGGTTAACCATTTAGGAAAGTATCTTTATTATGTATTTTACCTTAGTAAACGATATTTTAATTGATTCAAACATCACATTTAATGCACCGGATGATCTTCCCGTTGAATTGGATTTTATGGGTGGGGAAAGCGTTACGTTAGATATTTCGCTACCGATGGTTTTTTCCACTAACGCAAAGTCAGGTGATAAGCTTCCGGATTTTAAAAAAGGCAGTTTTACGATTATGTCTCAGCGTTTTATCGACTTACTTCAGTGTGCTGGTGTCGATAATCTACAACTATTTCCCGTTATTATTAAAAGTGATGTTGATGGTACTAGTTGGGATGGGTATTTCGGTGTGAATATCTTAGGAATTGTTGAGTGCGCGGATTTAAGTCATTCAACATACGATGAAATTATGCCAGAGCACTATGCTTTTGATGAATTGGCTATTCACGCTGAGAAAGCGCAAGGCAAATTACTGTTTCGCCTAAAGGAGCACTTGCCGACTATTATTATACACAGAAGTGTAGGGCGATATATTAAAGATAATGACCCAGAAAAAAACATGTTAGGTTGGACGGTTAAAAAGATTATTCAGTAAGGTAATCTATTTTATAAAAAAATTTAACCATCGAATATTTTTATTAAATAAAATTTTTTTAAAAAAGACATAAGAAAAAAATATGGCTGAAAAAATAAAAATTGCGCCGTTGCCTTCAGTCGGAGAGCCAGAGTACGCTCACTTACAGCCTGTTGTGGATTTTTTATTAGAACATGGCAATAAATTGTCTAATTCTTTTTTATGGGGTAGCAACCGCACTGGTTATTTCTGCCATTTACAAAATGATATCGATATAGATGGTTTAAGATCTATATTTGACTTTCCTGATAGCATTAAAATAAACGAAAAATCACACACTATTGATTGCCAAAATACATACACAGTAATCAAAAAGGCATAAATAAAAAACGAAGAGCAATGAGCGCGTATTTTATTTTTTACTTCTTTTTAAAGCCAGCTTGTTAGCATAGGCTAAGGTTCTCTCAGTATGGCCGTCGGGTTTTGAAAGGCGTGTTTAAGATAAGCCGCGTACTCTGGTGATTCTTCATGAAAGCAATCAGGGTGTGCATCAATATAAGCAGACCATTGTTCAAGATAACTCACGAGATCTAACGAACTATTACGTGCAATCTCAATTAAATCATTATCTCGTTGATTGTATGAACCTGAATCAGGACCATATATTATGCTGTCTGCTAACATTTTAACATCGACATTAATATATTCCTTGAGATGCGCTGGCAGCTGAAAGAACACTCTGATTACAATGGCTGTCGCCACAAAGTCATTAAATAGCCCAGGAGTATCTTCTCCTCTATAGCTTAAGAACGGAATATTGATGGCAAAACTGTCATTAATGGTTAGCATGATTGATTCCGCCATCCATAAATCCAAGGCGTTAATTGTTGGCTGCATTTCATTAACTTGTTTGTATCCGTGCTCACAGTAATGCTTTATAAAATCTTGTAAATAGACAGTCAGTGCTTTTTCAAATTCAAATGCATTCCACCCGTTATCTTGATTAGCCCAATCCTTCAATTCAACATATTGACCTAACCAGTAATATGAAAAATCACCGATTTCACCTAGATATTTTTGTTCAGGAAAATTAAAACATGCTTTAAGATCATTAAGGAAATTATGAAGATCGTCCTCTGCTATTTTTTGATCCACTATGGCGCAACTACAATCAGAAATTAAGTCAAAGACCTTACTTGGACTCTTTATATTCAAAGCTTCTTTGTCTTTTTTTTCTGTATCAAAGGCGGTCTTTAAAGTGGTATAGGTTTGTATTAATGGATGTTGTAAATATATACAACCATCGATTCCTGTGTAGGACGGTATGTATAACTTTGCAGTATTGTTTTCTCGGTCATATTTTAAGACTAATTGCGCCCAACAATCATGCAAGGCGTCTTCATCAGGTACAAACTGATTAAATATATTGTTTAACATAGAGGCTTTTCTTCTATCACTTTATTCACTGAAACCGTATAAAAGTATTCTATACAAAGTTAGATAATAAGTGCATCACTCATGCTTGAGTTGGTGGTGAACTATTTACGAGTTTCTTCCAAAAAAGAGGGAATTGACGACACAAAGAACCAAATTAGATCAAGTGTTTGGCCGTTCACTAAAATAGGCTTCCTTAGAAGCCTAGAAATATCTGAATTCTAGCTCGTAAATGTACTTATAAGCTTTCTTTCCTACAAGGCGCTGTCCACCAGAATAATTGGGTGTCCTTTCGAACAGCGTTCTATTCTGGCGTCTACTTTATAGGCTTGGGCCAAATTCTCTGGGGTTAGGCAATCCAAAGCTGTGCCATTCGCCAATACTTTGCCTTGATTAAGCAAGACCACTTGATCGCAATAACGCAGTGCCAAGTTGATGTCATGACTGATCAGTAGGGCGGTTGAGCCTTGTTGGTCGACTTCTTCTCGAATGGCTTTTAACACCTGCATTTGCCAGTTTAAATCCAGTGCACTGGTGGGTTCGTCGAGCAAGTAGAGTTTCGGTTTGCGCACAATGGCTTGAGCCAGACTGACCATTTGCCTTTGTCCGCCAGACAATTTGTGCATTGGCAACAGCGCCAGATGAGCAATTTTTAAACGTTGGAATACATCTTCAATTCTGTCATCTTGGGATGCTTTATCAATGAGGCTCGCGGCGGCGCTTTTGACCACTTCGTAAGCCAATAAACTGCTACCCTGAGGAAGCGATTGCGGCACATAACCAATGTTTTTTAGACGCTGGTGTTGGTCCATGTTTGCTAGCTCAATATCGTCTAAAGAGGCGGTTCCTTGGTAGGACTTTAAGCCAGCTAAGCCTTTTACAAAAGTCGATTTTCCTGCGCCATTTTGGCCCAATAACGCCACCAAACTGCCGGGCTTTATTGGGTCTAGATTAATGCCTGACAGAATTTCTTTTTTGCCATAAGCGATGCGAATATTTTGAAGGAGTAAACTCATGATGGATTTCGCTTTTGGTGTTGGTAAATAAGCGCAATGAAAAAGGGAATACCGACTAACGCGGTGATCATGCCAATAGGCAAGACTAAACCGGGAATCACGCCTTTACTGACAATGGACGCCAGTGAAAGCAACAAAGCGCCACATAAGGTGCTGCCAAGAAGGAAAAAGCGATGGCTTTCACCAATGATCATGCGTGCAATATGCGGTGCGACCAGTCCAATAAAGCCAATTTCGCCCACAAAAGCCAGCGCGACAGCGGTGACCAAACTCACGCGAACCAATGTGGTGACTCTGAGTTTTTTGACATTAATCCCCATACTTTGCGCTTGCTCTTCACCGCTGCGCAATAAGGTCATTGACCAAGAATGACGTAAGCTAATAAGCAAGCACAAGGTAAAGACTACGGCGACTATGATGGCTTTTTCCAAATCGGCCCGTGCAAGGCTGCCCATTGTCCAAAAAACGATTTGTTGCAGTTGCCCTTCATCGGCAACGAATTGAATCACTCCAACCATGGCGTTTAAGCCAAACATTAAAGCAATACCAAAGAGTAAAACACTTTGAATACTGCCACCTAGGCTATTAGCCACGCCAAGAATGATAAAAGACGTGAGGCACGCGAAGAAAAAAGCAAAGATCGGCAATAAATAGGTTTGGCTGATTCCGATCGAACTGAAATCAAAAACGATCGCCAAAGAAGCACCAAATGTCGCCGCTGAGCCAACGCCGAGTGTAAACGGGCTGGCAAGTGGGTTGTTCAATGCGGTTTGCATTTCAGCGCCAGCGAGCCCAAGAGACGCACCAACCAAAACGGCCATGAGCGCATAAGGAAGGCGAATGTCCCAAATGATCACTTGCTGTGCGATAGGTAAGGATTCTGGAGACCAAAGGCCTTTGATCAAATCGCCATAAGACAGAGAAGAAGGGCCTTCGGACAAATCGTAAAGCAATGACAGCGTGATGCCCACGGCCAACAGCGTCAATAAAATGAGGCGAGTGCTCATATATTGACGATACTGATTGGCTAACGATCCATTATTTTTGGATAACTTACTCATTCGTATCCTTAGCAAGCTGAGTCCAGTAAACACCCGTTAAAGGAATCGCTTGGAAACGCTGGAAGAACTCGTTGATCGTCGCGTTAGGGTTCAGTTCTTTAAACTCTTCTGGGTACAGCCATTTTGCAACCACTTGCACGGCTAATAGATTCAGTGGTGAGTTGTAAAAACCATGCCAAAGGGCGTAAGCCTGCTGGTTCTGATACGCGTCGAGCGAGGTTAATTTATAACGTTCAAAGGCTTGTTGCAGAGAAGCTTGCGCGAAATCGTCCGGTACGCCTGCACCTAACATAACGTAAGGGAGTTCATCGTCTGGGCTTTCTTTTGGCATGCCTTTTGAGCCAACCGCGGTGGCGATGTAAACATCAGGTTGTTGTGTGAGAAGGTATTCATGATTCACCATGCCCGCCGCGCCGGGAATCAAAGGCAGAGCAATGTTGTTGCCGCCAGCGGCATCAATGAAGTCCGCCATCATGCCACGCACCATGGTTTCACAGCAGCCATTTGCCACGCCCACTCGACTATGGATAAATACACGTTTTTTCTCATCCTGTGACAAGGTGGCGATTTTGTTTGTTACCTTGCTCAATTGGCTTTGGTAGAAGGTGATGAAGTCTTTGGCTGGCTTTTCCTTGCCTAATATTTTGCCTAATAAAAGTAAGCTTTTAGGGGTGTTTTTCAAAGGGTCTTTGCGAAAATCGACAAACACCACTTTTATGCCTGCTTTCTCTAGCACTTTTATGATGTTGGAATGACGTGCATTTGGGCCGTGTCCATCAAGACTGAAAATGGCTAAATCCGCGTTTAATGCAATGGCGCTTTCAATGCTAAAGCTGTCCGCAGAAGAGCGACCAATAACTGGAATATCCGCAATGCTTGGGAAGCGTTTTTGATAAGCAATGTAACTGCCGTAATCGACCCATTGGAGTTTGGAGAGCATCGCCGCAACGGGTTTGATTGGGTCGTCTTGGTTCAAAATAGACAAGGCGTGTACGTAACGGCTGTCGCCTAAAATAATGCGTTCAGGTTGTTCTGAAAAAGTCACTGAGCGACCCGCTAAATCAGTCACTGTTATCGGTTTTTGTGCCGCTTGGCCAACCGAACTGAGCGAACACATAAGCACGAAAAAGAGGACGGTTTTGATACTTTTTAAAGAAGGTAGAATATTCATGAAAAGCTTCCTTTTTTATAACAAAAGCGCCAGTTCCTATAAAAATAGAAACTGGCGTAAAGAGGGAAATCCGTTTTGATTAGAATTTATAAGCCGCGCTTAGACGGATGTCACGACCAGCTTCATAAGAACCGACAATGGCTTCATAGTACTGATGGTCTGTATAGTCAGCTACGCTTGCATGGCTTAGGTATTGCTTATTAAAGAGATTATTTACCGTTAAGGTTAAGGTTAAAGAATCGTCTTCTAAAGGAGTCCATTGAGCATATATGTTGTGTGTTGAGTATCCTGGTTTATCAATGTTGAGTTCAGTTCCGTCAACATCTAAGTTGATATCATGTAGGCCTTTTACCATTTCAGCTGACCAACCTATGTTGAGGTCTTCTGTAACCCCATAATCTATGCTTAGCGTTAAAGTATCACCGATTGAGTTAGCTGTTGATCCATAAACATAACGAGTGACAATTTCATCATCAGATACCGTTTCTGCACTATGGAAATGAAGACCTGCAACGAGTTTATCTATGCGATAAGTGACGTCTAAGTAGTAGCCGTTTGTTTCAATCGGATCTTCTAAATTCGTATAGACTTTACCCCATGGTAAGGTAAGACCGATTACGTCATTTATACTGGATTGATAAATACCAAAGCCAACTTCTAATTGATTTGTATTGTAATTTATACCCAACTCAATGTTTTCCGATGTTTCGGCTGTTAAGTCACTTGAGTTACTTGAACTGTCTAGTTTGAATGCATCTTTCGCTTCTGCGCCTCTTAAGGCTTGAGCATAATTTGCCGTGATGTTTAACGTGTCATTAATATGATAGGTTGTGCCAATACTAGGAGATAAACCACCATCAGAAAGTTGCTGCCCGTTAACATCTGTCAGTTCATATTGGTCATAACGTAAGCCTGCAGATAAAATAAGCTTATCTGATAAATCTATTGTGTCTTGTACATAAAGTCCTGTGACATTACCCGTTTCAGAAAGGCCGTCATTAATGTAGTGGCTTTTATCGTCTCTGTAGTTCAGGCCATAGGTAAGCTGGTGGCTGTTGATTAAACTTGTGTTTTCAACTGTTAAACCAATTGTTTCAAAGTAGCCTGCGTAATTTGGTCCGCTGAATTCTCTATCTTGCTGATTTTTAGTTTTATACAGCGTAATACTCGTATCAATTAAGTCATTGTCTTTGTCAGTGAAATCATAATTTAACGTAGTTGTTTGACGGTCGGCACTTGTTGGCTCAGCAACGTTTTTAACGCCTGTTGCCCACTCTGGCTTATAGTTGACATCACCTTCTTCTGTTAGATTCTCGTGAGAAATAGACAAGGCTTGTTCGTCTGTTAGTTTCGTTTTGATTTTTACAAAACCAAGTGTTTCTTCGGCTTCACTACCACCGATTTCATCGCCGTTGCCATCTTCGTAATTACCGTGTTGACCACTGATAATACTTAACATACCTTGTGTTTTACCTGATTCAGTGCGGCCGTAAATCGTCGCGCTGTTTTTTAGGCTGCTTCCATTAGTGCTGTAAGTGGACTTCAATAAAGCGCCAATGTTTTGATCGTCTTCTAATAGATCGCTTGCGTCTTTAGTGATAAAACGAACAGAGCCTCCTAATGCACCTGGGCCGGCAGTTGCGTTGGCTGCACCTGCTTCAACTTCAACACGTTTTAGTAGCTCTGGCTCGACAGATAAACGGCCTGCATGGTGGAAGATGGCACCGGCTTGTTCTGCGCCATCAACTGTAATGTTTAAGGAGTCTTCACCAATGTTACGAACATAGATTTTTTGGCCCATTTTTACAGGACCACCTGCAGAGACTTCACTTTTAGTTTTAAATAATTCTGCCAGTGTTGTTGCTTGGCTTTGAGAGATTTCTGTATCTGAAACGGCTTGGTCTAGTTCTGTAATGGCACGACCTTCAATTTTTAGCTCGTTAAGTGTGGTACTTTCTTCTGCAATGGCAAAGCCTGAAAGCGCAGCTTGTGAGATGGCGATGGCCAAAACGGATTTGGAGAATAAACGATGAGAACGCATAAAAACCTCTATTAATGAGAATTGTTTACATTTGATAGCGGCTATTATCTTTTTTACGTAAAGAATGTGAATGACTTTTACATTTGTTACATTTGCCAACGCAAAAGTCATTCATGAGTATTTGTTACGAGACGTCGTAGGGCAGCTCAATAAAAACCATCAAACCTGTCTCAGTTTCTTTCTCTATGTTTTTAGCATGAATACTGCCACCAAGGGCGAGGATTTGGCGTTTGGCTAAGGCCAACCCTAAACCATAACCGCTTTTTTGTGAGCTGACGCTGCGCTCGTCGGTTTGGTTTTTTTGGTCACCTTGTTTGATGCGGAAGAAAGGTTTGAAAATCTCTTCTAAGTATTCTTCAGGCACACCACAGCCTTGGTCTTTTATTTCGATAAGCAAGTGGTGACTTTCTTGTTTTAACTCAACCGTTAAGGTTTTCCCTTTTGGCGTATGAAATAAGCCGTTTCGTATGATGTTTTCAACTGCTGCTGTTAATGCTTGGTGAGCGCTGTTAATGAACAGCGCTTGATCTGGTTGTTTTAAAACCACAGTGTGCTGGGAAAATTCGTATTGAGCATCGTCGACGATAATCTGCAATAACGACGTAATGTCTACTTTTTCCAAAATCAACTTAGGGGATTCTGTATTAAACCAAGCCAGCGTTAACGCATCGTCGATCAAACCTTGCATGTTGGAAGATTCATATCGTAACCGTTCTAATGCATTTTGAGAGTCTAAATCTTGCTCGACACAATCCACGGCAATGTTGAGTCGTGTTAATGGCGTTCTGAGTTCATGGGACAAGTCCGCCAAGAGTTGGCGTTGATCTATGATCAAGGTACTGATGCGATCCGCCATGTTGTCGAAGGTTGAAGACAATCGTGTTAATTCATCCTTGCGCTGTGTTAATGATTCGCTGGCACGCACATTGAAATCGCCTTCACTAAAGCGCCGAGTCGCTTTCTCTAGTCTCTTTAAGGGCTTCATGACATATCGATAAAGGATAAAAGTAATCAGACAGAGAATGAGAAAGGGCAGAGCAATCTGCAATAATAAGTCGATTATGAATAAATTTTTGCCCGGTCTCATGCGTTGTGGGAGTTGAATAAGAAAGCGTGTGACGCCATCGTCAAATGGAATATCCATTGTTGGGTTTTCAGAGAAATACAAATGGATTTTCCACTCTAAATCACGACCTAGCGTAAAGGTGCTGAGGTAAGCATCGGACAGTTGCGTGTCGGCAAGGTTGTTAATCACAGGACGAGAAATGGCGATCCAAGTGTCTTCTTTTTCCTCTATTTCTTTCACCCACAAGGATAAAGCCTCTTCACCTTCTTCATAAAGAATGTGCTCGGCGTCTTTGGCGTAGGCTCTCAATTCTGCGCGATAACCTAGGTCAATATAACTCATGCTTTCTTCAGTATGACTGGCGACCAAATCAATCAGCCAGAAAAAGATCACGGTTCCGACGGCAATAATCGAGAAGAGCTTCCATAACAAACGGTTTTTCATCGGTAACAGTATCCTTTGCCATGAACCGTAATGAGATATTCACTTGGCATGCCAGCGGAAACGAGGCTTTTGCGAATTCGGCTCACGTGCATATCAAGGCTTCTGTCGTATTGATTGAAAGGTTTGCCCAAGGCCATTTGCGATAAAAACGCTTTGCTGAGTGTATTGCCTTGGTTCTCTAATAACAGCCAAAGGATGCGAAATTGAATGGACGAGAAATGAATGGCTTGGTGGTTGTAATGCACTTCTTGTTCTAAGCGGGATAAAACGAGGAGGTCGTCTTCGAGGTTTAGGGTACTTTTGGGCTCTTTATTTTGTGAGGAGCGACGTAAGAGAGCGTCGACGCGCAATGCCATTTCCGTGAAATTAAAAGGCTTTGGCAGATAATCGTCTGCGCCAATGCTCAAGCCTTTGATTCTGTCTTCTTCCGCGCCAAGTGCGGAAATCATCATGACAGGTGTTTGGCGCTCTTTACGTAGTCGATTCAATATTTTTAAGCCGCCAATGCTTGGCAACATAATATCCAGCAGAATCAAATCAAAGGATGACTTTAACGCGGCAAGTAAACCTTGCTCACCATCGTGACATACTTCCGTGTTAAACCCTTTGGATTCCAAAAGTTGAGACATTTTTTGTCCTAAAAAAACGTCATCTTCAATAATTAAAATTTTAGAATTCAGCATAATGCACACACCATTATTTGATAATGATTCTTATTATGCTGTTTTCGTCCTATAAAGTCACTTTTTGATAGAAAATGACGGTAGATTCCATTGAACGTCACGCTTTAGTTACAAATTTCTCCATGGCTTCGAGTAGGGCACGGTGCTTTAAAATGCTCAAGCATTCGTCTTCTTGTAGGTGGTTTAACAAGCCCTGAATGTCGTGATTATTGAGAATTTGCCACTCGGCGCAAATCCAAGTGCGTGAGAACTCTTTTTGTGGTGCGTCACTTTGTTCGTCAGGCAATTGTGCGAGATGCCAATAAAACAAGTCTGGGTCTGTGGTTAATCTCATCAAAGAAGGTATGTCTTTCTTTGACTCTTCTTTTGAATAGCGCGTTTTCAAGGCGTTGTTGTGCTTGTTTAACAGCATGATAATTGGTTGAGAACGCTTTTCTTCTGGTGAACGAAGGAAGCCAAGACGATGAATCACATTGCCACGATGTTGGCCGCCACTGAGCCAAGACAAAGGAATCGACAACATTAAGCCGAAGGTGATTGGCAAAGACCAATAAAAAAGCTCTGGCCCTAAAAACAGCGCGCCGCCAGCTAAGGCAAAACCAAGCGCGGTATGGCTGCAATGAGCGCGGCCAACCACTTTCCACGAGTTCGCACCGTCATCACGAGATTGCGCGCTCCAGCCACTGTCTCGGCCGCGGAAAATATCGTAAACCACTTGGAACTGGGAAAACATCAAGATTGGCGCGTACAAAGCAGACAATAACGTTTCCATTAACGTACTCAAGGTGAGCAGAATTGGCCCACCAAACCCCATTCCTCGACGTACGTTAACCAGCGCCGCAAACCAGCCGTACAGCTTTGGTGCGAGCACTAGAAACATCGACAACACGAACAAAGATCGAGCCTTCTCGAAGTCAAATACTGGCCATGTTGGGAACAGGGACAAATTAGAGAAATATTCTGGGCGAACCACATGGGCTTGCACGGCTAAGGCAAAACCAACGGCGATCAGCATAAACCAGAAGATCGCGCTCAAATACGACATAATGCCAGAGATGAGGTGCAATCGAGTGGCAAAGTGAAAGCCTTTGGCAAACACAAATGCCTTATGTTGGAAATTGCCTTGGCACCAACGGCGATCGCGCACAATAACGTCAATCAAAGATGGCGGCGCTTCTTCATAAGAGGCGCTCAAGTCAGTGTCAAATCGCACGCCCCAGCCTGCACGACGTAACAGTGCAGCTTCCATAAAATCGTGGCTCATCACGTGTCCGCCGAATGGCGCTTTGCCTTTCAATATAGGCAAACCGCTGGCTTGAGCAAATGCCTTGGTACGAATGATGGCGTTGTGTCCCCAGAAATTCGACGCGTCGCCATGCCAAGCGGCTAAACCAGACGCGTAAATTGGACCAAAACAATGGTTGGCAAACTGCTGGATTCGGCCGTATAAGGTATTGGCGCGGATCAAGGTTGGTAAGGTTTGGATCAAGCCAAGGTTCGGTTCGGCGTTCATTCTACGGGTCAGGCTGAGCAAGCAATCGGCGCTCATTAAACTGTCCGCATCAAGCACGATCATAGACTCATAATCGCCACCAAAACGTGTCACCCAATCGGCAATGTTTCCCGCTTTACGCTCCTTGTTATTGTGGCGGCGACGATAATAAATAGGGCAGGCGCTTGAGTCGTTATTCAGCAGCGGTTTAAAGGCTTGTTCTTCCGCAATCCAAGCGTCCGCTTTGTTGGTATCGCTTAAAATAAAGAAGGCAAATTTTCCCGCGGCTTTATCTAGAATGTCTTCGTGCATAGCTTGAATGCTGGCGCGAATTCGCAAAGGGTCTTCATTGTAAACGGGCAATAAAATGGCCGTGACCGTGTCTGAGTCTTGCTCTTTTCGAGGGCGAACAAAGGGCCAAAGCTGGCTGACAAGTCCTAATGACGCTTGTGAAAAAGCAAACGAAATCCATGTGAAGTTGATGCAAAACAAAACCAGAAACAGCCACTGTAATCCCGCGATTCCGTTGGTACTCAAAACAAGGTACATTTCGCTGGCGCCATACCAAGACAAGGTAATCGTGACAAATGCGACAAACAGTCGTGCTAGCAGCGTCGTAAGATTGGCGCTCTGTTGCAGCTTTTTTCGCGGTTGTCTGGCTTCATTAACCTCATGACGAGGCATGACCAAAGGCGACTCTTTAGGCAGCGCCAGCATTGGATCTGACGACGTCGGTTTTTGAATTGGGTTTGAATGCAAAGACGTCATTATTGTTCACCCTCAATCCAGCGGTATAACCACGTTGGTGCGATGGGTTCACCGTCTTTTTTCAGTTGTACTCTCAGTTCTGATTGATCGGCACTGTTTGGATCAAATGTCATGTAAACTCGAATGCCTTTATTGTAAGGATGCTTCACAGCATGAGTTTCAATAATCTCGCCTTCACTGACGCTGGCGTCTATGGTGAGCTCATCTAGATTAATGTCTGACATCTTATTGAAATCAATCACCACTTCTGGGTGCTCGCCAAAGAGCTTTGTGCCTTGAGCGCTGCGCACGACTCTTGGCTGATCTAAGGCCACAGGCGTGTCGTTAGACCAAGACATGAGATATTGGAAGGTGTAGGTTTGGTCTTTTTTTAGGCCATCTTTTGGTTGCCAATAAGCAACGACATTGTCGTTGGATTCCGCTGTCGATGGAATTTCCACAAGTTCTACATGGCCTGTTCCCCAATCGTTCATTGGTTTTATCCACGCCGAAGGACGCGTTTGGTAATTGGCTTCTAGATCTTGATAATCGTAAAAAACTCGGTGGCGCTGAATCAAGCCAAAGCCCTTTGGTGTTTGGTCTGCAAAAGCACTGATTTGTAAGGTTTTAGGATTGTTTAAAGGTCGCCACAACATTTCGTTTTGGCCTGTGAGCATCTGCAAACCTTCGGAATCATGAACAGAAGGGCGATAATCTGGCACATCTGACGCATCCAAAGAGCTGTTGTGCATAAACATGGAGGTCAATGGCGCGATGCCAACGTGTGGTAAATCCACCCTTGGAAATAAGGTCGTTTTTACTTCTACGCGAGTGGTTTTCCCTGGGTAAATCCCGAAGCGATATGCGCCAGTGACACTTTTGCTGTCGAGCAAGGCGTGAACCACAATGGCGTCTTGGCTAGACGCTGGGCGTTCAATCCAAAACTGTTTAAACATGGGGAATTCTTCGCCTTTAGGCTGTGCCACATCAACGGCTAGCCCACGAGCAGAAAGGCCGTAGTTTTGACCTTTTGAAATCGCTCTAAAGTAACTCGCACCTTGGAATACAATAAATTCGTCGTTGTAATTGTTACGGTTGATTGGGTAATGCAGACGCAATCCAGCGTATTTTCCTACCTCAGAAATAAGTTTGTTTATTTCATCGTTGGGCGTAGAAAAAGAATCTGATGACATGCCTAAAGGAAAGGACTGTCCATTTTCCACCACATTGATAGAGACCAAATCTTTGTATAAAAAACCGGGTGCGAACAACTGAACTGAGAACTTTGTTGGCGTATTTCCCCACACCGCTTGGTTCTGTTGGAAGTTGATTTGACGGTAAGTGTCATAATCCATGTCGATCAAGGCTTGTGGCGCTTTGTCTGCTGTTTTCATTGGCGATTGAGCCAATTGCTTGGCAAGGTCAATCACGGTTTGCTGTGAAAACGTCGAGCGAGTTTGTGTGTTGCTGGTGTTATTTTTTTCTGGCGTTTCAGGTATCGGTTTCGCTTTTAATGGTGTTGTTTCTGTCGTTGTCACCTGTGATGACTCTGTATTGAGCAACTCAGTAGAAGCATCGGATTCTGCATAAATATATGTGCTGATAAAGGCACTGGTGAGAAGAGATGCGCTCATCAACAAAAAAGGTTTGGATGGAAAATGGAAAGATAAAGCAGTGGATAATTTCAAGGTAAAACTCTCTTGTTCCGTGTTGGGTCTTCGCCATAAATGAAGGCTCTTTAACTGGCAATTATCATAGCTTAGCTGTCTGTAAGGTTGTCGGTGGGGAGTTTCAGTATTGTGTAAAGAGTGAGTGTTTACGGTGTTTTCTTTTCAAAAAACATAAAAAAGCCCATGTTATCAAAAAGATAAAAGGGGCTTTTTACGTTTTTTCTGCCTCGTTAAATAAGGCGTAACCTAGAGCTTGAATCATAAAGGGTGGTTGTTACCTCAAGTTGGTTGAATAGTTTTTCTGGTGATGAACCTTCACTACTCATTATGATCCATTGCTTTGCTGCATCTCGTATCGCCTCATAGGCATGGCGTCTATTTCTGAAAACAGACCAATCAAGTTAATGTTATTTATTCGAGATTTAACGCCGCCATCTTTGCCAATTAAGATGATCTCATTAGGTTTAAGTCGATAACGTTTCTTAATATTCGCTGCAAAATCGTTCGATAACTGGCCGTGATAATTGGTTTCGACTGTATTTTTATTGATCATAAACCATAAAATATGCCTTTCATTTATGTCGGCTTGCTTGTCATTAATGAGCGATAAAGCGGCTTCTTCGTTTTGTATTTGATGCATCACAATGAGTCGATGTTGCCATTGTAGGGGATCGAAACTCTTTAATGTGTTCGTACTGTTTGCTTGGCTAATTTGAGAAAAACACAAGGTAAGGATAAGTGTTAGAGTTCGCATGGCAGGCTCCATCTGGAAAAGACATCATAAATAGATACGCAGTGTTTTCTCAGGTGGATTTATTTTTGTGCAAAAAATCCCCATCACTCGAAAGTGACAGGGATTTCGTTGTAACTTGTTAATTTCGTATTAAAGCGTGAAAGGGCGGTCGCCGTCTTCGTCTTTAATGCGAGTTGGTAAGCCCATGTCGTTCAGCAAACCTAGGAAAGGTTTTGGATCAAGCTGCTCAACGTTACGCATTTCTTTTGCATCCCAAGTGCCGTTCGCAACAAGGATGGCTGCGGCAACAGGTGGAACACCCGCTGTGTAAGAAATGCCTTGACTACCTACTTCGTTGTACGCGTCTTTGTGGTCAGACACGTTGTAGATGAAGACTTCTTTTTCCTTACCATCTTTGATGCCTTTTACCACATCACCGATGCAGGTTTTACCTGTGTACTCAGGCGCAAGCGAAGAAGGATCAGGTAGTACGGCTTTCACGACTTTAAGTGGAATCACTTCCAAACCTTCTGCGGTTGTGACTGGTTGCTCAGACAACAAACCAAGGTTTTTCAGAATGGTAAAGACGTTGATGTAGTGTTCACCAAAGCCCATCCAGAAACGTACGTTTGGTACGTCTAGGTTTTGAGACAAAGAGTGAACTTCGTCGTGACCAGTCATGTAAGCGGTTTGCTTGCCGACTACTGGCAAGTCGTCTGTTCGGCTGATTTCGAACATTTTGTTTTCTTGCCAAGCGCGATTCTGCCAAGAATAAACACGACCAGTGAATTCACGGAAGTTAATCTCTGGGTCAAAGTTCGTCGCGAAATATTTGCCATGGCTACCCGCGTTGATGTCGATGATGTCGATGTCACTGACGCTGTCGAAGTATTCGTTGTAAGCCAACGCTGCGAAAGCGTTTACCACACCCGGATCAAAACCCACACCCAAGATCGCTGTGATGCCATTGTCTTTACAACGGTCACGGCGCTGCCATTCGTAGTTGGCGTACCAAGGTGGTTGCTCACAGATTTTCTCTGGCTCTTCATGAATAGCCGTGTCTAAGTAGGCTGCGCCTGTTTCGATACAAGCTTCAAGAACCGACATATTAATGAAGGCTGAACCCACATTGATGACGATTTCAGATTGCGTGTCTTTGATTAACTGTACCGTTGCTGGAACATCCAAAGCGTTGAGTGCGTAGGCTTTTAGTTCACCAGCGACTTTCATGCTGCCTTTTTCTTTTACGCTAGCAACGATGTCATCACATTTAGATACGCTACGGGAAGCGATCGCAATGTTACCTAGTACATCGTTGTGTTGAGCACATTTGTGAGCAACAACGCGCGCGACGCCTCCGCCACCTATGATTAGTACATTTTTTTTCATAACAAACTTTCTCTCTAGAGTGTGTGGGCAGAATCAGGAAAGGTTCTGCTCAAAATCTTGGTAATCAAATTCTCTTACAAGCTCGATCTCGCCATTTAATTGGCGAATGGCAATGGATGGCATTTTAACACCATTAAACCAGTTCTTCTTCACCATGGTGTAACCCGCGGCATCTTGGAAAGACAAACGGTCGCCCACTTTTAATGGCGCATCAAATTTGAACTCACCAAAAATATCGCCAGCGAGGCAAGATTTACCACAAACCATGTATTCATGGTCGCCTTCACAAGGCAACATCTTGGCATTTTCACGATAAATTAATAAATCCAACATGTGCGCTTCAATGGAGCTGTCGACAACGGCAAGGTTTTTACCGTTAAACAAGGTGTCTAAAACCGTTACTTCCAGCGTTGTGCTCTTGGTAATCGAGGCTTCCCCCGGTTCCAAATAGACTTGAATGTCGTACTTTTCAGAAAAGGCTTTCAAGCGTTGGCAGAATTGATCAATCGGATAACCTTCTCCCGTAAAGTGAATACCGCCGCCTAAGCTGACCCATTTCACTTGCTGAATAAGGTGACCAAAACGTTCTTCAATAAGCGTCAGCATCTCATCGAAACGCTCAAAGTTATCGTTCTCACAATTGTTATGGAACATAAAACCAGAAATGTCATTGATGATGATTTCGATTTTTTCTGGGTCCCACTCACCAAGACGACTAAAAGGGCGTGCAGGATCAGCAATTAAAAACTCTGACGTACTGACTTGCGGATTGACGCGCAAACCACGCGTTTTGCCTTCACTGGCGTCTTTAAAACGAGTGAACTGACCAATGGAATTGAAAATGATTTTATCGGAATGATTTAAGACTTCGGCGATTTCATCGTCCGCATAGGCCACGCTGTAAGCATGAGTTTCCCCTTGGAACTTGGTTTTCCCCAGCTTAACTTCATACAAAGAAGAAGACGTCGTGCCGTCCATGTATTCCTGCATCAGGTCAAACACAGACCAAGTGGCGAAGCATTTCAACGCCAATAAAGACTTAGCACCAGATTGCTCGCGTACATACGCAATCTTCTCTAAATTCTTTAAAAGAGCGGCTTTGTCGATGAGGTAGTAGGGCGTCTTAATCATGGCAATCTGCTTACGTGTGAAAACGCGGTATTTTAGAGAAAGGAAAGGGCTTTTTCTAGTTTAAACGAAAGTATTTTGATGACGCTTTTACTTTTGTAGGGCAGGATGAGCGAAGCCTGATCTGCCATTTTCAATATCCCTATTTTGCACGTTTACACTGGCAGAAAATAAAAATACGTGCCAGAGAATACACTTTGAAATATGAAGTTGAGCAAAAACACAACAAAGCTAATTAATAAGTACAAAAAACAGCTGTTTTTTACTCGTTCCTCGCTATTCATTTTATTGATATTCTATAATTCTTGCTTGTTTGTTGTGTTCAAACGGTTCTAGTTACCTTCTTTTTTTATGTATTTTATAGAGAGTTTATGCGCTTTATTATTTTCCTAGTTTTTTTCCTGTGCATGAAAGCGTATGCGAGCGATATTAAGCCGTTTACATCGGACGGTTGCAGTGCCTTTCCTGATGGTACGTTAGCGCAAAATACCTTATGGCTCACTTGTTGTACGGCTCACGATTATGCTTATTGGCAAGGGGGAAGTTATGACGAAAGGTTGCAAGCAGATCATGAGCTTGAGTCGTGTGTCAAAAAAGTGGGCGAGCCTTATATAGCGAAACTTATGTTAGCAGGCGTAAGAGTGGGTGGAAGTCCTTTTTTCCCAACCTCATTTAGGTGGGGTTATGGCTGGCCATATCCGCGTTTATACAAGCCATTAACGGATGCAGAGAAAAGCCAGATAGAGGCAAGTCGTTGAGCTCCAGATAAAAAGCGCCTTTCATCAAACAGAGTTAATAAAGCGCAAACAAAGAGTCGTTTATTCATTCGCATTACATTAACGCCGTAACGGAATAGAGGTTCAGTGGTATGACATTTTCAAACAGATTGAAACAATATTGCTTCCTAGTAAAAGGAATGCTGATTTTATTACTTTCTTTGCCTGCTTTGGCGGCAGAAAACGTCTATACATTAAAAGATATTCAGGGTGTTTGGTGGGGAAGTTGTGATGATCCCGTTGCCGCTTTTTATATCAGCGGTGATACCTATGGCGGGGATTTTTTAGGAACCTATATAATAAAATTATCTGGCAACATGATCGAATTTGATCACGGCTTACCTGAAGGTCACAGTATTAACCCTGATGGCGTGCCTCAAGGGTATTTGATCTTATCTGCCAACAAACAAAAACTCACGCTACAACACCTAGAAAATGACGGTTCTGCATTTGATTTATACGCATGTGAATAGCCTGATTTTGATTCCTCCATTCCTTCAGCCCGAAAATTGCCCTTGTAGGGCACGATGAGCGAAGCGTGATCTGTCATTATATGACGCTTATATAAGTTCGGATGTTAAGCAAAGAAGACTGGCTGAAATGTATATTGCAGGCGTTTTAAATTCTACAGAAGGCGTTTTCTGGTGTGGCTACAATATGGCTTCACCGAGTGCAATTCAGGAGCAGGTATTCGCAGGACTTAAATCAAATATTAAAACCTCTCCTGATTTACGTGCTTCAAGCGCTATAATCAACCAACTTAGTAATCTACTACCTTGCAAAGAGCAAAAGTGAACCCTGTTTTCTACATTAAAGCCCAACACCGACTCGTCCAATGAACTGCAAAGTGGTTCTACAGTCTCGTTATAAGTACTTGGAGTTCAAGTGACTATGAAACTATTTACACTTTTATTTTTAATTCCTTTAAGCGTAGCGGCTACTGAAACAAGTGTCGATATCCCTCAAGACGTTTTAATGTTTGTAGAACAAAGAGACAGTTGCGATCATTTTCTCAACGAACCTCCATATAACGAAGAAAGGCGCGAGTTCTTATCTCAAAAGATAACTGAATTGTGTGTGGGAATAGGTGAGCAATTTCAGTCCCTAAAAATGAAATATAAAGAAAACAGTGCGG
>CALLIL010000048.1 GCA_938009755.1 uncultured Marinomonas sp.
AAGAGTCATCAGAGTCTTCATCGAAAAAAGACTCATCCGAATACACATAATCAATACCGGCATGAAACATACATTTTGCCAGCTCAAAATAACGATCTTTAAGATAAGAGCGCGTGTCGTCAGAAATTTGAAGCGTTGCTAACGGTGTTGTTTCCTCGCCATCTTCGCTGGCGGGCCTTAAGACAATATCGCCATTATCCAGCTCAACAATTTCTAGGTAGGACTCTTTCATACTCAATACTCTGATGACTCTTCTCTAAAACGTAAAACTAACTCAACCAATTTGGCCAAATAAAAATCAGCAGACGCACCTGCGTCCCCACCACGACCAATTACATTCTCATCGTAAGAAAAAGCCATTCCGGCGCGGCACTCTAATTGAGTCAAATACGCCTGTTCAAGCTGACAGCACCAAGACTCCCGGTGCGCCAAAAGATCGGCTAATTCGCTTAATACAGGTATTATTATTTGCTTGTTATTTGCCTCTTCCATAAGCGAAGCCACATCAAGAGAAGCAGATAAAGAATAGGAAGCCGAAACTTCCTTCAATAAACCATTGAGCGCACTTCTTAATTGAAAAATGGCAGAGCTTTCTAAGCCAAGACTCAACCATTTTTCGTTGTTTTCTTGGCTTTGCTGAATAAAGCGTCGAGCGGTATCAATCTTTTGATTGGTTAAGCTTGCTAAACTCGGGCTCATTTTTTCTTTTTATCCTCGACGACCCATTTAGAGCCAACGTAAAAGGCTTTCCAACCTGTTGGTTTGCCTTCTTCTTCTGTCATCACGTATTGCTCTTTCGTTTTTCGGCTATAACGAATAACCGTTGGACGACCTTCAGAATCTTTCACAGGCGCTTTAGAGAAAAAATGGTACTTAGGATCAATTTGATCCATATAAGGAAGTAATTCTTTCACCAATGGCGCTCGCGTTTCACGCTTACGAGGGAATTGACTCGCCGCAAGGAACAACCCTGTCGCACCATCACGCAATACGTAATGATCTTCCACTTTCTGACAAGCAAGATCTGGCATCGGAACTGGGTCCATTTTCGGTGGCGCAGCTTCCCCACTTTTCAGCAACTTGCGGGTGTTTTTACAGGTTTCATTGGTACAACCAAAATACTTACCAAAGCGGCCAGTTTTAAGCTGCATATCAGCCGTACACTTATCACATTCGATAACTGGGCCGTCATAACCTTTAATTTTAAACGTGCCTTGCTCAACTTCGTAGCCAGAACAAGCAGGATTATTACCACAAACATGCAGCTTACGGTGTTCATCCATCAAATAGCTGTCCATTGCAGAGCCGCAAATAGTACAACGACGCTTATTAATAAGGGCTTTAGATTCGCCTTCTTCGTCATCTACCGCAATGGCTTCGTCGCCTCGCGTCAAGTTGATGGTAGCTTTGCATCGTTCTTTTGGTGGTAACGCATAACCCGAACAAGACATGAACACACCAGTACTTGCTGTACGGATCTGCATTGGGCGAGAACAAGTAGGACACTCAACATCCGTTGGTGTTGGCTCGTTCAGCATCATGCCACCTTCCGGTGCTTCTGCTTTGGCCAATACGCCACTGAAATCTTTATAGAAAGCATTCAGCGTTTTAATCCAGTCTTTATCGCCATCAGCAATATGATCGAGCTGCTCTTCCATTTGCGCAGTGAAACTAAAGTCCATCAAAGAAGAGAAACTGTCCACCAGACGTTCAGTCACAATATCGCCCATTTTTTCAGCATAAAAGCGACGATTCTCAACGCGCACATAGCCGCGATCTTGGATCGTAGAAATAATGGATGCGTAAGTTGACGGGCGACCAATACCACGTTTCTCAAGCTCTTTTACCAAACTCGCCTCACTAAATCGTGCAATTGGTTTGGTAAAGTGCTGTTCAGGCAGCAACTCGTTTAAGGTTAAATATTCGCCTTTTTCAACATCTGGCAAAATATTATCTTCACCCTTCTTAACGACGGTTTGCATAGCACGAGTGTAACCATCAAAGCGTAAAATTCGCCCTTTGGCTTTAAACTCATAATCACCACTAGTGACAGTGATCGTTGTCGACGTGTATTCCGCTGGTGTCATTTGGCACGCCATAAATTGACTACGAATTAAGTCGTACAGGCGATGTGAGTCTTTCTCCATCCCTAGTAAGTCGTCAACACGTACATTCACATCGGAAGGTCGAATCGCTTCATGGGCTTCTTGAGCGCCTTCTTTGCTGCTGTAGCGAATAGGCTCTTCCGGTAAATACTTTTCACCGAAATTAGATAAAATATAACCACGCAATGCCTCAACCGCTTCGGTACTCAAATTCGTAGAGTCCGTACGCATATAAGTGATGTAACCACCTTCATATAAGCGTTGAGCAAGCATCATGGTTTTCTTAACACCAAACCCTAATCGAGTACTGGCAGCTTGTTGTAATGTAGAAGTAATAAACGGTGCGGAAGGTTTACTCTTAGTCGGTTTATCTTCACGACTACTCACCAAATACTGTGCGTCTTTTAAGCGTGCAACATGTTCATCGGATTCCGCTTGATTAACAGGACGGTATTCTTTGTTTTGATACTTAGCAGCTTCAAACTTGATAACATCTTTAGAAGGTGTTGCAAGCAATGCGTCCAGCTCCCAAAACTCATCAGGTATAAAAGCGCGAATTTCTTTCTCACGCTCAACAATCAATCGAACAGCAACAGATTGAACACGTCCAGCAGACAAGCCTCGAGCCACTTTCGCCCAAAGCAATGGCGACACCATAAAGCCAACAACACGATCAAGGAAGCGACGAGCCTGCTGTGCATTCACTCGATTCAAATCTAATTCAGATGGCGTTTCAAAGGCAGACTGTATCGCCTTCTTAGTAATTTCATTAAATACAACGCGTTTGTAACGAGTATCGTCACCGCCAATGGCTTCTCGTAAATGCCAAGCAATCGCCTCACCCTCTCTATCCAAATCGGTCGCGAGATAGATGGTGTCAGCATTTTTTGCCAAACGCTTTAATTCATCGACAACTTTTTCTTTACCAGGCAACACTTCATAATGTGCTTTCCAGTTATCTTCGGGATCAACCCCCATTCGAGAAATCAATTGCTTTCTCGATTTTTTCGCTTTGTATTCAAGCTTTTCTTCTGGACTCATTTTACGAGTCAGTGCCGCTTGCTTCGCTCTTTCTTTGGGCGTAGTGGTTGATGTTGTACCTGTAGGCAAATCTCGAATGTGGCCCACACTCGATTTAACAACAAAGTCATTGCCCAGATATTTGTTTATGGTTTTCGCCTTAGCTGGCGATTCCACGATAACCAGTGATTTTCCCATTGAACTGTATAAGCCTTATATAAAGTCGGTCTGCAAATCCACATTGCATGAAGTTTAATGTCTTTGGGCGCTGATATTAAGCAAACACCTTTTATATGACAAGCGATCCCTGTATTGTTTCTGATATTAAATCTTGCTGAACATGGTATTTCTTATTTAAGATACTGAATTCGTTGCTTAAGGACAATCATGGCTATTCTCCAAATATTAACCATTTTATTTTTGATTATCGTCGTCATTTTATCGGTAATAATTGGCTCACGCGCACAACAAAAAGAAAAAGAAGTCACCGAACGTCGCGTACAACAACTCCAACTTTCCAGTCGAGCCGACCGTGTAGAAGCCCACATTCGCGGACTTAAAGAGCTAAACACTGACTCCATCGCAACGGACGTTCTCTATGAATACTATCTAGGCACACTTCAAGAACTTCTGCAATATACAGATGATGTCGAGAGAATAGAAGTCCGCATCGCTAAGGCGGAAGAAGATCGCAATGCGGAGCCAATTGTGTTCAACCCTGAACCCAATGTGATGACATTCCAAGAAAAAACAAATTACAAAGAAAGATTAACCAAATTAGCAAAAATGCTGCTTTTCTTACGAAGAAAAGGTCGAATTAGTCACGCACACTATCAAACATGCTATGACTATTTACGTTGGCTTAATCTTTGGATTCAATTAAATAGACAGCTCGTACAAGCCAACAAAAATTTTGTAAATGGTGATAAGCGGGTTGCTCAAACGCTCTACAGTGTAGTTTTATCACATATAAAATCTGACTCTATTGAGCGACCAGAAAAGAAAGCGCTAAAAACTTTTGTAGAAGAAAGAATGGCCGCTATCCAAGCTGAAAAAGCGGGCTCAACCACAATACAAAAACCCGACATCCCTGAAAAAGAACTCAAACCCGTTGTCAAAAAGAAAAAACTCGACCCCGAAGAAGAGGGAGAGGAAGAAGTGGATTAAAATCACAGAGACCAAATAATAAAATTTTCACTCATTATTTGGTCAGTCTCTCTTCTTTATGGCGTTCACTTCAATCAGCTCAGAAATCACTCTACTAATCGCATCCAATGTGTCTTTATCACCTTCTTCACGCCAATAAAGAGCGACCATTTCAGGCGTAATTCTCATACCAACAATCGAAGCTTGGTATTTCGCCAATATTTGCTTCGCATCATCGGTTAACTCAAGCGACTCACTAGCCCACCAACCTGTTGTAATTGAATGATATTTCCATACCTCATAAGGTAACAGCCACGTATTTTTAGGTAACGAAATGTTTGGTTTTATTCGATAATGCGAATATGCAGCCACTTTCACCCTATCAAGCGACTTATCCCACTTGTCAGGAACATCAATTGATGTAAGCTGAACAACAAGACCTAATTTTCGAGCATGCATGCGTAACGCCATGCGCTCACGTTCTTTTTTGGGAGGCAACACCCACAAGGCGGATCCCATTAAAGACAAAGTAATAAAAATAACGATGAGAGCTGTCATATCAAACGCCTTATGATGGTTCTAAAATAATTAAATTAAGAAAAGTTTGGAGGTTTATATGTTGTACAACAAAATCCTACTCGCCGTTGACCTAACAGATGACAGTATTAAAGTGGCCAACAAAGCCGCAGCGCTATGCAAAGCGACAGGCGCAGAACTTATCATACTTCATGTCATTGAATCACTAAATTATGCCTATGGTGGCGATGTTCCTATCGACATCACGAATATACAAACTGAATTAAAAGAAACCGCTAAAGAGCGCATTGCGATGTTAGAAGCGCAATTAGATACGCCTTTCCAAGAAAGCTGCATCACTCAAGGCAGTATCGAAAGTGAGATTCATCGCATTGCTGAAGAGAAAAAGGCAGACCTTATTATTGTCGGCAGCCATTGCCGACATGGCTTGGCGCTATTACTTGGTTCAACATCAAACGGCGTTTTACATGGCGCACCATGTGATGTGCTGGCAGTCAAAGTCACCGAGTAAAAGCCCTTTCAACAAACCATAAAAAAAGGCGATGCATAAAAGCATCGCCTTTTATTTTTAGCAAAATACAGACCTAACGTCGTGTCCAACTTGTTCCTTCTCGGCTGTCTAGCAACTCAATGCCATTTTCCGCTAGCTCATCTCTGATTTCATCACTGCGAGCAAAGTTTTTATCTTTACGCGCCTGCGTTCTTTCATCAATCAAAGCCTGAATTTGCTCTTCGCCATAACCTTCAACAATCGTACTGTTCTGTAGAAAGTACTCAGGATCTTGATAAAGCAGACCAAGTAATTCTGCCAAGAAGCGCAACTCTGCCGCCAACTCAGACGCTTTTTTAGCGTCTTCCGTTTTGGCTTTATTAAGCTCTCGAACCAACTCAAACAACACTGACACAGCTAATGCTGTATTGAAATCGTCTTTCATTGCTTCTTCAAAGCGCTCCGTATAAGCCGTTGCTGTGTAAGTCTGCGCAACGTCTTGATCTCGTAACGCCGTATACAAACGCTCTAAGGCAACTTTTGCTTCCAGCAAACTTTGATCAGAATAATCAATGGCACTGCGATATTGGCTAGACACCATCAAGTAACGAATCACTTCTGGATTGAATTTTTCCAGCACGTCACGAACCGTAAAAAAGTTGCCTAAGGATTTAGACATCTTTTCATTGTTCACTCGAACCGCACCACAGTGCATCCAATAATTGACGTATTTTTCGCCTGTGCACGCCTCAGATTGCGCAATCTCATTTTCATGGTGAGGAAATTTAAGGTCTGGGCCACCACCATGAATATCAAAATGACTACCAAGGCAACTTGTCGACATAGCAGAACACTCAATGTGCCAGCCAGGGCGACCATTCCCCCACGGTGAAGCCCAAAACACTTCGCCTTCTTTAGTTTGCTTCCATAAAACGAAATCGGCCGCGTGCTCTTTGGCAATTTCTACGTCGATACGTGCACCGGCAAGCATATCTTCCAGCTTACGATTATTTAGTTTTCCGTATTCTTTGAAAGCCGTAGCACGATAATACACATCACCAGAAGTTCCTTGATATGCAAACCCTTTTTCGATCAGCACTTCAATCATATCAATGATTTCCTGCATGAACTCGGTCGCTTTTGGCTCACGATCTGGCATTTTATTACCAAGGCGCAATTCATCTTCTTGCTGAGCGGCAATCATTCGTTCCGTTAATTCTTTCGGTGTTTCATTATTTTCTTGAGCGCGTTTTATGATTTTGTCGTCAACATCGGTAATGTTGCGCACATAATTCAATTCGTAACCAAGGTGACGAATAAAACGAGAAATAATGTCAAAAGAAATCATGGCGCGCGCATGGCCAATATGACAATAGTCGTACACTGTATTACCACAGACGTACATGCCGACCTTGCCTTCTACAATGGGTTTAAAAACTTCTTTCTTTCCACTTAAGGTGTTAAAAACCTTTAACATGCGCTTATTTTCCTTTTGCTTCTATTTTTGCCCAAGAGTCACGCAATGTGACAGTACGATTGAATACAACGCCCTCTTCTTTCATATCACGACAGAAATAGCCTTCTCGTTCAAATTGGAAACCTTGACCTTTTTCAGAGGCAAGCAAAGAAGGTTCCGCTTTCGCATTCGTTAATACTGTCAAAGACTCTGGGTTAATGAAGTCTAAGAAATTTTTATCTTCATAGTTTGCATCAGGCGCTTCATTGTTGAACAAACGATCATAAAGGTTCACCGTCGTATCAACAGCATGTTTTGCGCTCACCCAGTGAATAACGCCTTTTGGCTTATAACCTTCCGGGTTAACACCCAACGTGTTTTCATCATAACGACACAACAACTCAACCACGTCACCCGCTTCGTTTTTAATGACTTCATCGCACGTAATAACGTAACCGCCACGAAGACGAACGGCGCCACCCAGTGTCATACGCTTCCACTTCTTAGGCGGTTCTTCTGCAAAGTCAGCAGCATCAACAAATAAATGCTTACTAAACGGCACTTCGCGGGTGCCAGCGTCTTCGTTTTTAGGGTGATTGTTTACCGTGAAGATTTCTTCTTTATCTTCTGGGTAATTCGTTAACGTCACCTTTATTGGGTTTAATACAACCATGGCGCGATTTGCATTGGCGTCTAAGTCTTCACGGATCGCATGCTCAAGCATACTCACATCAACGACACTGTCTGACTTAGTTACACCAATACGCTCACAAAAATTACGGATCGATGTCGCTGTATAGCCACGACGGCGTAAACCTGAAATAGTTGGCATACGAGGATCATCCCAACCATTCACATGATTATCGTCCACCAGAGCTTTTAATTTACGCTTGCTGGTTACTGTGTAATTCAAATTCAAGCGAGCAAATTCAATTTGTTGCGGGTGGAATGTACCAAGCGTGTCTAACACCCAATCATATAGAGGTCGATGGTCTTGAAATTCTAAGGTACAAACTGAGTGCGTCACTTCTTCAATGGCATCAGACAAACCGTGTGTGAAGTCATACATTGGGTACACACACCATTTATCGCCTGTTTGATGGTGATGAACATGACGAACACGATAGATAATTGGATCACGCATATTAATGTTTGGACTGGCCATATCAATTTTCGCACGTAAAACCACTTCGCCGTCTTTGTACTTGCCCGCTTTCATGTCCATAAAAATAGCCATGTTCTCTTCTACGGTGCGATCACGATAAGGGCTGTTTTTACCAGGTTCTTTTAAAGTGCCACGGTATTCACGCATTTGCTCTGCATTCAACTCACACGCATACGCTTTACCCGCCTGAATAAGCTGAACCGCAAAATCGAACAATTGATCAAAATAGTCAGAAGCGAATTTAGGTTCGTCTTTCCATTCAAAGCCCAACCACTCAATATCGCGTTTAATGGATTCAATGTATTCAACACTTTCTTTTTCTGGATTAGTGTCGTCAAAACGAAGATTACATTGACCGTTATAACGTTCACCCAAACCGAAGTTTAAACAGATAGATTTTGCATGGCCGATGTGTAAATAGCCGTTTGGCTCAGGTGGGAAACGAGTAAGTACTTTACCGCCGTGCTTACCTGATTCGTTATCTTTATCAATGATTTGGGTAATGAAATTACCTGGTTTTGACGTTTCTGACATGGTTACTGTAAATCCCGATAATAGTTCGTCTAACAATGTTTGTTAATTCAGCGAGCAAGTATATCGTATTTCGGTTTCCATAGGATATTGAGCAAGAAAATCTTTTAGGTATTTTCTTGCTCTTTTTTACATTTTTTAGAAATTAAGTGCATATTTAGCGACAAAGAAAGCAACCACACCTACCGAAATAGTCAGCAGTTGATTTTGACGCCACACGCCTGTAGTAAAAGCTGCTACTCCACCAATCAACCAAGGGTTATGCCATGAAAGATCTAACGTCTTAGTTGGCATCAAAATCATTGGCGTAATGATGGCGGTTAAAACAGCAACAGGCACAAACCTCAACGCCTTTTCTACAAACTCTGGCATAACAACCTTATGAGCACGGGCAAATAGAACAAACCGCACACCAAAGGTCACCAAAAACATGCCTGTAATGACTACAACAGATTCAAAAAAGCTCATAACTCCACCTCTTTAGAATCCTTTGTTTCAGAATCAATAGGCGCATTTAAGGATACGTCCACACAATACCCAACGCATACGCCAATCACCGCAGACAATAAAAGTCCGAGGTTATTCGGTAATTCAAATAAAATAAGTGAAGAAACTCCGGCGCTGAGCATGCACAACCAAAAAGGTTTCGACTTTAAATAAGGCGTAATAATGCCGATAAATGTGGCGACCATGGCGAACTCCAACCCCCATTCACTCATACCCGGAATCAGCTCTCCAGATAACACACCTAAAACTGTCGTCGTGTTCCACATGAGATAAAAAGCCAAGAAAGACCCCAAAAACGCTTTATGCCCTGTTTTTTCGTTGACTTCCCCTGTTCCGTACATAGGTCGAATGGCGGCATAACTTTCATCAACCAACCCAAATCCCATGACAATCCGCACCGACATTGGTAAATGCTTAACGTATTTCACTAAGTCTGCGGCGTACAATAAGTGCCTAAGGTTCACAATAAACGTCGTTGAAACAATCACCCAAATTGGCGCATGCAATGCGATCAACCCCAGCGCGACAAATTGTGCAGATCCAGCAAAAACAATAGAAGACATGGCAATGGCAAACCAAGGGCTTAAACCATAATTTGACGCCAAAGAGCCAAACAGCAAACCAAATGGAATCCCGCCAATAATCATGGGAATAGACGCCACAGCACCACGCTTCATATAGAATAAAGAACCCTCAACTGTTTCCTTACGCTCGTGTTCATTGCGCATTGAATTCTCCTGTCTTTTCCATCTCTAATGATTTTTCGAAATACGTGTCCGCCCTTTCGTAATAAGACGCTTGCGCCATGGTTTTTTCGACAAAACCATTTTTCTTATAGAGAGCGTTAGCAGCCAACAAGCTCGATGCCGTTTCTAAGGTGAGCTTTGAAAACCCCTTCGACTGAGCAAAGTCAGTTAAATGAGAAAGTAATTTTTGACCAATGCCCTTTCCTTGGCAATGCTTGGCAACAGACAGCTTTAATATTTCACCGACACCTTCTGTTGCACTCGGCATAAAAACAATGGTGCCAAGGATTGACTCACCAAGCTTTCTGTTTCGCGTTGCCACCCAAATAGAAGCGCCTTTATCTAATAAATATTGCTGAGGGTTTTCCAACAAAGCGATGTCGTATTCTGTAATTTGAGCGGGAAAGAATTCTTTTAACCACGCCATATTCAGATCATAAAAGGCCTTATGGTGAAACGCCTCCAAAGGCACAATAGAAATAGCACCTAATCGATCCAATACTTTTTCAGCCAAACTCTCGTCTAACACTTTTTTTTCCAGCGCGGACAGTGCCGCCATAAAGTCTGTACTTTCAAGCGTCACCATGTCCTCAAGCACTGTCTTCATTTCCACTAGAATAGGATCGACCTGCTTCATGGCAGAGGAACCGACGGTAGAAAGGCGCAATACAGACCTTCGGTGATCTTGCTCATCTAGAACTTTTTCAAGCAATCCTTCTTTCACCATTTTCGTAATTTGCTTACTGACTGCGGGATGACTGAGGTTTAAACGCTCTGCGATCTCCACCACAGATAAGCCACCAATATTCTGCAACAGCCGCAATATAGGAAAATACGTAGATGAAATAGGCACATCACAATCCAAGTAAATAGCTTGTACCTGCGCAAATAAATAGTCGCTCAACCGCTTAAGGCGACTACCTAATGTCAATACACCAAACTGCTCCATTCCACTTCCTTACTAAAATACAATAATATACGTAACTGGTTACGTATATTATTGTGCTTAACCATTTCTATTAATGCAATACTCTTTTTCGAGCAATTAGCCCTTCAGTCACAATGTCTGTCTGTTATACTTCGCGCCAACATTTTTCACCTTCACAGTTTATCTACCGCCTACACACAAAAGCGGTTAAGAGGAAGTCACCATGTCAAACAAAGCCGTTGTCGTTTATTCAGGAGGAATGGATTCATTCACCGTTTTAAATACGGCAATTAAAGATGGACTCGAGGTTTTTGCCATTTCGTTTAATTACGGCCAAAAACACAGTAAAGAATTAGACGTTGCTGCTAACGTTTGCCGTGACTTAAACGTGCCTCATAAAGTCGTAGACATCACTGCAATTAACAGCTTAATGGCTGGGTCGTCATTAACGAGTGACGAAGACATTCCAGAAGGTCATTATGAAAGCGACAGTATGAAGTCGACGGTTGTACCAAATCGCAACATGGTTTTATTGTCCATGGCCATTGCTTATGCGGTTTCTTTAGAAGCAGGAAAAGTATATTACGGCGCACACTCTGGCGATCACCACATTTACCCTGATTGTCGCCCTGAATTTGTTGAAGCAATGAACGCCGTATCGAAAATAGCAAATTACCAATCCGTGGAAATTGTGACGCCTTACCTTCACTCATCAAAAGGCGACATTCTAAAAGCGGGTTTAGCCATGCAATTGGATTATGCCAACACATGGACTTGCTACAATGGCCGCGAAAAGTCATGTGGTAAATGCGGCGCTTGTAATGAGCGTTTAGAAGCCTTTGCAGAGCAAGGCAAAACCGACCCGCTCAGTTACGAAGTTTAAGCACGGGTTTTATAACAGACTCTTAAATAGTGGGTAGCGTCTTAGCGTACAAACACATAAAATGCCCTCCATCTATTTATGAAACAACGCACATTTTTATTACTAACCTTTTAAAAGGAAACCTCAATGATCATTCTACACACGAACCACGGCGACATTAATATCGAGCTAGATTACGAAAAAGCGCCTAAATCGGCTAAGAACTTTGAAGAGTATGTAACATCTGGTTTTTATGACGGTCTTATATTCCACCGTGTTATTAATGGTTTCATGATTCAAGGTGGTGGTTTTGAGCCAGGCATGACTCAGAAAGAATCACGCACAGCGATTGAAAACGAAGCCGACAACGGTTTGAAAAATGAAATCGGAACATTGGCGATGGCTCGCACAATGGATCCTCACTCTGCATCGTCTCAATTCTTCATCAACATTGCAGACAACAGCTTCCTGAACCACAGAAGTAAAACACCAGACGGTTGGGGTTATGCTGTATTCGGTAAAGTAACAGCAGGCATGGATGTTGTTAACAAGATCAAAGAAGTGAAAACAACAATGAAAGCGGGTCACCAAGATGTTCCTGCTGAAGACGTTATCATTGAAAGCGCTGAACTTGTAGCCGAATAATGATTCGCTACTTCATTTCAGATCTTCACCTTAGTGACAAACGCCCGGATTTGATCCGGGCGTTTGTACGCTTAACCGAAGAACTTATGTCACGGGACGAATGCTCTGAGCTTTACATTCTGGGTGATTTTTACGAAGCCTGGATTGGCGATGATTTCGAAGCGGAATGGAACAGCACTATTGAAAGCGCGTTAAACACTCTTTCACAATCAGGTATCCCGTTGTATTTCCTGCATGGCAATCGCGACTTCCTTATTGGCGACGCATGGCTGCAAAGAGTTGGTGCTGAGCTTCTTGAAGAGCAGACACGACTTACGCTTGATAATGGCTCTATATTATTGGCGCATGGCGATGAATATTGCCTTGAAGATACAGAATACCAAGCGTTTCGCAAAACCGTTCGTTCAACTCAATGGCAGCAACACATTCTTTCTTTGCCATTGGAACAACGAATTGCCCTCGCCGCTCAATTACGCAATGACAGTAAATCTATGGCGTCGGAAAAATCCATGTCCATTATGGATGTGACAGAAAGCGCTGTTCAAGACTCTATGTCAGAACACGCTTGCAAAAGCATTATTCATGGCCATACACACAGACCAAACACCCATAAAAAAGCAGGATTTTTACGTTGTGTTTTAGGTGATTGGGATGACAATATCTGGCTTGCCAGTGTGGAAGGAAATGTTTATTCGCAATTAAAATCGCCTGTCAGCAATTTTAATATCAACGGACTTCAAGCGTTGACTCTTGTTCATAAAGAGCCCCTTAATTGACAGACATAAAAATGCCAGCAGAAAAACATCATACTGGCATTTTTATTGTTACTATTTTATCCCTAAAAACTCTCTCACCCATCTAGTCTCAATTTTGTTTCTAGATCTCACAAATTCAAGATTGCGATTGTGCTGCATAGACACCGCTCGAAAAAAAGCATTTTTTACAACATCAGCGCTTAATCTAACACCATAATACAGCCGCCAATGACGCTGAACTTTAATTGTGAGCAACTGATATAAAAAGTCTAATTCCAATGACCCTTTATACATCACATTAATATCAACAGCAGGGTCTACTTTGGCGATTTCTAGAGCGAGCCAATAAGTTACATCTGGAAGAGTTTGACTACTATGTTCGTCCATAATATCCCCCCATAAAGAATTGAATCAGTATGAGTGTAGCAGTCAAATAACGATACGTTTGCTGAACTCGAAATATTTACAATTCATTCACATTTGGCGGACCACTGTGCATACGAAACTCACTATCAGGCTCCATGATTAGCTTTTCTTCGAGCTCTCTAAAAAACTGTACACGATCTTCTATTGGCTCATTGGAATATTCTTGAGCAAGCTCAAGGTAATCTTCAAAATGACGCGCTTCTGATTTCAATAGTGAGATATAAAACTTAGAAAGTTCTGCATCCAAATGCGGCGCAAGCACAGCAAATCGTTCACAAGAACGCGCTTCCACAAACGCACCAATGATCATAGTATCAACCAATCGAGCGGGTTCATGAGTACGAATGTGTTTACGCAAACCATCAGCGTAACGTGAGGCAGATAAATGCTCATAAGCCACGTCTCTTTTTCTCATGATTTTATGGACTTGCTCAAAATGCAACAACTCTTCTCGAGCCAAGCGAGACATTTTATGCAGTAAATTGTCTCGATCAACATAGCGATACATCAAGCTCATTGCAGTCGATGCGGCTTTTTTTTCGCAGTGAGCATGGTCAATCAATAATAAATTTTGATTCTCAAGAGCCCAATTCACCCATGCTTTTGGGGATTCACACGGAAGAAACTCAACAAGCTCTGGATACGCTGATAACATTACTCTACCTTTTTATGTTAAAAAACGTGATTATACTCTGTATTAAGTACTTAGGCAGCAACGTCTTGATTTGGATATCAAATTCGTAATGAATGATTTATATGACAATACAAAATTAATTATTGGTCAGCATGTAGGTGTTGAGCTCGACCCTTATGTTTTGAATTACCCTGTTGATGACAGCAAAACCACATGGGTTGCCGATCAAGGTGGCCGCCCATTCGTATTGCGTTTCTACCAACCAGAAAAAGGCAAAGTAGAAGATTTCTTACAAAATGCACGCAAGTACGCCAGTGTTAAGCATCAAGCCATCACACCAAACTACCCGCCTTTTTATTCAAGGCTGTGGGTCTTTTCATGCTCCGCAGTCTGCGGCGGTGAAAACCTCTACAGCTTTTTAGGCAAATACCCTGACGGTGCGCCATTAAATGTCGCCATCAGCTTGTTTGATAATATTGCCAAGGCGCTAGATCAGACTCATCAGAACAATTTTTTTCATGGCCACCTAGATCTCAGTAGCATCCATGTTGTCAATGGATTAGGGTTAATGACAGGGTTTGGTTCCTACAATTGGATGACAAACATAAATGACAGCAACATGGACGTACGCTTACGGCCACCAGAGTACGCAAAGCGCGATGCAGCGCCGTCAGCGGAAGCAGATCGCTTTGCTTTTATGCGCCTTTTAATGGCGACATTGCTAGGAGAATCCATTCTTGATAAAGATTTTTCCACCAGCCTTCCAGATTCGCACCCAACAATCAGTGATGCGGTATGGAATAAATTGCTCAACTGGAGCCGTGAAGGCAAACAACATAGACCAAAATCTTTAATTGAAGTAATACGTATTTTACGCGCGGATTTGTACAAGCCACAAGCAACAACAATCTCCCCTGCAGCAAAGAAAATCAAACGTTACACTCGCCGAATTACACCAGCGATGTTGGCTTTTGCTTTCATCGCGCCGATCGCTTTAATGGCGGCTGTACTTTTGTGGCCAGAAGCCCAAGAAGAACCCATCATTGTGTTGACGCCGAATAACGACGTAAAAGAAGAGTCTTCATTTGACGCATTGCCGCAAGCGCTAGAAGAGCCTCTTACGGTTGGCGGAAATGCACCAAAGATTGAAAAAATAGCGCCCTCCACTTTTTTGATGGGTGATCAGAACAACATGGGTGACGATAATGAAAAGCCCGTTCACGAAGTCAAAGTGCCAAGCGGTTTTTACATTAGCAAGCACGAAGTCACTTTTAACCAATACGACAAATTCGCCAACGCCACAGGTCGACCACTACCACCAGACAACGGCTGGGGGCGAGGCCAACGCCCTGTGATCAATGTCAGCTGGTACGATGCAAAAGCTTATACAGCATGGTTATCTGCTCAAACAAACCAAGAATACCGCCTACCAACCGAGATCGAATGGGAATACTCCGCGCGAGCCAATTCCAATACCGCATTTTGGTATGGCAATACGGTAAAACCAGGTTACAGCGTTTGCGACAGTTGCGGTAGCCAATGGGACAGCGTATCGACTGGGCCAGTGGGCAGCCAAGCCAGCAACCCGCTTGGCCTATTTGATATGCACGGCAACGTGGCAGAATGGGTTGAAGATTGCTATCACGACAGCTATGAAGGCGCACCAACCGAAAACCAAGTTTGGTTAGCCAACCAGTGTGATTATCGAGTATTGAAAGGCGGCTCATGGTATGACATTCCAAGAGTAGGAAGAAGTGCAACAAGGTATCGAGCAACACCCGACTTAAAAGCCAGCAATTGGGGCTTCCGTGTTGTCAGAATTATTCCTGAAAATAGCGTCATCGCTAAAACAGAATAATTCCGCTAAATGGCACCTATTCAAAATTGTTATGGCGTCTCTCAACTCTTTTGCCTGTTTTTTATATAAAATGCAGGCATCAAAAATTTAAGTTGTTCTGTATGAGCCAGTCAGTCCTATACAGAACTGAAATTACCATAAGTTATGACCTGAGGTGAAAATGAGCCTGTATTTAGACTACTTACAAGAAATAGAAGATCGTAAAGGCCAAGATCTGCATCCAAAACCTATTGATGGCGGCGACTTATTAGCGGAAATTATTGCTCAAATTAAAGACACAGAGCATGAGCACAGAGAAGACTCTCTTAACTTCTTCATTTATAACACCTTACCAGGTACAACAAGTGCAGCGGTTGTAAAAGCAAAATTCTTAAAAGAGATTGTTCTAGGCGAATCTAGTGTAAAAGAAATCTCTCCTGAGTTCGCTTTAGAATTGCTTTCTCACATGAAAGGCGGTCCTTCTGTTGAAGTACTAATCGATCTAGCCTTATCTGATGATGCTTCTATCGCATCGCCTGCTGCTGAAGTTTTAAAAACACAAGTATTCTTATACGAAGCAGATATGGAACGTCTTGAAGCCGCTTACAAAGCGGGCAACGCCATCGCTAAAGACATTCTTGAAAGCTACGCTCAAGCGGAGTTTTTCACTAAGCTTCCTGAAATTGCTGAGAAAATCGAAGTCGTTACTTATATCGCCGCTGAAGGTGATATCTCGACTGACCTACTTTCTCCAGGTAACCAAGCGCACTCTCGTTCTGACCGTGAACTTCATGGTAAATGCATGATCACACCTGAAGCTCAGGAAGAAATCAAAGCATTGCAAGCGAAACACCCAAATGCAAAAGTAATGCTGATCGCAGAAAAAGGCACAATGGGTGTTGGTTCTTCCCGTATGTCTGGCGTGAACAACGTTGCGCTTTGGGCGGGTCAACAAGCAAGTCCATACATTCCATTCGTAAACTTCGCGCCTGTTGTTGCGGGTACAAATGGGATTTCTCCTATCTTCTTAACAACCGTTGGTGTAACTGGCGGTATCGGTTTAGACCTTAAAAACTGGGTTAAGAAAGTAGACGCAAACGGTAATACCGTTGTTGATGAAAATGGCGATGCGGTTCTTGAGCAAACTTACTCTGTAGAAACTGGCACAGTATTAACCATCGACACTAAGAAAAAGAAACTGTACAACGGCGACAAAGAGCTTGTTGACGTTTCTTCTGCTTTCACACCTCAGCAAGTTGAGTTCATGAAAGCCGGTGGTTCTTACGCCGTTGTATTCGGTAAGAAGCTACAAACATTCGCAGCAGAAACACTGGGCATTAGCATTCCACCTGTTTTTGCACCTGCACAAGAAATTTCCAATGACAACCAAGGCCTAACAGCCGTTGAAAAAATCTTCAACAAAAATGCCGTTGGTGTGACATCTAAAAAAGCCCTTCACTCTGGTTCCGATGTTCGCGTTAAGGTCAACATCGTAGGCTCTCAAGACACCACTGGTTTGATGACGTCTCAAGAACTTGAGTCAATGGCGGCAACCGTTATTTCACCAAGTGTTGACGGTGCTTACCAATCAGGTTGTCACACAGCGTCTGTTTGGGATTCTAAAGCGCAAGCAAACATTCCAAAACTTATGTCTTTCATGAACAAATTTGGTTTGATCACAGCGCGTGATCCTAAAGGCGTTTACCCGCCAATGACAGACGTTATCCATAAAGTATTGAACGACATTACAGTCGATGACACAGCGATCATCATCGGTGGTGACTCTCATACTCGTATGTCTAAAGGTGTTGCTTTTGGTGCAGACTCTGGCACCGTGGCGTTGGCACTGGCAACAGGTGAAGCAACAATGCCAATCCCTGAGTCTGTGAAAGTTACCTTTAAAGGCGAAATGAAAAGCTACATGGACTTCCGTGACGTGGTACACGCAACGCAAGCTCAAATGCTTAAACAGTTCGGTGGCGAAAACGTCTTCCAAGGTCGCGTAATCGAAGTACACATAGGGACATTGCTTGCTGACCAAGCGTTCACCTTCACTGACTGGACTGCAGAAATGAAAGCGAAAGCGTCTATCTGTATTTCCCAAGACGACACATTGATTCAGTCCCTTGAATTGGCGAAGAGCCGTATTCAAATCATGATCGATAAAGGCATGGAAAACGAAGCGAAAACGCTTCACGGTTTGATCGCATTGGCTGACAAACGTATTGCTGGTATCCAATCTGGCGAGCAACCTGCTCTTGCACCAGACAACAATGCGAAGTACTACGCAGAAGTCGTGATTGACCTTGATGAAATCACTGAACCAATGATCGCCGATCCAGATGTAAACAACGATGACGTGTCTAAGCGTTACACGCACGACGTGATTCGTCAGGTGTCTTTCTACAAAGACAAGCCTGTTGATCTAGGTTTCGTTGGTTCTTGTATGGTTCACAAAGGTGACATGCAAATCATCGCTCAAATGCTTCGTAATCTTGAGAAAGCAAACGGCAGCGTAGAATTTAAAGCGCCTCTTGTTGTTGCGCCACCAACTTACAACATTGTTGATGAGCTAAAAGCAGAAGGCGATTGGGACGTTCTTAAGAAATACGCTGGCTTCGAATTTGACGATGCAAAACCAAAAGGTGAAGCACGTACGAAATACGAAAACATCCTTTACCTAGAGCGCCCTGGTTGTAACCTATGTATGGGTAACCAAGAGAAAGCAGAACCAGGCGATACAGTTCTTGCGACCTCTACTCGCTTGTTCCAAGGCCGTGTGGTTGCGGATACTGCTGAGAAGAAAGGTGAATCTCTACTTGGCTCTACACCATTGGTTGTTCTTTCAACTGTCTTGGGTCGCTTCCCTACAATGGAAGAGTACAAAGCTTCTGTAGAAGGCATCAACCTAACGGACTTCGCGCCACCATTAGAAGAAATGACTACAGCGCCTGTTGAGTTTATTCCTGCGATGAACGTCTAAGCAATAAACCCAAAGACAATGTCTTTCGAAAAGCCTACAGGATTAATCCTGTAGGCTTTTTTATTGACTCTTTGCTTTATGAATAAAAGTATTTTTCGACTTATTTATCTATGCAAACCGCAGTAGATTCATCATTGAATGGCAGTTCAAGGCTACAGTCTAACGAACCACCGCTTTTATTTAACTCAAACGCTAAACGACTCTCGCCCCATGTGAACTTTTCAAACCAAGCGTTTCCGTCACGGCTTACCAAGTCAAACGTTTGATTGTTATATTCCACACTACATACATGCTTAATGGCTGTGAATTTTTTCTGTAATACGTCTTTATAATGCTCGAAAGTAAAACAAGGGTTCATTTCAGAGTTGTTTTCTATCAGTCGATAAATTCCTTGGTCACCCACTCTTTTCAAGCTTACTGACTTCACTGAACTCGGAATAAGCACACTATGCTCTTTCTCTTTTTGATCAAGCTCTTGTTGGCTTTCTTCTGGTAATTTTTTTGATTTACAAGAGAGCGCTATATCACCCTTTTCACGCATTCCATAAAGCGGGATCTCACATTTCAGATCCTCCCAAAAACCAGCAACAGAGAACTCAAACCCACGAGCAGAAAAATACATTTCATAAGGGTATATATTTGGAGTATCAACAAAATTAAGGCTATCTTGACCTTTGTTTGGCTGCATTTCACAAAACTGAAAGAGCTTCTTTTTTGCAATGTCTTTTAGATAAATGCAAGGATCGCTATTTTTTATATAGGCAATATATTGAGGCTTTTCACCTTGTCTATGATTGTCCGTTTGATAATACCAGTACCCACTTACATCATCCGCTTTGGTTAACGTTGAAGTAAGCCCTAATACAAGCAAAGAAAATACGGTCGCTCTATTCACTCTATACTTCCTTTTGGCCATTTAATCAGAACGAAAACGCGAAAACCTTAACACAAAATAGATGCCGTTTACGTAAAGGTGGAAGCAATTTATGATGTTTTACTTACCTAACAACGTCTTTGCCTTCCTTGTCAATGTATCCCCATACACCAACTTCTAAGACTTTATGTTTGCCTTCACCTTAATAACAAATGCATTTTGAGGTTATCGCTTCGGCCTTCGACCGCCACTTTTTATACACGCCTCCAAACTCTGATACGGAGTGTAGTTTTTCGTTCTACTGTAGTAAGTAGAGCCTTTCACATGGCAAATGCCGCTTTCACTTTTTTTCACTGGAGGCTCATCACTAGCTGCGACAAATGGGGAAAACGCAAATAAGACAAAAGCCAAAAAGACAGATGGAAAGAAAGGTATGGGAGTTTTCATTTTAAATTCCGCTTAAAAACTGAATAGTTGGAGTCTAAGTAAAATCCATTACCTCATTCAGAGGCAAAAAAAACAGCGTTTTTTTGTCCTGCTAAATTGACTTGTTAGTTGCTTTTATACACCTGTGATCTATGCGCGACTTTTACAACATTAACGACAAGTACATCATCTTTTATTTCATACACTATGCGATACAAACCTTGACGAACTCGATAATTTTCCTGCCCTGAAAGTTTAATACAACCTTCACCTCGAGGGTTTACAGCTAATGTATCTATTTTACTTAGGATCTTTTTTATATCGTTTTTAGGTATAGACCGTAAATCTTTAGCCACTGATTTTTTAAACGTTATTCTATATTTTTCCATGTAACTTCAAATCATTTAATAAGTCTTCATATGAAATATCAGGCTCATTGGCTCTTGCTGATACAGCGGCTAAATCCTCTTGATCTTCACGCATTAATAGACGAACAGCTTCATCTATTAATTCAGAAACAGATAAATGAGCTGAGGCAGCGCGTATTTTGAGTGCTTGATGTATATCCGGCTCAAAGTAAACGGTAGAACGTTTTGATAGGTTACTCACGATTATTTCTCCATTAACTAAATAAGAGCATCATAGCGCCATGACATCACAATGTCACGACACTGCACTGCAAGAAGCCACTAACTCTAAGCTTATAGAATCCGTTTCAAGCGAATAGTCGCGGCTGAAAAACCTAAAAAAGTCGCTATTATTGCGTGCATCAGAAAGCTCGTAGTGATCATAAATTCGATGGTGAGAGATGATGTCATGTGAGATTCTAAAATGGTTTAACATTAGGAATTGACACCATAGTCACTTGTTAGGCATGCTACATCACACTGATTTCTTCCTTTATTTCATCAATCTCATCAATACTTGCTTGTATAGTGAGTTTTGCTTTTATATCGTCTAGTAGTGCTTTGGCTTTAGTTTTAGGCTTACTCTGGAAAAGTTCTGAATTTGCCCGTTCATTTTCTTTAAACATTCTGGCCAAAGCCATTAATTGATTGCTGTTTAAAGCATCAATGAATGGTTTTAATGTAACGTAAGCGGTTGACCGCCCCCAGTAGTTGCCGGCCCAAACAGCTAGTATTTCTTGATATACATCTTCGAAGGCTATAGATGGGACATGCGGCCCAAATTGAGTAAGAGCCTTAGCTGCTTTCTCTTCATCTCCCCAACCATATGCGGTGTCTTTTGCCTTAGCCAATTGTTTTACTGCATGCCTATAAAGGCTTGCTCTTGCAGCATCAGGTATAAACTTTACACCACCAACTTGTACTAGAGTTTCTAAAACTCTGATTTTTGCACCTTTGTCGTCGCTAGTATCTGAGTCGGGTTCGAGCATATAAGAGTGATAACGCTGCCCTGCGGACTTTTTAAGGTCCTCATTAGCTTTTCCCCATACCTCAGGAAAAAGTTTGCTTGCATTGCTACGGGAAGGCGTTTCGCCCTTGCAAATCATGTCCATAAGAAATCCAAACGTGATTCGAACATCTGCTTGTTTGAACGCCCTAATTTGATCTGTTAGAAGATGTAGGTTTTCTTCGGTAAGTTCCGAAGCTTTAATTGGCTCAAATAAACCAGAAGGTGAATGCCCAGGATCTGGCATTTCTGATTCAAAAAGATTCTTTTGGAGAATTAAAGCTAAGCCAAATACATCTTCTGCTTCAACTTTGCTATCGCTTGCATGTGCGGGTGATGCGTGATTCCGCATCCAGTTGATCATTTCTAAAGACTTGCCAGCTTTCTTATTAAGGACACCAAGTTTAGTAGCGCCATTTATAAGTGTTAATTCATCGACGCCTGCCCAGCGCTCATTTATAGTTTCACCATCTTTGTCGTATTTCTTTCTTCCTGCTTCATCTTTTACGGCAGAAGTAAAGAGATCAATCCCATAAGTTTCAACTCTTCTCCTCAAGTTATGCACTGCTGCATTCCATATGTCGAGTAAGGAGTGATCAGGGAAGCCTGCATCTAATAGTTTTCTCGCCTGAGACAAGAACTCTAGCTCAGTATCCACTGTAGCAGGGAAATTATCTTGTGAAGGTGATTTTAGTAATGCTGGTAAATTATCTGACATCAATGTTCCTTACTGAATATTGCCTAACATTTTAATAGTGCGCATGCGCGACACATTTTTAAAACTATTTAAATACCTCTATAACTAACCGAATTCTCAGTGCTTTACAAAGCTACCCATAAAATTTAAATCTTGCGAAACGAGCGGACGCATTATTTACAAAGGAGTAAAAGAAGGGATTTATGGTAGGTAAAGCGTCCGTAAGTCTCTATCATTTCATTCCATTAAGGTATTAATCTAGCGCGTGTGCGATTAGATTTCCAGTACAACGTCGGATTGTGCTTCGCTCATGCCGACCTACGTTTTTGTAGCAATAAGATTAAGACCAAGAGCGAGGTCAAACAGCTCTCTAGATGAATAACGTCGAGCGGTGGTGTTTATCTTCAAGAAGGTCTAGGGTAAAGCCCTTTTGAATGGGTGGTTTAGGTGGAGGCGTTTTGGAATAAATAGGAATTCGACCTTGAGATTTGTTGGCCTAAAGGCCAACCTACGAGAGCCAGATATAGAATTGCCCTTCTCTTTATAGGACGTTTTAAGTTGGGAATTTACCTTATTTCATACTTCAATGAAGTCTGGGGTCAAAACTTGCGGGATTCAATAAGGAGAGCATTTACCCTAAGGCAAAGGCTCTCCTTGTCATCGTTATTTGGTGTTGTACCAAAGCATGGCGGTTGCAAGATCTTCGATGGAGGATCCAACGGCTTTGAACACTGAGATGTCGTTTTCAGGGTCGCTAAATTGCTGACGACCAGAGTGTTGACCTCGGCTTAATGTAAAAAAGTCGCCAATGATGTGGTCTGCTGTGATGGCACCACTTTGTATAGGAGAGAGAAAGTCCCCTGTTTCTGTGAGAGCGGCTTCTTTGAAATCGGCAAATACGTGAGCCTTTTTCATCAACTCGTCATCGGCTTCACGCATGGTTGGTGTAAAGCTCCCAATCAGGTCAATGTGCGTGCCCGGTGTCACCCAATCGCCAAAAATCAAAGGTTCTTCGCTTAATGTCGCGCAACTGACGATATCTGCCCAAGCAACAACTTGAGGTAAATCTTCTTTTTTCACGACGCTGGCTTTCAGTTTCATGTCGTTTTGTATTTGATCCACCAATCGTGCCGCTGAGGATTCATAAATATCGAATACTTGAATTTCTTCAATATCTCGAACCGCACACATGGCTTGCACAACTTGGCTTGCCACTTTGCCCGCGCCAACCATCAGCAAGCGTTTTGAGTTTTTTCGAGAAAGGTATTGTGCGCCTAATGCGGCAGCGGCGGCGGTTCGTCTCGCGGTTATCACGTTGCCATCAAATTGCGCGAGTGGTTGACCTGTTTTCGCACAACTTAAAATGTAAATACTGTTTAAACCAGGAATTCCCGCTTCGCTGTTGCTTGGAAAAACACTGACCTGTTTAACACCTAGGTATTCTCCTTCTAACCAAGCAGGCATTAGAAGCAGAGTCGCGCCTTTTTTATCTGGCACATTTAAATGGTGATGGTGTCGAATTGGGCTATGGATATCTTGCTTAAATGCGCTATCTAGTGCGGCAATGAGCTTTTTATAAGGTAAACTGTTTTCATTGTATTGAACAAAAATATTCTTCACTTTCACTTCCTAACATGATGTTTTTACAAGCCAGTTTTTAAGGTACTTTCAGCAATAACCGTAACTGACACGCATAGCAAAGGCAGACAAGAAAAAAGGCAAACAACGCTTCTAAGTTTTTCTCTTTTAGCGAGCTCATTCCTATCCTGTTTTGATGCAAATAAATGGAACAAGAATCTATCATTTTCCGTTTTTTGTACCTTTTTCCATTTCTTCCTTGCGATCAAAGTAAACAAAAACGAAGAAGATTCTTATCGTTTTCGTCGAAAAACCTTGTTTTCAACAAAAACATCATGATTTTCAACAAGTGACTTCCCAATAAACCCCATACAATCGATATACACCTTGTCTGAAATGAGTCTCATCAAAAGGTTAACGCCTTCTATATTCCATTTAAAATCGAATCAGATATGAATGAAATACGGTGAAAGGCTTTCAGTTTCATGACAATACAGAGCGAAAAGCCAAAAAATCGGTCTCTCTGACAAATTACAATAACAATAGCCTCAAGGATGAATGCAATTTGAAACAAAAAATAAACGCATCAGTCCAACTGATATAACAATTCACAAAGGAACAATCATGAAATCCATTAAAAAAATACTCTCGACTACACTCGTTGCTACCGCAGTTATCTCGGCTAGCGCAAACTTAATCGCCGCTGATAAAGAGTGGCGCATGGCCACTCCATGGTCAGGCGGCCCTTGGTTAGAACGTGATGCACAAAGCTTTGCTGACCACGTTAATACCATGAGTAATGGCGATTTTGAGATTAAAGTTTTTCCGGGCGGCACTCTAGGCAGCGCCTTCAAGGTCACAGAAACTGTAAAATCGGGCGTGGCACAGTTAAGCCATAACTACATTAATTATGATTATGGTGTTGACCCTACTGCGGCTTTACTTGCTGGTCATTCAAGTGGATTGACGCCAGAAGAATTCATGCTGTGGATCTATCAGGGTGGCGGCTTAGAATTGTATGAAGCATTCCGTCTGGAAAAATCAAAGGTCGTTGCCCTTCCTTGTTCAGTTTTAGGAACAGAAATTTTCCTTCATTCCAATAAAAAAGTGCAAACATTTGAAGACTTCCAAGGCTTACGATTGAGAACGTCTGGCGCATGGGCGGAAATTGCTTCTCGTTTAGGAGCATCCACCGTTGTTATGGCAGGCAGTGAAATCTACAGTGCGCTTGAGCGTGGCGTGATCGATGCCGCTGAATGGGGAAGCCCAGAATTAAATAAACCGACTGGTTTCCAAGAAGTGGCTAAATATGTCATGGTTCCTGGCGTACATCAGTCAGGCGGCGTATTGGAATGTCAGGTCAATAAGCGTCAATGGGATAAATTAACAGAACAAGAGCAAAGCGTACTTCGCAATGCCGCTAAGTTGTCAGTTTTCGATTCATGGCTTGCCTCTTCTTATGCAGATTTAGCCGCTTACGAAGAATTAAAAAATGGCAAAAATGAAATCGTTAAACTAGACCCTAGCTTTATCACTAAAGTTCTTGAAGAAACGGTTGCTTGGGAAGATGAAAACGCAGCTAAAAACCCTTGGTTCAAAAAAGTACTTACTTCACAGCGTAAGTTCAAAGCTGAGATGACAAATTGGTCAGAATATCGTTTAACCATTGGCGAATCTGAACTTTAATAATCAAAAGAAGAGGCGCTAATGCGTCTCTTCTTTTCGTTTTCTCTTATCAAGATTGATACCATCAGGAACACAATGATTCTTATCAAACTATTAGAAACAACAACGCGTTTCTTTGGGGCTATCGCAGCCCTATTAATCATACCGCTTATTGCAGCGTTAATTGTCGAAGTATTTAGCCGTCATGTTTTAGGAACTCCCACTGTATGGGCTTTTGAAATCAGCTATATGGTGATGGGAACGCTTTTCGTGCTTGGGATGGCCAATGCTTTGCGCCTCAAACAACATGTAAGTGTTGACCTGCTCACAATGAAAATGCCAATAAAAGTTGTCTCAAGCATCCGCGCCGTCTTTTACATTGCGGTATTACCAATTATCGCTTGGCTCACGTGGGAACTGGCGTTCTATTTTTATGAAGCTTATGAGAGCGGTGAACGCTCAGGACGTTCTGCATGGAACCCTATTGTTTGGCCGATTTATTTTACTTGGTTCTTAGGCTTCTTATTACTTGTCTTGCAACTTCTTGCTGAACTTCTTAAAGAAATCATAATCATTTTTAGTGGAAAAGAGGATGACTTTACATGAGTGATTTCCTATCTATTTTTATGTTCCCTGTACTCATCCTATTTATTTTCCTAGGAGTACAAATCGCCTTTGCAATGATACTAACCGCCACGATTTTCGGACTACTCATGTTCGGTGATGTGACCGCGTATCAACTGTTAACCAAAATTGAAGAAACCGCGTCTAACTCTATTTTAGCGGCAGTGCCATTGTTCATATTTATGGGCGCCATGTTAGAAAAGTCAGGAATTGCAGAGCGACTATTTCACGCTATTCATTTATGGACCAAACGCCTTCCGGGCGGCATTGGTGTCGGCACTATTTTACTCGGCGCTATTTTCGCGGCTTCAAGCGGTGTGGTTGGGGCAACTGAAGCGGTCATTGGCTTATTAACCATTCCTATTATGTTAAAACACCAATACGACAAGAGATTGCTGTCAGGCGTAATATGCGCAAGTGGTTCCTTGGGGACCGCCATCCCTCCTTCTATCACGGTGATTGTGCTTGGGCCTGTGGCAGGTATATCTGTTGGTCAACTGTTTAACGGGCTGCTTATTCCTGGGCTTTTGATGGCGGGGTTATTCATTATCTATGTTATCGCCCTTGCCTACTTTAGACCAAGCATGGCGCCGAGAGAAGACGGTGAAGTTGGTGTGCCTCTATTGGAAAGGCTAAAGATCACTGCAACCGCTATTATCCCTGCAGCCGCTTTAATCTTTACCGTATTAGGCACCATTTTACTTGGGCTTGCGACACCCACTGAAGCATCAGCCTGTGGCGCTTTAGGCGCAATAATCTTGTCTATTTTTTACAAAAGTTGCACCAAAAAAGTGCTGTGGGAATCCATGCTTCGAACCGTAAACATTACGGCAATGATTCTATTAATCGTGATGGCGGGCAATATGTTTGCAGGGATATTCTTTGCAACCGGCGGCATGCAAACCGTTCAATCACTATTAACTGGATCTGGCTTTAGCCCTCACACGATACTGGCCTTGATCTTGTTTATCGCTTTTATCGCTGGATTTTTGTTGGACATGATGTCGGTTGTGTTAATTATCATTCCAGTGGCGATTCCAATCGTTCGTCTATTAGGTTTCGATGATGTTTGGTTTTGCGTCGCTTTCTTAGTGGTATTACAAACCAGCTATTTAACGCCACCTTTAGCGCCTTCAATTTTCTATTTAAGAGCAATATCACCAGCGAGTATCACGTTAAAACACATGTACTCTGGTGTCATTCCTTTTATTTGCATTCAATTGCTTGTGCTATTCATCATACTGATTTTCCCAGAAACAGCCCTTTGGTTACCACGCGTACTTGGTGCACCAAACTGGTAGTCTTATATTGCATAATCCAGTGGGCGCACGCCTCTGGATTATGCAATCAATAACGATTCCTATTGACTTAATTTAGAAAATATAAGAATGTCTTAACATTCACCAAATGTTAGGTATGTAATGCACGTTAAAAATATTTATTTACCCAATGCGAGCGACCAACATCAGCATAATCATCACCAATTAATTATCGCGGCAAAAGGACATGCATTATTTGAAATTGATGGCAAAGGTGGTGTTGTTGATACTCTTCACGGCTGTTTAGCGCCTGCAAGTGAAACTCATCATTTCGAAGGTGTTGGTAATAACAGTCATATTATTATTGATATCCCAAGCCTGCCATTACACAGCCGTTTAGAAACGCTTTTTGAACAGCCTCGCTACTTTGCTGCCGATGAAAACCTGAAAATGTTAATTTCATATTTAGACAGAGAGTCGAATAATTTTAGCCTTTTTCCCGAAGCCATTCATGGATGCACTCTTGGTTTAGTGGCATCACTGCACGCAAGAATTTTTGGTAATGAGTCTTATAATAAAAATCGCTCAAAGCTCGATATAAACGCTATTTCTCGCTTCATCGATGAACATATTGATCAAAAGCTTTCTGTTAAACAATTAGCCGAAATGCACCATGTCAGTCTAGGTCATTTTAGTGAGCTTTTTACAGAGGCAGCCTCTATTACGCCTTACCAATTCATCTTAAAAAAACGACTAGAAAAAGCTTATGAATTTATTGTCACTTCCAATAAACCGCTTTCAATCATTGCCGAAGAAACAGGCTTCAGTAATCAAAGCGCCATGACACACGCATTTCAACGCCATTATGGACACCCACCTAAACATTTAAGAAAAGCCTAATTTCTCATCTCTCTCATTTGTTTTAGGTATTAAAAAGCCCCGCTTATGCGAGGCTTTTCCTAATAAGTGATTAAAACCCAAAAAAACTAGATAACTTCACGCTCTACGAGTTCGTCAAACTCTGCTTGCTGTTGGCGTTCCGCTGGGCTTTCAACATCGTTGGCATTGATGTGATGTTGTCGGCCTGAGTGTTTAGTTTTGTGTTTAATGAGCTGTTTTTCCAGTTTTGCGACTAATAAATCAAGTGCTGGTTTAAGCTGTTTATCCGTATTCACGGTTGCAAAAAGGTCGTGACCAGGAATATGTACACTGGCTTCAACGATTAAATGATGTATTTCATGTTTTTCGGTATTAAGAATCACTTTAATACTGGTTATCTGATTGTTAATTCGAGATAAGTGATCCATTTTTTCTTTGACAACTTCTTGGACTTCTTCACCAGATTGGACGTGGTGACCGCTAATGTTCAATGTATACATAGAGAATTTCCTTCTGTTTAGGTCAAATTTTATATTTATTTAAGTTTCGTTCTCCCTCCGTTTTTTTCTGCTCTTAATTATAATCTATGGATGAAGTGATCTGATTTCAATGGCTGCAATGTAAAAACTTGTTCAAGATC
>CALLIL010000049.1 GCA_938009755.1 uncultured Marinomonas sp.
GAAAAACTCGATGTATTTGCACAAGTTAATTTTGAAGACAGTATTTTCAAGGAATTAGATACTTATTTACAAACCGTATTCGTAAGGTTTCGACCTTCTCGTGATTGGTCTCTGCTTGCCGGAAGAATTAACAGCAATATATATATGTTATCTGATTCCCGCCTTGTAGGTCACACCTATTTATGGGCTAGAGCACCAAATGAAGTTTATTCTCAATCTGAACTTGTAGAAGCCATTGATGGAATAGGAGCCAAGTACAGTACTAAACTTTTTAAAGGGTTTACGAATATCAATCTCGTATTTGGCCATGCCAAAGAAAGCAATGAGATAGGTACAATTGAAATAGATGACTCGTTATCAATTAGCGCAGAATGGACGAACTTTAATCTCACTTTATTCACGGCTTACACTAAAGGGAACGTCGTAATTCAAGATTCTGATATTTTAGCGAATATCGCCTCGGCGTTTGAAAGTGTCCCCCAATCTCTATGGCCTAATGCACAATTAATTTCTTCAAGATTAGGTACTTCTCAAGTCTCCTCCGCTTATCTCACTGCTGGCCTGAAATACGACAGATACCCTTTGATAATTCAATCAGAACTCTCACAAACCAACATTAATTGGTTAGTCAGTAACGCTTATTCAGCAGGTTACCTATCACTCGGTTACCACTACAAAAAATTAACTCCATTTATTGTTGTAGCCTTTATCAGCCCTGAACAAATTAGAACTAACATTGACGTACCTGAATTGCCCGACTTTGTTTCATCTCCGTTCATCAATCAATTAAATCAGTTATCGGAAACGGCTGAATCGATAGCTTTAAGTGCTAAAAATGATCACGTTAGATTTTCCGTTGGCTTGAGGTGGGACCCTTACAACAACATCGCGGTAAAAGCTCAATATGACCACTTTATTGTTAACAGTGCCGGAAGTATTGGTTCGATATCTACTGCGAACGATCAAACATTTATCGAAAATAAAAACCTAAATCTTATATATTTAGGTGTTAGCTTTGTATATTAATCAGCCTAATCGTCTATATATAAATAACGCCTTTTAAGTACTGAGTTGCTTTACCTGAAATACTTACTCGGGTACCTAGTAATTCACATTGCAATACTCCGCCACGACGGGATGCTTGATATGCAATTAACTTATTTTTACCCAAACGTTCCGACCACAAGGGTACTAAGCCAGTATGAATTGAACCTGTTACAGGATCCTCATCGCCACCATTAGCCGGCCAAAAATAACGAGATATGAAGTCGTACTTGTCAGTCTCTGCTTTGCACGTAACCACCACATCTAATGGCTTCAGCTGTGCTAACAGCCCGTTATCTCGCTCAACAGATAAAACGTCACTTTCACCCCCATAAACAACGAAATAGGCTTGGCTGTTCTTATACACTTCACTGGGTGAAATAGATAAACCAGCACGTAATGCCTGTGGAATTTCATTAACGATTTGAGGCATAGTATTTGGGAAATTCATTTCCAAATATCCGTTTTCCGCTTTAGTAACCGTAAGTTCACCCACTGCACCAGTTACAAAACACAATGAATCCAGACTCGGGTTTCGATTAAATACCACAAAGGCTGAGGCAAGGGTTGCATGGCCGCAAAATGAGATTTCCGTTATTGGAGAAAACCAGCGAATGGCATAACGATTACTTTCAATACGTAATAAAAATGCAGTCTCTGACAAGTTGTTTTCTGATGCAATATTTTGCATTTGCTCGTCAGACAGCCATTCTTTTGTAATAACAACGGCAGCTGGGTTTCCAGAAAATACAGAATCGGTAAAAGCGTCAATAACATCTATTTCTAATTTCATATTCAGTTCCGATTACACCATGAGTCAGATAAATTTGCAGGTCACGTTAAGTTCTAACATTTTCGCAGGCAATAAAAAAGGCCACCTAAGTGACCTTTCTTTCATCCTTAACTAATGCAATATTAGTCTAGGATTTTAGATACAACACCCGCACCTACTGTACGACCACCTTCACGGATTGCGAAGCGTAAACCTTCGTCCATCGCGATAGGTGCAATTAGCTCAACAACAAATTTCAAGTTGTCGCCTGGCATTACCATCTCTACGCCTTCTGGAAGCTCTACAGCACCAGTTACGTCTGTTGTACGGAAGTAGAACTGTGGACGATAGCCTTTGAAGAATGGTGTATGACGACCACCTTCATCTTTGCTTAGTACGTATACTTCTGCTTCAAACTTAGTGTGTGGATTGATTGAACCAGGCTTCGCTAGTACTTGACCACGTTCAACATCATCACGCTTAGTTCCACGTAATAGAACACCAACGTTCTCACCTGCACGACCTTCGTCAAGCAACTTACGGAACATTTCTACACCAGTACATGTTGTAGTCGTAGTCTCTTTGATACCTACGATTTCTACTTCTTCACCTACCTTGATGATACCTTGCTCTACACGACCTGTAACTACTGTTCCACGACCTGAGATTGAGAATACATCTTCAATTGGTAAGATGAAAGGCATGTCGATTGCACGCTCTGGCTCTGGGATGTAGTTGTCTAGCGCTTCGCCTAGCTCTACAATTTTCTTTTCCCATTCCGCTTCGCCTTCTAGGGCTTTAAGCGCTGAACCTTGAATTACTGGTAAATCATCACCTGGGAATTCGTATTCTGTTAGAAGTTCACGTACTTCCATTTCTACCAATTCTAGTAATTCTTCGTCGTCTACCATGTCACATTTGTTCATGAAAACGATCATGTAAGGAATACCAACTTGGCGACCTAACAAGATGTGCTCACGTGTTTGAGGCATAGGACCATCAGTTGCCGCAACAACCAAAATACCACCGTCCATTTGCGCAGCACCAGTAATCATGTTTTTAACATAATCCGCGTGTCCTGGGCAATCTACGTGTGCGTAGTGACGTAAAGGCGTGTCGTATTCTACGTGTGAAGTCGCTATCGTGATACCACGCTCACGCTCTTCTGGTGCATTATCGATTTGATCGAATGCTTGTGCGTCACCGCCGTAAGTCTTTGCTAGAACTGTAGTGATTGCTGCAGTTAGGGTAGTTTTACCATGGTCAACGTGTCCAATTGTACCTACGTTGACATGGGGTTTTGTGCGTTCAAACTTTTCTTTTGCCATTTCTCTCGTTTCCTAATACTAGGTGCTGCAAAGCTTAAAAATAAAATATATGTAACTTAAATTATATTCACAAACGATGAGCTGGGGAGAAATGGTGCTGATAGGCAGATTCGAACTGCCGACCTCACCCTTACCAAGGGTGCGCTCTACCAACTGAGCCATATCAGCACTGAGTCTTGGAGCGGGCAGCGGGAATCGAACCCGCATCATCAGCTTGGAAGGCTGAGGTAATAGCCATTATACGATGCCCGCATATCCTAATTCTCAAATCCACCTCAAAGAAAGTGGTGGAGGGGGCAGGATTCGAACCTGCGAAGGCTGAGCCGGCAGATTTACAGTCTGCTCCCGTTGACCGCTTGGGTACCCCTCCAGAGATTGATGGTGCCGGCTGCCGGAATCGAACTGGCGACCTACTGATTACAAGTCAGTTGCTCTACCAACTGAGCTAAGCCGGCACTGCATCAAGTGGGTGCGCATTCTAGATGAATGCTGTAACCGGTGCAATACATTTTGATAAAAAATTTTATCTAATTGAAAAACACTCAGTTAACTGGGCTTGGCGTAACAGGTTAACCCCTGTAGCACCAAATTTTCGACGCGGAATATAGCACTACGATTTACCGCTGTCAGCACTTTTTTGTCTCCTCCCGTTAAAAAAATGCTTTTTTGCTCAAACCTTGAACAAAGATAGCTTTCTGCCATGGTTATGACCCCTAAAGCGGCAGCAAAACACCCAGTATCGACACAGTCAGGTGTTGATTGTCCAACGTCTAAATTTTGTGCATTTGACTGTTCACAGAACACTCTTGCTGTATTTTTAGTCAATGCATCTTGCATTAATTTTCTTCCGGGAATGATCCAACCGCCTAAATGTTGACCATTTGCAACAATGTCACAGGTAATTGCAGTGCCGAACATTAATACCGCAAAAGGCAATTGTGTTAATTTTGTACAGGCCAACATGGATAACCAACGATCAACACCCATATTTGATTCATTTTGATAACTGTTTTTTAGGCCCGCAAATTCTTTTCCTGTTGCAATAACTGATAAAGCGATGTTTTTTTCATCACAAAGACGCTCTAGGGGAATTAAAGATTCTTTCGTTCTAACATTTGCACAATAGATAGATGTTAAAAATTGCTTAGTTAAAAGCCAACAACATAGCTCTTCCATTTTTTCACAATGAAAAACTAAGCTCGCTGGATCAGATAATAAAGACACTT
>CALLIL010000050.1 GCA_938009755.1 uncultured Marinomonas sp.
TTGCTCTACCAACTGAGCTATCGAGGAATTAATCAGATAATACAGAATAAAGATGATGAAATAGTTGGTGGGCCGTACTGGATTCGAACCAGTGACCAATTGATTAAAAGTCAACTGCTCTACCAACTGAGCTAACGGCCCAACTATTTAAAACTATTCTAATAGTAATGGGGTGGACGATGGGGCTTGAACCCACGACCACCGGAATCACAATCCGGGGCTCTACCAACTGAGCTACGCCCACCATTACAAGGAGACGATAAAATACATGGTCGGAGTAGAGAGATTCGAACTCCCGACATCCTGCTCCCAAAGCAGGCGCGCTACCAGACTGCGCTATACTCCGATTGGCTCCTCGAACTGGACTCGAACCAGTGACCCAATGATTAACAGTCATTTGCTCTACCAACTGAGCTATCGAGGAACTAATTTTATCTTTTGTTCGCAACACATTTCCTATTAAGGAAAATGGCGGAGGAGGAGAGATTCGAACTCTCGGTAGGCTATTAACCTACGCCAGTTTTCAAGACTGGTGCATTAAACCGCTCTGCCACCCCTCCGTTGCGAGCGAGGTGTATATTACTGATTTGAAATTTCAGTGCAACATTTTTTTTAAAAAAAGTTAACTTTTTTCACTAACATAGCCTTGATCAGCCCCTGGACGTATCCAAACGTTAGAATACCAGTAATATTGACGGCCTGTATTATCAGGCATAGTGCAGTTAATACGACCGCGTCCTCTATTAAACGCTTTGTTTGCTGTTGCAACAACGCTGGTTTCAGAAACCCAATCTAACGTGGCTTTGCCTTGCCCTGAAACGTAACACGCTAAGTCTTTCAGGCGATATTTCCCCTGCTTGAAATTAAGACGCAAAGAAACAGGTTGATCTGTTGCAAGGTCACCACCCGCTTCAGCTGACACTAAAGGCATAGGCTTAGAATTTAACTTTGTTTTTAATGTCGCTAAATTAGCGTAAACACCTGACGCAGGAAAACGAGGCAAGTTGGCAAAATCAGAATCAATACTGACAACACCAGACTGTTGACCAAAGGCCATAATGCCTCGATCATTAATCATATTCCTGATTGTCTGATTCGACTCGCCATACGGATAAGCCAACATTTTTGGAGAAAAGCCTAAGTTATCTAATAGCAGCTCCTCAACAGAATCCACTTCATTGGTCATACGAGATAACCAAGCAGCGTCCGTCTCACCTTCTTCTTTACGCATCATGTAAGGATGGTTGATGGTATGGTTCGCAAACACCGCACCAGACTGTTCCATCTCTTTCATTTGATCCCAAGTTAACGCGCTACTGCGCTGGCTCAAAACTGGCTCAGAGTTTATAAAGACGGTAAAAGGATAATCGCGCTCAGCAAGAATAGGGAAAGCGCCCGTATAGATATCACGATAAGAATCATCAAACGTAATGGCCACAGCTTTCTCTGGCAAAGGGCTCTTTACTTTAATTTTGTTCAAGGCCGTACGTAAATCAACAACCTCAAAACCCGCACTTTCTAAATAATCCATATGACCGATAAATTCTTCAGGACTCAAAGACGTCGATCTTGGTGTCGTTTCGCTCACATGGTGATATTGAAGAATAGGTAAATAGTCCTGCGCTTGAACCATCATACTGGCACTTAATGCACCAACGACAACACCATATTGAACTTTTGACAACATATTGACTTTCCTTTGATTAAAATTTAACCCCATTCTACTCGACAAACAGAGTAAATGGCTAGCTGAGCATATCTGTACACGGCTGCGAATAACGCTTTGCAGTTGCGTCACGACAAGGTTCGAGTTAGCGTAAAGCTTTACCGACACACGTAGAGCTTTTGTCATGTTAGATATTGGAACACAAGCACATCCAGCGCCACATCAAGACGCCCTTTATATTTTGCTACATCGTAATCAAGTATTAGTCGAAAAAGATCAGCGCTATTTAATCCCTTTTACTCATTTTCAGCCAGACGCAAACATGAGTGCCATTTATTGTGGTCAATGGCAAAACCAAGACGTCTTTGTGTGTCGTTTTGACTCATTACCAAAAGGCTTTGAGGCAGTTGATCTAAGAGAGCTTTTATTTCAACAAGACCAAGATCACTACCTAATACTCAGCCGTGCTCACCAACTGTCCACGTGGGACAGAGATCATCAGTTTTGTGGGCGCTGCGGTACTGGAATGCCAGAAAAATTCGCCACAGAGCACACCAAAATTTGTCCGAAATGCCATTTGCGCCATTACCCAAGAATCTCCCCTTGCGTCATTATCTCGATCCGCAAAGGCGATCACATATTACTGGCTCGCGGCCCTCACGCACCAAAAGGAAAATACAGCAACATCGCAGGCTTTGTTGAAGCGGGTGAAACCTTAGAGCACGCCGTCGCGCGCGAAATTCGAGAAGAAGTCGGCATTGAAGTGACCAACATTCGTTACACAGAAAGCCAGCCTTGGTCTTTTCCTCATCAACTAATGGTTGGCTTTTTTGCCGATTATGAAAGCGGAGACATCACGCCAGCGCCCGGAGAAATTGAAGAAGCGAACTGGTATCACATTGACGATCTACCTAATATTCCCAACCCAGTGACGATTTCTGGGCAATTAATCCTAAAGCACATAGAACACATGAAAAATAACAAATAAACAGAGAGAGAACCTTGGAAGAACTACTGCGTGAAATAGAACAAAAAGTCAGGCCATTAATTGGACAAGGTAAAGTCGCCGACTACATTCCAGCGCTTGCCAATGTAAACCCAAATCAATTCGGTATTGCGGTTTACAGCAATGATGGACAGGTTTTTCAAGCCGGCCAAGCCAGCACAAACTTCTCCATTCAAAGTATTTCCAAGGTCTTCAGCTTAGCTCTGGCAATAAAGCATAATGGCGAAGAAATGTGGCAACGAGTGGGTCGTGAACCTTCTGGCAATCCATTTAATTCATTGGCGCAACTGGAATACGAAGCAGGCGTTCCAAGAAACCCATTCATCAACGCTGGCGCTTTGGTCATCAGCGACATGAACCAATCTCGTTTTGCCTCACCTCACTACGCCATGAGAGAGTTTATTCGACGCCTAGCAGATAACCCTAACATACGTACTGACAAAGTCGTCGCCACCTCTGAATACGAGTTTCGAGCACGCAATGCCTCGATGGCGTACTTAATGAAAGCGTTTGGTAATTTCGATAATGACGTAGAAGCGGTATTACACAATTACTTTGATAGCTGTGCGGTGAGTATGAACTGCATCGATCTCGCCAAAGCCTTCAGCTTCTTGGCAAACAAAGGCTATTCAAAACACAACAATGAACAAGTGTTAACACCCAAAGAAACGGCCCACGTTAATAGCTTACTTGCCACCAGCGGCTTATACGACGAAGCAGGAAGCTTTGCTTATCATGTTGGCTTACCAGGAAAAAGCGGCGTGGGCGGTGGTATTATTGCCATAGTGCCAAATCGCTTCTCAGTCTGCGTTTGGTCACCAGAGTTGAATAAATCAGGAAACTCCTTGGCCGGTATCGCCGCCCTTGAAGCATTATCAGAAAGCATCGGCTGGTCTGTTTTTGGTTAGCATAAAGCGGCGCTTTATTTAAAACAAAAAAAGGGTTCATTCTCCATGAAGAATGAACCCTTTTTTATTCACGCAACGACCATCGAAAAACACCCGTTACTGCCAACCTTTTTTAATCTGTCAGCACTTTATAGCAAGGCACGTACGCCGTTCCCGGCAGCTTCATACGCTGCTGATCCACGAATGCGCGTAACAACGCATCCAGCTTGGCTAACAAGTCTTTATCGCCATGTATTTCAAATGGCCCAAACTCTTTTATGTACGCCACGCCTTGCGCCTTCACATTGCCCGCGACAATAGAAGAAAAAGCACGACGTAAATCCGCCGCCAACAAATGCGTTTCTTGATTAAAGTGCAAATTCAGTTCACGAACCTTAGCGTGCGTTGGCTCAAAAGGATGCTGAAACTCTTCAGGAATGTGCAGCTTCCAGTTGTAATAAAACGCATCCTGATGCGCTTTACGGTACTTACGCACTTCTTCCATGCCTTGTTTCATCACGCGAGCCACTTCCACTTCATCTTCAATGATAATGCGGTATTTATTCTGCGCTTCAGCACCTAGAACGTCACCAATAAAAGCGTGAATTTGTTCAAAGTAATCCGCACTTTCTTTTGGTCCACTGAACACCAAAGGAAACGGCACATCAGCGTTTTTAGGATGCAAAAGAATGCCTAAAATAAAGAGAATCTCTTCTGCTGTGCCAGCGCCGCCAGGGAAAACCACAATACCGTGACCTGCACGCACAAACGCCTCTAGACGTTTTTCAATGTCCGGCATAATCACCAATTGATTCACGATCGGATTTGGCGATTCAGCAGCAATAATGCCCGGCTCAGTCAAACCAAGGTAAACACCGTTTTTAATACGTTGTTTTGCATGAGCAATCGCCGCACCTTTCATTGGGCCTTTCATTGCACCCGGGCCACAACCAGTGCAAATATTTAACTCACGTAAGCCTAATTCATGACCGACTCGCTTGGTGTATTCATACTCATGTCGCGCAATCGAATGCCCGCCCCAACACACCACCATGTCTGGGTGCTGAATACGACGGAATACGTCAGCGTTACGCAATAACTCAAACACCACATTGGTTAACTTATCTGAACTCGCGCCTTCTAAATCACGAGCAATAATGTATTCGTGCTGGGAGAAAATGATGTCACGCAACACGCTAAACAGCATTTCCCGTACACTGCTGATCATCTTGCCATCAACAAACGCACTGCCCGGCGCATTTTTAAGCTGTAACTTTACGCCGCGCTCTTGCTGAATGATTTGGATATCAAAATCACTGAACTCATCCATCACCGCTTGCGGGTCATCTGAGTCACTGCCGCAATTAAGAATAGCCAAAGCGCAACGGTGGAATAAATCATGGAGTTCGCCAGACTCTTCTGACAGGCGAGATATCTCATCTTGAGACAACATTTCTAACGCACCTTTTGGTGCAACTAACGCATCAACGCGATCTTCATACTGCATGATCGCCCTCCTTATTCTTAGGGTTTAAATTTTTATTGGTCTATTCATATTGGTCCCGAATCGCGTTTTTAGCAAGCCTGAACCAAGAACAAAAACAGAATAGATAAGAATAAAATCAACTATTTAGCACGCAAGGCTTGATAATAAAGCGACTTCATTTCAATTAAACGACTAAAGGTTCGCCGAAATTCAAATAATAAAGCGCCATTTAAATAGAGGCTTTCAAGAGGAACATCTGCACTCAGCAGTAACACGGTTTGACGGTCATAACATTCATCCACAAGGCTGATAAAACGACGCACCGCATCGTCGCTAATGCCATAGACAATTCTTCGCGCTCCTGTTGAACCAGAGCCAATCGCGCCGTCTTCCGTGCCACGCGCTTTAATGTGTTCAAATGGCTCACTGCTCAACTCTGGAATACCTGACACCATGATCAAGCCGTAACGATGTGCCAATTCGATATAATCCAATGACGACCTTGGGCCATCACACAAGGCGTAAAAGTCGAACCACGCCACATTGTCCGCTGTTGCTTTTACCTTAATATCACGACCACAAACGGTTAAAGGCAATGTATGCACTTCACCGATTGCCTCTTGGTTAAATCGCACCGAAAAATCCTGCTCGCCTTTAACAAAATACGTCGCCGACGAACCTTGATGACGCAATCGATGATCAGCTTCACCAGACAAATGCACTTGTTCCAAATGGGACAGAAGTAACGTGATAGAAGGCTCGAAACGTTTTTTATCCAACTGGTTATTATAGAGGTCTTCGATTGCGATATTCGATGTTGCCACCAGCACAACCCCTTCTTCAAACAGAGCGTCGACCAAACCGCCTAACAACATGGCGTCGCCAATGTCCGATACAAAAAATTCGTCAAAACACAATACACGACACTCAGAGGCCAGCCGCTTTGCAATACTCTTTAAGGGATTAACTTGACCAGCAGACACATTCAATTCGCGATGAAGACGCGCCATGAAGTGGTGGAAGTGCAACCTCAAACCAACAGAAGGAGACAAACAGGAGAAGAAAAGATCCATCAAAAACGTTTTGCCACGGCCAACATCGCCCCAAAGATACGCGCCTTTAATCGGTGTGAAATGAGATTCAGGAGTGCAAGACATCAAAGCCGAATACACACGATTTAACGACGCCAATGCCACTTGCTGGCTCTCATCATAAATCGCATGATTCTGCTCTAATTGCGCTTCATACGCTTCCAAAGGAGATGTCATTTGAGGCAAATGCTCTTTAGCCTTTATCGACAATTTTTTGATACGCCGTCTGTTGCTCAATTTGCTTTATATAACGCCCAATATTTGGGTAATTGGTTAGATCCACTCTTCCGCTGGCGGCAATGAGTGGAAAGCTCATTTGAATGTCAGCACCGCTAAGCGCATCACCAGCAAGCCAAGTTCGATCACTCAAAGTGCTCTCAATAAAGCTAAGCTGAGGCTCAAGACGAGGGGCAATAAAGTTCTCTTGAATTTTTCCCATCAACATCTTCGCAATGGGTTTAATAAAGAAAGGCATTGGGTTTTCAGGCACTTTCATCAACACAAGCTTCATCACCAACAAAGGCATGAGCGAGCCTTCGGCAAAATGCAGCCAATAACGATAATCCAGAAGCGCCTGACCTGACGTTGGTCGCAAGCGATTTTCCGTATCGTATTGATCCAATAAATACTCAATAATCGCACCGGTTTCGGCAATGGTGATATCGCCATCCGTAATAACCGGAGATTTCCCCAAAGGGTGAATGGCTTTTAAAGACGCCGGTCCAGAAAACGTGACAGGGTCTCTTTTGTACTCAACAATGGTGTATTCCACACCCAGCTCTTCCAGTAACCACAAAACACGCTGTGAGCGAGATTTTTCTAAATGATGAACCGTTAACATATCGTCTCCTTGATGGCTGCCTCTAAAGTGGTTTTATTGTAAGCCATTTATCAAACTCTAAATACGTTCGCCATACAATATAAGGCAGGTAAGAAATAGAAAAACCTTATGACTGCCATACAATTTTTCAACAAGCCATCTTTATCGTCCTTTCATATTATTCTTGGCAAAAAAAAGCGGAAAAATGAAAATCGCCTTTAAAAGGCGAGAATGAATCACTAAGGCGCAAATTAGTATTTGCTTTGGCATGGCAATTTTAAAACAATATCGCGGCTCTTTTTTGTTGCACGTTAGATGACCTTTTTTTCTACAAACAGTCGTTTCACTGTCAAAAAAGTGCTGTTAAAGTTCCCCGCTATTTTAGCTTGTTGATCAAAAATTCAGCAAAAAGCCACGCTGTATCTGGTTTTTTATTCGTCTTTTATCAAGCCGATCTCGATTCAAGTTGGTCTATCTATTGATGCCAATGGCTATGCTATAGCCATTCGTCGCTAGGTATTTTGTTACAGGTTTAATTATGCGTTCTGCTTTTATTAAGTCGAACTGATTTCATATATGAACATAGCAACAATTATTGAGCGTTCACTGTCTACCAATGACTGGCACCATCGCCATTGGTCGCACTATAAAGCAGAAGCTTATTCTCTGTTCGCTTTCACCTGCCTGTTTTTTGCCCGCCTTGATACACATAAACAAGTTAAGCCTTTGGACTTATATATTTCTTTTTTCGCCTGTGTACCTTCTTTGATTCAAACGAACATGAACATCGAATCATCGATCAGGCAAACATGTTTAAACCGTTCGTTACCGACGTTAGTGAATACTTGAGGCGCTTTAACAAGCTGCTTGGGGTTTACCATCCAATCAACCAATAGTAAGAATAATTAACGAGAGAAACAGATGAATTTCGATAAATTGCAAGGCGTTAGCGAAGAGCAAATGCCCGTCGCCAAACACAAACGACATGGCATAAAGCACTTTTTAGGCCTGTATGCTGGTGAGCACGTTGCGGCCACCGAATTTGTAATCGGTGCAACCTTCGTTGCATTAGGCGCAAAGACAATGGACATTCTCCTAGGTCTTTTAATTGGTAACATTTTGGCCATCTTAAGCTGGACATTAATCACCTCGCCTATCGCCACACAAACACGTCTAAGCCTTTACACTTACTTAGAAAAAATTGCCGGTAAATCCATGACCAAGCTCTATAACTGGGCCAATGTCATCATATTCACCGTCATCTCCGCCGCCATGATTACGGTCTCCAGTACCGCGGTGCGATACGCATTCAATATTCCCGCTCAATTAGATTGGTACCCAACAAACGCCTTGTTTGTCTTGGTGGTATTGGCTGTGGGTGTTGTAGTGGTGTTTGTTGCCATGTACGGCTTTAAAGCGGTGTCTGAATTTTCAAGCATTTGTGGACCTTGGTTGTTCGTAATGTTCGGTTCTGGCGCGCTTGTAATGATGCCTGCCTTAGCGGACTCCGTATTAGGCACAACGTCTTTAAGCAGCCTTGGTGACTTTATTACTATTGGCGATCAGTCCATTTGGACAGGTGTCAACGCACAAGGTGAACCAGGTATTGGCTTACTTGAGGTCATCGGTTTTGCCTGGGCGGCGAACACGATTACGCACTTTGGTCTTATCGACATGGCATTATTACGCTATGCGAAAAAGCCGATTTACGGTTTAGCAACCAGTACAGGTATGCTGTTCGGTCACTTCATCGCATGGATTTCTGCTGGCATCATGGGTGCAGGCACAGCGGTTTTGGTTCAAAAATCCATCAGCGCATTGGATCCAGGTGATGTAGCCACACAAGCGCTTGGCCTATCAGGCTTTGTGATTGTTATCATCGCAGGCTGGACAACCGCCAACGCCAACCTTTACCGCGCAGGCCTTGCTGCACAAGCAATCTTTACCGGTTACTCAAGAAAACAAACGACACTTACCGTGGGTTTAGTGACAGTCGTTGTGGCGTGCTTCCCATTTGTATTTGGTCAAATTCTACCGCTTCTAACCTACGCAGGTTTGTTGGTGGTTCCAGTGGGTGCAATTGTATTCGCTGAGCATGTTATCTTCCCTAAAATCGGCTTCAGCCGTTACTGGGTAAGCTACAAGAAAATGACGCACAGCACACCAGCGGTGGCGTCTTGGGGAATTGGTTTGGTTTTCGGCTTTGGCCTGAACTTCGTAAACATCATGCCGTTCTACTACTTGTTCTTGCCAACTTGGGCGTTAACCATTGTTGTCTACACGCTATTAGCAAAAGCGTACGGTGCCGACAAAGCATACCCAGCTGAACAAGCAGAAATGGAAGAATACGACCAATTGGTTGATGCTTTCCAAGAACAACAAGCAAAAGAAGAAACGCCAATCGTCGAAGATACGTCTTTCTTATCGAAAGCCTTGTCTGTTATTTCTTGGGTTAGCCTTGCGATCACATTGGCTCTTGCTTGCATCACTATGTTTGATAGCGCCGATATGACGAGCTACCTAGAAAACCGTGACACATTCTATTTCTATGGCTTTATTTGTACTGTCGTTTACTTTGTATCGGCTTACACAGTATTGCGCCGTAAAAAAGCGCTTCAAGCGTAATTTATTATTCGAGTATCACAAATGACAACATTCACAGAATTGAATCAAGACAACCTTCAGCACTTGCCAGCGTCTTTCGTGCGTCCGACGTACGATAGAAGCAATATTAAAGCCGGCATTGTTCACATTGGCGTAGGTGGTTTTCACCGCTCACACGAAGCCTTCTATACGGACGAGTTGCTAAGCACAACCGATTCAAAAGAATGGGGCATTTGTGGTATTGGTCTGCGTGAAGCAGATCGTCGAATTGGCGATACGCTAAAACAGCAAGATTTCCTATACACGCTGATTGTTAAACACCCAGACGGAAACGTTGAGCACCGCGTTATTGGCTCCATTGTCGATTTCTTATTGGCGACCGACGATAGCAAAGCGGTGATCAACAAAATGGCCAGCGAAGACACAAAAATTGTGTCTTTAACCATTACCGAAGGCGGCTACAACTTCAACCCAGCAACGGGTGAGTTTGACTTTAACAACGCAGACGTAAAACACGATCTTGCTAACCCTGAGACGCCAAAAACAGTGTTTGGTTTTTTGACCGCCTCTCTGAAACAACGTCGTGATGCGGGCTTACCTGCTTTTACGATTCAGTCTTGCGACAACATCCAGCACAACGGCAACATGACTCGTAAAATGGTTCTAGCCTTTGCCAATGAACAAGACGCCGAATTGGCAAAATGGATCGAACAAGAAGTGCGCTTTCCAAACGCTATGGTTGACCGTATTACGCCAGTCACAACGCCAGAAGACATTGAGGCATTAGCCGCAACTGGCGTGAAAGACGCTTGGCCTGTGGTATGCGAACCATTCCATCAATGGGTCATTGAAGACACGTTCAGCAACGGTCGTCCTGCATGGGAAAACGTTGGCGCGCAATTCGTTCCAGACGTGACGCCTTATGAAACCATGAAGATTCGCCTACTGAACGCAGGTCACTCTGTATTGGGTTTATTGGGTTCCATTCACGGACACGAAACGATCGACAGCTGCATTGCCGATCCTTTGTTTGCTACTTACTTACGCCGCTTTATGGACATCGAAGCAACGCCTGTATTAGCACCCGTTGAAGGCATCAATCTAGACGATTACAAAGACGCCCTGATTGAACGCTTCAGCAACCCGAGCATCAAAGACAACTTGGCGCGTATTTGCCTAGAAAGCTCTTCTAAGCTGCCTAAGTTCCTTATTGCCACCATCGCAGAAAACCTAGCAAGCGGCGGCAGCATTCGCCACGCAACCTTGGTTATCGCGGCATGGTGTTATTACTCAGACAAAGGCACAAGCAAAGACGGTGTTGCCCTTGATATTGTTGACGAAATGAAAGACGAACTGCACGCAGCGGCCTCAAAAACCACCAGCGATGTATTATCTTTTCTACGTATCAGCGACATCTTTGGTGAATTGGTGGACAACAAAACCTTCACCGACGAATACACTCGTATGGTGACAAGCTTGTACGCAAACCCAAATATCGCCGAGCAAATGACCAGCATCATTGGCTAATCTGACGTGCGTTAAGAAAACAGACAAAAAACCAGCTTCGGCTGGTTTTTTTATGCGTATCATACGGGCAACGGCCTTCTCATTAACGCCATTGTTTCGTAACATCAGAGTATAAAAGAACATAACCTCAGAATTTAAAAAGAAGAAAACCATGGACCCAATTCAGTTTTACAAATGCCTAGCAGACGAAACCCGTTTACGTTGCATGCTATTGATTCACTTAGAAACCGAACTGTGTGTTTGTGAGCTAATGGCCGCACTGGAAGAAAGCCAGCCCAAAATATCTCGCCATCTCGCACAACTAAGAAACTGTGGCTTATTAACCGATCGACGCCAAGGCCAATGGGTTTACTACAGCATCAATACAGAATTACCGAAATGGGCGAAAACCGTATTGTCAGAAACCGCCGCAGAAAACACGCACTTCATGGACATTAACCAACAACGCCTACAAAAAATGGGCGATCGCCCAGAGCGAACGGTTGCTTGTTGCTAATCACAAACCTGCGTAAACACCTGCAAAAAAAAGAGCCGCCAACAAATACACTGAGTATTCATTGGCGGCTCTTTTTATCTTATCTAACCAGCATTCACTGACGTTAAATCAATAAGCTTCTCACCCTGGCTGAAATGTATTCAGACACCACCACCGTCGCCAAAATCACCAGAATAATCAAGGTCACTTGAGGCCACGCCAACACATTCAACGAAGATGACAAGAACAAGCCAATGCCGCCCGCGCCAACCAAGCCTAATATGGTGGATTCTCGAATGTTAATGTCCCATCGGAAAATCGTGATGCTTAAAAAAGCAGGCAAAATTTGCGGAATAATCGCGTAAGCAATGGTTTGAAAACGAGACGCGCCTGTCGACTCAATCGCTTCTACGCTGGTGCTGTTGATCTCTTCAATGCTTTCATACAGCAACTTCGCGACAAAGCCGATCGACCTTAAACCGATCGCAATAATACCCGCTAAAATTCCCGGCCCTAAAATCGTCACCAATAACAAAGCCCAAATCAACGAATTGATAGAACGCGATGAGGCAATGATAAACAACGCAATCGGACGAACGAACTTTGTGGACGGCGTGGTATTTCGTGCCGCTAAGAAAGCAACAGGAAACGCCAGAATCACACCAAGCAGCGTGCCTAAAGTCGCGATATTCAAGGTGTCCCAAAGGGCTTTATACAGCTTATTGATGTACAACCATTCTGGTGGAAACATGCGATCGATTAAATCCGCCGCTTGCACAGGTGCGTCATAAACAAAAAACCAAATCGTGTCTTCCGTCATTTCTAACCAGCAAAAAACGGTCAATAACACAATGGAAAACCAAAATCCCCAAACGGTCCATGCTTTGCGCCTAGTATGACTTTCCCATACTAATTTTTGTTCTAACTCACCCATTTTCTTATCCATCCAGAAAGGTATTCACACGCCAACACAATAAGAATAATTAAAATGAGAACGGCACCAGCAGAATCGTATTCGTAACGATCAATCGAGGTATTCAAGGTCGCACCAATGCCGCCAGCACCAACAATGCCAATGACCGCCGATTCACGAAAGTTGATATCGAAGCGATAAAACGACAAACCAATCATACGCGGCATCACTTGTGGCCAAATCGCGATGTGCATGCGCTGCAACCAAGACGCGCCTGTTGAGGCGATGGCTTCCAATTGCTTTTTATCGATCTCTTCGATTTCTTCTGCGAGCAGTTTTCCTAGAAAACCAATTGTCGCGTAGGTCAGCGTTAAGAAACCCGCAAAGGCTCCGAAGCCAAAAAGCGCCACCAAAAAGATGGCCACAATGACTTCTTGCATAGAACGAGAAACCGCAATAAAAGACCGACAAAACAAATAGATAGGTTTTGGAGAAATATTACGCGCCGCGCCCATTCCAAAAGGAATAGACAACAAAATCCCAACCACCGTTGAGGTCACTGTCATAGTTAAGCTTTCATAAATCCCAGAATAAATGTCCGCCGCTCGACGAGTAAAATTAGGGTTCAAAAAGCCTTCGATAAAACGACCACCGCGCTCCAAACCTTCGTAAACGCGCTGCCAATTCACTTCAATGCTGCCAATACCGACAATCAAATACAGAAAAAAGGCGATCCAAAGCGCGATGCGCCAGCGTTTATCTGGCACAAGATAATGAGGCCTTTGCCAAGTTCGCATTAAGCGGCCTCCTCACTTTCCTGTTCATCGTCTTCGTCGTCTGGCTTAACGTCCGTCCAATCTTCGTCGCCATAAATGCGCGTCAGCACGTCTTCCGTTAATTCATCAGGCTTGCCGTCAAACACCACTTCGCCACCTTGCAGACCAATAATGCGATCCACAAACTGCATCGCCAGCGGCACATCGTGAATGTTGATAATCGCCGACAAGGCTTTTTCACGGCAAATAGACTGAATCAAACGCATGATTTGACGAGACGTTTTTGGGTCCAAACTTGCCGTTGGTTCATCCACCAGCAACAAACGAGGATCTTGCGCCAAGGCTCTGGCAATCCCCACGCGTTGGCGTTGACCACCAGACAATTCATCAGCTCGTTTATTGGCATGATCAATCAAGCCAACACGGTCTAAATACTCAAAAGCATTATCAATGTCTTCTTGTGGATAACGGCGTAAGAAAGAACGCCAAAAAGACAAATACCCCAATCGACCAGACAAGACGTTTTCCATCACGCTCAGTCTTTCAACCAAGGCGTATTCTTGGAAAATCATCCCAATGTGACGACGTTGCTCGCGAATTTTGCTGGAAGACAAACTGCTCAAGCTCACATCGTCCAACTGGATATTGCCTTCACTTGGATCGATTAGGCGGTTTACACAACGAATCATAGTGGATTTACCGGCCCCACTCGGGCCGATAAGTCCAACAATTTCACCGTCAGGAACCTCAAAACTAATGTCTTTTAAAACCCAAGGACCAGACTTATAACGCTTTTTTAAGTGTTCAATTTTAAGCACTGAAAGATCCTATCGACAGTTGTATGAAACGCCGTTTGCGTCATCAATTTTACGAATCACATTCCAGTGTTGCTTAAAGGTAATCGGCAAGAACTGACCTTCCTTCGAGAACTCTTCTTTCAGCTTGCTGCCTTCCCATTTGTAAGAGAAAAACGCTTCCTTGATTTTTTCTTGAAGCTCAGGCTTAAGGTTATAAGCCACGCCGTAGCTTGTTGTTGGGAAAGTTTCAGATTTATAAATGGATTTTATTTGGCTGGCTTTCACAACGTCACGATCAATCATTCGATTTAATACAGAGTTTGCAACAGCCGCTGCTGGGTAATCTTTGTTTGCCACACCCAAAATAGAGTTGTCATGCTTACCAGAGAACTGAGGCTCGAAGTCACGCTCAGGAATCAAATTAAAATCTGCTTTTAGAATCGCAGAAGGCGCTTTAAAACCAGAGTTAGAGGTTTGAGACGTAAAGGCTAACTTGCTGCCTTTAATGTCTTTAGGAGAATTGATACCAGAATTTGGGTAAGTGATGATTTCCATCTCATAACCAAAAGAACCGTCTTCTGCTGCCATCATAGTAAATGGACGATAACCCGCACAAGCAACCGCTAATGGGTTAGAACCTGTGTTGAAACCGGCAATGTGAAGACGACCAGCGCGCATTGCTTCGATTTGCGCGGCGTTAGATTGTACTGGGAAGAAACGCACTTTCTTGCCTGTTACGTCTTCCATGTGCTCTAGGAACTCAGACCAAACATCCGCATAAACGGCAGGATCTTCGACTGGTGTATAAGCAAAAATCAAAGTACTAGGGTCGATTAACTTAGACTTATCTGTTGGGATATCAGCGATTAAATCTTTGTCTTTATCCGTGTAACGGCTGTCCAAAGAAAACTCTGCATTGGCAGCGCCTGCTGTAAACATTGACGCCAAAAGTACTGGGTATAACAGTTTCATAGTGTCGCTCCTGATTAAGTAATGAGCAGACTCTACGCGCGGCATATGACAGTAATATGAATACATATGATAAAAAACATATTGTTGTCGTTATGAAATCAAATCCCCTTTAAATTTGTCGATATGAAACAAATAAAAGCGTTAATTTTATTAAAATGAAACCAAAAACACTTTTCTAAACGAAAATAAACACACTTCTTTTTCTGAACTGTCATAAATACACTAGCACCAGACATACACAAATCAGAAAACACACTAAACAGACAAACACG